>JADZCY010000211.1 GCA_020851325.1 Acidobacteriota bacterium | reverse complement strand
AGACCTTCGAGAACACGGGGCTTCGCGTCGCGGCGCAGCAGTTCGTGACGCTCGACATCACGCTCGAAGTCGGCCAGCTGCAGGAGACCATTACGGTCACCGGCGCGGCGCCGCTCATCGACACGTCCAACGCCACGGGCGGCGGCGTCATCAGCACCGAGCAGCTCTCGACGCTGCCGAGCGGCGGGCGGTCGGCGTTCCTCTTCGCCGTGACGCTGCCCACCGTGGTGGCCTCGGGCGACCCGCAGTTCAACCGGCAGCAGGACCAGACCAACGCGTCGCTGCTGTCGCTGGGCGGCGGCACCCGCCGCGGCAACAACTACCTGATTGACGGCGTGCCGGTGGGCGACATCCGCAATCGCGCGTCCGCCAACCCCTCCATCGAGGCGCTCGACGACGTGGCGGTGCAGGTGCACCAGTACGACGCGGAGACGGGCCGTACCGGTGGCGGCACGTTCAACGTGGCCACGCGCTCGGGCACGAACAGCTTCGCCGGCGGTGGCTTCTACCAGACCCGCCCGAAGTGGGGCGCCGCCAACAACTACTTCTCGGAGAAGGCGGGCGTGCCGCTTCCCGACACCTACTTCCATCTGGCCGGCGGCGGCTTCGGCGGCCCGATCGTCCGGAACCGCACGTTCTTCTGGTACGCGCAGGAAGGCTACGGGTCGAACACCACGCGCAACGTGCAGGAACGCCTGCCGACCGCGCGTGAGAAGCGCGGCGACTTCTCGCAGACGACCGACGATAGCGGCCGCCTCGTGGTCATCTACGACCCGCTGACGGGCGATGCCAACGGCAACGGCCGCACGCCGTTCCCCGGCAACGTCATCCCCGCCAACCGCCTCAACCCGGTGGCCGTCAACATGATGAGCTACCTGCCGGATCCGCAGGTGGATCGCAGCAACGACGAGCCGAACTGGCAGTTCCAGCCGACCATCGAAGACCGCGCGATGATGTACACGGGCAAGATTGACCACCGCATCAACGACAAGGTCTCGCTGATGGGCTTCTACCTCTACAACAAGACCGACGAGCCGTGCGCCAACGGCGTCGTCCCTCAGGGGCAGGCGAACGCGTTCATCGACAGCAGCGACTACGTGCTCAAGCGCCGCGTCCACGTGCTGGCGCTGAACAACACCTGGCTGCCGAGCAGCAACACCGTGCTGACGCTCCGCTACGGCTGGACGCAGTTCCGTGACGACGACACGACGTCGGTGGACTTCGACCCGGCGAACCTGGGGTTCGCCTCGTCCTTCATCAATGCCATCGGGGTCAAGAAGTTCCCCAACGTCTCGATGACCGACTACTACGGCCTCGGCGCCATCGACCCGTCGGACCGCAACCTCTACTCGTGGAGCGCCAACGCCACGTTGTCCCGGCTGGTTGGCCGTCACACGGTCAAGGCCGGCGCCGACTTCCGCACCATCGGCATCGACACGCAGTCGTTCTCGGGCGCCGCGGGCACGTTCAATTTCGACCGGCGGTTCACCTCGGCCAACCCGAACCTGAACGGCGTGAACGGGGCGACCCCGTCGGGCAATGCGATGGCGAGCTTCATGCTGGGCCTGCCCTCGGGAGACCCTGGCAACCTGAGCCGGATCCTCGTCTCGAGTCCCGCCGACTACTTCGTGCGGTACTGGGGCGCCTACCTGCAGGACGACTTCCGCGTGAACTCGAAGCTGACCGTCAACGGCGGCGTGCGCTTCGAGTACGAGAGCGGCCTGCGTGAGGCCGAGGACCGCTTCACCGTCGGGTTCGACCGGACCGTCAACCCCGGCGGCGTGCTGGGCAGCATCGTCAACCCCCTGACCGGCCAGACCATGCAAGGCGGCCTGATGTACGCCGGCGTGAACGGCGCGCCGAACGAGCAGGGTAACGTGCCCGCCGTCAAGATCTCGCCGCGCTTCGGCGTGGTGTACTCGATGAACCAGAAGACCGTGATGCGCGGCGGCTACGGCCTCTACTGGGCGCCCTGGCCCTACCAGTTCGTGGGTTCCTCGAACTACGGCCAGGTGGGCTACAGCCAGGACACGTTCATGGAGCAGGGGCAGTTCTTCCCGACCAACACGCTCACGAACCCGTTCCCCGGTGGCGTCGTGCAGCCGCGTGGCAATGCCCTCGGCTACCTGGAGGGCGTCGGCCGCCAGATCGAGTTCATCGATCAGGACAAGAAGGCGCCCTACGTGCACCAGTACTCGTTCGACATCAACCGCGAGCTGCCGGGCAACATGGCGGTGGGCTTCGAGTACTCGGGTTCGACCATCCGCAATGCCAGCCTCGGCGGCGCCAACGATGCCACGCTGAACATCAACCAGCTCGATCCCAGCTTCCTGTCGCTGGGCTCGGCCCTGCAGGACCGGGTGTCGAACCCGTTCTTCGGCACGGGCACCGGCGTGTCGCCGGGCAGCGCCACCATCAGCCGGGCGCAGCTGCTGCGGCCGTACCCGCAGTACCTGGACATCCTGATGCGCCAGAACACCCAGGGCCGCAGCCAGTACCACGCCGCCATCTTCAAGTTCGAGAAGCGGATGAGCAATGGCTGGGGCGGCCGCATCAACTACACGTGGTCGCGCCTGAAGGATAACTTCTTCGCCGAGACCAACAGCTACTCGTCGGTCAGCACCAACGCCCAGAACGCGTACGACATGGATCGCGAGTACGCCACGAGCATCCTGGACGTGCCGCACAAGCTCGTGCTGTCGCCCATCATCCAGCTGCCGTTCGGCGAGGGCAAGCGCTGGGCGACCAGCGGTGCCGCCGCCGCCATCCTGGGCGACTGGACGATTTCGTCGATCATCGCCTTCGAGAGCGGCTTCCCCGTCTCGACGTCGGCCAACTCGAACAACCTCAGCAGCGCGTTCTTCCTGAAGCAGTACCCGAACCTCACCGGCTCCGACCCGGCGACGAGTGGCAGCCGCGAGGACCGGATCTTCACCGCGCAGAATTCGGGCACGTGGTTGAACGCCGACGCGTTCGTGAACCCCGGAGCTTTCCAGCTCGGCACGGCGCCCCGCACGCTCAGTGACGTGCGGACGCCGCATCGGAACAACTGGGACTTCGTGGCCACCAAGGACATCCGCCTCGGCGGCCGCGCCCGTGCCCAGATCCGCTACGAGGTGCTGAACATCACCAACACCGTGAAGACGACCGGTCCGAACACGGCGGTCGGGTCCGGATCGTTTGGCCGCATCACCACGCAGCGCGGCTTCATGCGCCTGACGCAGCTGATGTTCAGGCTGAGCTTCTAAGGGGCGTGGGGCTTGGGTCCTGGGTCTTGGGCCCGAGGACGACGAGCCCCACAGCCTGAAGCTCGGAAAAGACACGCGCCCGGGGTGGAGTAGACCTCCGCTCCGGGCGTTTCCTT
>JADZCY010000210.1 GCA_020851325.1 Acidobacteriota bacterium | reverse complement strand
GGCCTGACTGCCGCCTCACCCTTGACACGCCTGCAATCGGCGTGGAAGGATGGCCCCCTCGTGTTCACGACCTCGACCCACACCTGTTGCTGTTGCGGAGCCCCTGCCTCCGGCCGCCTCGGTGTGCCCGCGAGCGTCGTGTCGACGTAACACCCACACGAACCTCTTCTCACATCAACAAGGCCCGGAAGGCTTCGCGCTTTCCGGGCCTTTTTCCGTTTGCGAGCACATCATGGCGTCACCGACTCGACCGATCGGCATCTATTACGAACACCCGGACTGGTTCCGCCCGCTCTTCGCGGAACTCGACCGCCGCGGCACGCCGTACGAGCGCATCGACGCGCGGCAGCACTGGTACGACGCCACCAACGGCGACGGCACGCAGTTCGGCCTGGTGTTCAACCGCATGAGCCCATCGGCCTATCTGCGCGGCCACCGCCACAGCATCCTCTACACGCTGCACTACCTGGCCCACCTCGAACACCTCGGCGTCCGCGTCGTCAATGGGCTGAAGGGTTTCCGCACCGAGACGTCGAAGGCACTGCAGATCTCGCTGCTGAAATCGCTCGGCCTGCCGTTCCCACGGACGACGGTGATCAATCATGCCGACCAGGCGCGGGCGGCGGCGGAAGGTCTGCGCTTTCCGATCGTCGTCAAGGGCAACATCGGCGGCAGCGGCGCCGGCATCGTCCGCTTCGATCGACCGGAAGACCTGGCGCGTGCCGTGACGGAAGGCCGCATCGAACTCGGCCTGGACGATGTGGCGCTGGTGCAGGAGTTCATGCCGGCAAGAGGCGGGCACATCACACGCGTGGAGGTCGTCGGCGGGCGTTACCTCTACGCCATCAACGTCTACAGCTCCGGCGACAGCTTCAATCTGTGCCCGGCCGACATCTGTCAGACGAGTGATGGTGTGGCGCTGGAGCGATCGGCGTGCGCCGTCGACACGCCGAAGAACAACCTGCGCGTCGAAGGCTGCACGCCGCCGGCCGAGGTGGTCGCCGACGTCGAGCGCATCATGGCCGCCGCCGGCATCGAGGTGGGCGGCATCGAGTACATGATCGACGACCGCGACGGGCAGCGGTATTACTACGACATCAACGCGCTGTCGAACTTCGTCGCCGACGCGCCACGCGTGATCGGCTTCGATCCGTTCGTGCGGCTCGCCGACTTCCTCGAGCAGGAGGTGCGGTAATGCGCTTCGGCTACTGGCTGCCGGTCTTCGGCGGATGGCTCCGCAACGTCGACGACGAGGGCATGGCGCCGACGTGGGATTACGTGCGCGCGCTGGCGCGACGCAGCGAGGAGTGGGGCTACGACCTGACGCTCATCGCCGAGCTCAACCTGAACGACATCAAGGGCGTGCGCGCGCCGTCGCTCGACGCCTGGTCGACGGCGGCGTCGCTGGCCGCCGTCACCTCGACGCTGGAGCTGATGGTGGCGGTGCGGCCGACGTTTCACGAGCCGGCGCTGCTGGCGAAACAGGCCGCCAACATCGATCACATCAGCGGTGGCCGCCTGTCGCTGAACGTCGTCTCGTCGTGGTGGGCGGAAGAGGCGCGGCAGTACGGCGTGCAGTTCGATCAGCATGACGAGCGCTACGCCCGCACGCGCGAGTGGCTGACGGTGGTCGACGGGCTGTGGTCGCAGCCCGAATTCTCGTTCAAGGGGCGCTTCTACGACATCAACAGCGCGGTGATGGAGCCGAAGCCACTGACGCGTCCGCGTCCGACGCTCTACGCCGGCGGTGAGTCGGACACGGCCCGGACGCTGATCGCCAACCAGTGCGATGCCTACGTGATGCACGGCGACAGTCCGGCGATCATCGCGCGGCGCATCGAAGACATGCAGCGGCGTCGCGAGCAGACCGGCCAGCGACCGATGACCTTCGGCGTCGCCGCCTACGCCATCGTTCGTGACTCCGAAGAGGAGGCGGCGCGTGAACGCGAGCGCATCACGGACGTCAAGCAGTCGGCGGCTGGTTACGACAACTATCAGCAGTGGGTTCAGAACACGCAGCTCGAACAACGCGTGTCGCTCGAGGATTACTCGGTTTCGAACCGTGGACTGCGATCGGGGCTCGTCGGCACGCCGGAAGCCGTGATCGCGCAGGTGCAGGCGTTCGAAGACGCCGGCGTGGATCTGCTGCTCCTGCAGTGCAGCCCGCAGCTCGAGGAGATGGAACGGTTCGCGCGGCAGGTGATTGGGCCGTACAGACGGGGGTGCTCCACGGAGGTGCTCCACGAAGGTGCGACACGGGGGTGCTACACGGAGGTGCTGCACGAGGGTGCTGACACGGAGGTGCTCCACGAGGGTGCTGCACGAAGGTGCTGCACGGAGGTGCTGCACGAAGGTGCTGCACGGAGGTGCTGCACGAGGGTGCTGCACGAGGGTGCTCACGAACGTGCGGCTGACCGCAGGTGCGGCGCGAGGCGGGTCGCCGGAGCCGCCCGCTTGTGCCGCCTCTTGATCACAACCCGCCGCGACCTCGCGCGCGGTTCATCGGCGGAGAAACCATGACGCTGCGACTGGAGCTGTACTTCAATGTCCTGCTGCCGCTGCTCACGCACTGGACCGGGAATGTGCCTTACTGAGGCATGCACCTGATTCAACTGCTGCTGCCGGTGAAGGGTGAACAGCACGCCGACGGACCGATCGCGCAGACGCGCCAGGAACTCGTCGATCGCTTTCAGGGCGTCACCGCCTACATCCGCGCCCCGGCACGCGGCGCCTGGGTCGACCCCGCCGGCGATGAGCAGCACGACGATGTCGTCATGGTCGAGGTCGTCGTCGAAGAGTTCGATCGGGAATGGTGGCAGCGCTACAGCAGGCAGTTGGCGGCGCGCTTCGACGAAGAAGCGATGCACATCCGCGTCATGCCGGTCGAGCTGCTCTGATTCGTTGACGATCTGACGGTCTTCGTCCACCTCACCTTCGTCGCACCTCTCCGCGGACCCACCGGTCCATCAACCTGGTTCGATTCGTGCACTGGCGGCGCCCGCACCCCCATTGCGGGATGGCCCACTGGCACCGCCCTGCCGCAACAAGGCGCGGCGATGCCGATCGTTGGTGAACGCGTAGGAACTCGGCGGAGGGATCCGATGGCTGAACAGAAGACGTTGCACGAAGCATTCATCAGCGAGTGGCGCGAGACGGATGACGCGGAGCAGCCATCGCTGAGCGCATGGCCCCGCTTGGCGGCGGACGGCATCGATCAGCGCGCCGTCGACGGCGCCGGCGCGGATGACGATGACGATGAAGACGAAGAGGACGACGAGGACAGCGACGAAGACGAAGACGAGGAAGCGGACGAGGACAGCGACGAAGACGACGACGAAGATGAGGACGACGACGCCGAGGAGGACGACGAGGATGAAGGTGACGTGAGCGCGGGCGAGAAGCCTCGCACACGGAAGGGACGAGCCGGCGACGCATCAGCCGCGATGTTCGTCAATACCGGCCACTAGCGTCAGGGACCACCATGGCGAAGACTCCACCTCCTGTTCCTGAGCCCGGCCCTCGCTTCAATCCCGAAGAGGGCGATCCCAACAGCCGAGCCACCGTCGGTGGCCCCGCCATCCCGGCGCTGTATGCCGACAGCGACGACGACCCGACCGTCAAGATGGAAGCGACGGCCGCCCTCGTCGAACGTCGGCCCTCCAACGACAACAAAGCCGCGGAGTACGACCCCGATGCGGCACAGACGCCGCCCGAGGGCCAATCCGTGCCGCCGGATGATCCGATTACCGGCGCCAGCACCGTCACCGAGGCGAACGGCTCGGAGAAAGTCGGCAGCGGCGGTCCACCCGCCGGCGTCAACAAGACCAACGCGCCGCTCGATCGCGTGCGCGCCGACTCGACCGGCAGGCACCTGACGACCAACCAGGGTGTGCCCGTCGCCGACAATCAGAATTCGCTCAAGGCCGGGCTGCGCGGCCCGACGCTGCTCGAGGACTTCATCCTCCGCGAGAAGATCACGCACTTCGATCACGAACGCATTCCCGAGCGCATCGTCCACGCGCGCGGATCGGCGGCGCATGGCTACTTCGAATGCACGCGCGCGCTCACGGACTTGACGCGCGCATCCGTCTTTGCCGAAGCCGGCAAGCGCACACCCGTCTTCGTTCGCTTCTCCACGGTCGTCGGTGAGCGGGGATCGACGGACACGGCGCGAGACGTGCGCGGCTTCGCGGTGAAGTTCTACACCGATGAAGGCAACTGGGACCTGGTGGGCAACAACATCCCGGTGTTCTTCATCCAGGACGCGATGAAATTTCCCGACCTGGTGCACGCCGCCAAACCCGAGCCGCATTTCGCGATGCCGCAAGCGGGGACGGCGCACGATACGTTCTGGGACTTCGCGTCGCTGATGCCCGAGATCACACACATGCTGATGTGGGCGATGTCGGACCGCGCCATTCCCCGCAGCTACCGGATGATGCAGGGCTTCGGCGTGCACAGCTTCCGCTTCGTCAACGCCGCCGGCGAGTCGCAGTTCGTGAAGTTCCACTGGTCGCCGAAGGCCGGCACGCACTCGCTGGTCTGGGACGAAGCCGTCAAGATCTCCGGCGCCGATCCGGACTTCCATCGTCGGGACTTGTGGGAAGCCATCGAGGCCGGCGCCTACCCCGAATGGGAACTCGGCATTCAGGTGTTCACCGAAGAGGATGCCGAACGGTTCTCGTTCGACATCCTGGACTCGACGAAGATCGTCCCCGAGGAACTCATCCCGGTGATGCCGGTCGGCCGCCTCGTGTTGAATCGCAACCCGGACAACTTCTTCGCGGAGACCGAGCAGGTGGCCTTCTGCACCGCGCACGTGGTGCCGGGCATCGACTTTTCGAACGACCCGCTGCTGGCGGGACGCATCCACTCGTACGTCGACACGCAGATCTCGCGGCTCGGCGGCGCCAACTTTCACGAGATTCCCATCAACGCGCCGGTCGCGCAGGTGCACAACAACCAGCGCGACGGCATGCATCGGCAGACGATCAACCGCGGTCGGGTGTCGTACGAACCGAACTCGCTGGGTGGCGGATGTCCGTTCCAGGCCGGGGCCAGGGGCTTCGTCTCTTACCCGGAGCCGATGGCACCGGAAGCATCGAAGGTGCGCGGCAAGCCCGAACGCTTCGCCGAGCACTACGCGCAGGCGCGGCTGTTCTTCCGCAGTCAGACGCCCAGCGAACAGCAGCACATCATCAGTGCCTTCCGCTTCGAGCTGGCGCGCGTGCAGACGGCGGCGATCCGCGAACGCATGGTGGCCGGACTGCGACACGTCGACGAGACGCTGGCGTCGGAAGTGGCGACGGGACTCGGCATGCGACAACTGCCGGAGCCGCTGCCGAAAGTGCTGGCGCGCGATGTCGAACCCGAAGTCACCGCGTCGCCGGCGCTGTCGCTGACGGCGCGACCCGGCGAGGACGGCATCCGGACACGACGCGTGGCCATCCTCGTGGCCGATGGCGCCGACGGGCGATCGCTCAGCACGATCTATCGGCGTCTCTTCGAACAGGGTGCCGTGCCGCGGTTCGTCGGCGGCCGGCTTGGCGCCGTCGACGCGGGAGAGACGCTGGAAGTGGACGTGCCCGTCGACGCGATGCCATCCGTACTGTTCGACGCCGTGATCGTGGCCGGCGGCGCCGCCGCGACGACGCTGGCGGCCGACGGACGCATGGTGGAGTTCGTGAAGGATCAGTATCGACACTGCAAGACGATCCTGAGCCTCGGCCGCGACAATCCGGTGCTGCGCAAGGCCGGCGTCGCGGCCAACGCTGCCGATCCCGGCCTCATCGAAGCCGAAAAGGGCGCGGGCGACGTTCTCGATGCGTTCGTGTCCGCGGTGGCGCGTCACCGCCATTTCGAACGCGAGAGCGATCCGCCGATGGTGTGAAGACGCGCCGTCAGACGCGCAGATCGTCAGGCATGGGGCGGCGGAACACGCGTCGCAGTACGGTGGCCGCCGCTCCATAGCCGCACATCCCATGCACGCCGCCACCTGGCGGCGTCGAACTCGAGCAGAAGAAAAAGCGCGGGTCCGGCGTGCTGTAAGGGTTCCATCGCAGCGTCGGTCGCAGCAGGAACTGCCGCAGCGTGTTGGCGCCGCCGCCGATGTCGCCGCCGATCATGTTGGCGTTGTGCCGTTCGATCGCGCGCGGATCCATTACGTGACGCGCCAGCACGACGTCGCGGAACCCCGGGGCGAACCGTTCGATCTGCTGCTCGATCCGCGCGGTCATGTCCACCGGCGACCCGTGCGGGACATGGCAGTAGGCCCAGCCGGTGTGCCGGCCCGCGGGTGCGCGCGAGGCATCCATATGACTCTGCTGCGCCACCAGAACGAACGGCGCGTCAGAGATAACGCCGCGGTTTGCCGCGGCTTCCGACCGCGAGATCTCGTCCGCCGTGCCGCCGACGTGCACCGTTGCCGCTTCGGCGCACGCCGCGTTGGTCCACGGGATTGGGGCCGACAGCGCGTAATCGATCTTGAAGACGCCGGCGCCATAGCGGAAGCGGCAGAGCGCATTACGAAAGGCAGGCGGGAACCGATCGCCGACGATGCGCTCCACCTGTCGTGGTGTCACGTCGAACAACACGGCGCGTGAGGGCGGGATGTCGTGCAGCGACGCGACGCGATGGTTGGTGACGATGCGGCACCCGGCATCGCCAGCCAGCGTCGCCAGCGCGTCGGTGATCGACTGCGATCCCGCGCGCGCACACGGCCAGTCGAGCGCATGGCCCGCGACCGACAGCACGAGGCCGAACGCCGCCGAGCCGGCAGCCGAAAGCGGAATCACAGAATGCGCCGCGCTGCCCGCGAGCAGCGCCCGTGCGGCAGCACCGCGGAATCGCCGCTGCACGCGTTCGCTGGACTGCAGGCCGAGCAATCCGAAGCGAGACATCAACCCGATGTGTCGAGGAATGCGGACCGGCCGCAGGATCTCGTCGAAGAACGCCTCCGACTGATCGACGAACGGCTCGAGCATCGCTGCCCACCGCGCGCCATCGTCTCCGTCGAGCGACGCTGTCGTCTCGTCCATGCGCCGCGACAGCAGCGCGACGCGTCCGTCATCCAGCGGGTGGGCAAGGGCATATCGCGCCGGCAACCAGGCAACGCCATGATCGGTCAGTCGGAGACGCTGGAAGATTGGCGATGCGGCGCCCATCGGATGAATCGCGGCGCAGACGTCGTGTCGATACCCGGGCAGCGTCAACGACTCGGTTCGACACCCGCCGCCAATCGTTTCACGCGCTTCCAGCACGACGACGGACAAGCCGGAGCGGGCGAGGACGATGGCCGCCGTCAGCCCGTTCGGACCCGCGCCGACGATCACGACGTCCACGGCCCGTTGCGTCATCGGGTCGTGAGCGTGCAACCAAGCGGGCTGAGGATCTAGACGCGATCGAACGCGCGACCGAACCCGGGCATCCGCTCGTCCAGATACACCTTCGCGCGATCGACGGCCATCGACGTGAACGCGCCGACGAAGCGGTCGAACGTGTCGGTGCCGGTCTGCGCGCGCAGGGCACGGCTCATGCGACCGGTGCCGCCGCCGGTCGAGCCCGAGGCAATGAACCCGATGGCCATGGCCAGGCCCAGCCACAGGAACGGGGCGCGATTGTAGTGCGTGCGCCAGTTCGTGGCGTCCGCCACCTTGGCCTCGAGCTGCTGCAGATCCGCGCCAAGCCTGGACCGTGCGTCCGCGATGCGTTCCTCTAGTTGATGGACCGACTGAGCCATTGCACGTTCTCCTTCATGGTCGCGACAGTGCGCTCGGGACCGAATGTAATGGACCGCCACTGCTTGACGCCGCGCATCGCCGCGAGTCCGCCGGCGATCAGGAACACCAATCCGACGCTGCCTGCCGCGGCCCACAACGGCAGCACCAGCGACAACGCGTAGACGGCGCACCAGAGCAGGAAGTGGAGACCCACCAGCGCGGCGCCGGCGCCGGCCGTCATCAACATGACCGCGGATCGTCCGCGGACCACATCGTCATTCAGCTCGTGTCGGGCCAGCGCCAACTCGGCGCGCAGGATGTCGCGCACGTTGTCGACGACGCCTTCGAAGATCGAGCGGACGGACCGTTCGGGGATCGGGCCCGTCATCATCGACTCAAGGCGCGGCCGAGGAGGAAGCCCAGTGCCGCCGCGACCAGCAGCGACGGCGCGGGATTGCGGCGCACCACCTGTTCGAAGTCGGCGGTCATCGTCTCCCAGTCCGCCTCGCGGATGTAGTTGGTGGTGTCCGTGAAGGCGTCTGCCGCCGCCGACGCGGCGTGCTCTGCCGCGTTCCGTCCGGGCATCTGATGGTCGGGATTGTTCATCGAAGGATCCTCCGCTCCCGGCGGAGCAACGTTCGTACCGCGTCGCGGGCGCGATGCGATCCGTTCGGGCGCGCGTGGCGGTGATCCACCGGGTAGCCCGGTGGCCAGAAGAAGCCGCTGCTTACCCATCCTGTGATGGACGACTCATCCGGAAACGACCTGAGCGGTAGCGGGGACGGAGCGCGCCACCGGTGTTTTGAGCCAAGATGGCGTCAGCACGTCATGCTGGATGTGAGTCTGTTTCGCGCGGTCTTCTATGCGTTCGACCAGGGCTTCTGTGTGTTCGAGATCCTGGTCGACGCCGACGGACGTCCCGTCGACTATCGCTTCCTCGAGGTCAATCACGCCTTCGAACGCCTCACCGGCCTGACGACGCCGGTGGGCCGCACCGCCCGAGAGATGGTGCCCAACCTCGAGCAGGAATGGATTGATGTGTATGGACGCGTGGCGATCACCGGCGTCTCACGCCGCTTCGAACTGGAGTCGCCGGCCATGGGGCGATCGTTCGAAGTGCACGCGTCGCGAATAGGCGCGCCCGAGCAGCGGCTGGTCGCGCTCGTCTTCAACGACATCACGGCGCGTCGCGTTGCCGAGCGGCAGCGCCAGCGTGCGCTCGACGCGATGCGTACGAGCGAACGGCGCTTCCGCGCCTTTGCCGACACCGCACCGGCGATGCTGTGGGTCACCGAAGCCGATGGCAGTTGCAGCTACCTGTCGCGCGGCTGGTACGACTACACCGGGCAGGAGCCGGACGAAGGGCTTGGCTCCGGGTGGCTGGCGCCGGTGCATCCCGCGGATCGTGACGCCACGCGCAAGGCCTTTGCCGAGGCGAATGCGCGGCACGAACCCTTCGAGCTCGAGCATCGGCTGCATCGCGCCGATGGCACGTACCGCTGGGTGATCGACGCCGGCCGCCCGCGCATCGAGGCCGATGGGCGCTTTGCCGGCTACGTCGGATCGGTGATCGACATCCACGATCGCAAGCAGGCCGAAGAGCGGCTCGATCTCGCCGTCAATTCCGGACGCGTCGGCCTGTGGTTCTGCGACCTGCCCTTCGACGTGCTGACATGGTACGCGCAGGTCAAGGAGCACTTCGGTCTGCCGCCGGACGCGCACGTCACCATCGACACGTTCTTCGCGTGTCTGCATCCGGACGATCGCGAACCGACGCGCGTTGCCATCGAAGCGGCGCTCAACGACAAATCGACCTTCGACACGCAGTATCGAACCGTCGCCCCCGACGGACGCGTTCGCTGGATTCGCGCCATCGGCCGCGCGCAATACGACGACGAGCGGCCGGTGCGCTTCGATGGCATCACCATCGACGTCAGCGAACTGGTGGCGCTGCGCGAGGGCGCCGAAGCGGCGAACCGCGCCAAGGACGAGTTCCTCGCCATGCTCGGACACGAGCTGCGCAATCCGCTGGCGCCGATCTCGACGGCGCTGCAACTGCTGAAGCTGCGCGGCGTCACCGGCATCGACCAGGAACGTGCGGTGATCGAGCGTCAGGTGCGGCACCTGGTGGGTCTGGTCGACGACCTGCTGG
>JADZCY010000209.1 GCA_020851325.1 Acidobacteriota bacterium | reverse complement strand
GGCCTGACTGCCGCCTCACCCTTGACACGCCTGCAATCGGCGTGGAAGGATGGCCCCCTCGTGTTCACGACCTCGACCCACACCTGTTGCTGTTGCGGAGCCCCTGCCTCCGGCCGCCTCGGTGTGCTCGCGAGCGTCGTGTCGACGTAACACCCACACGAACCTTTTCTCACATCACCAGGCCCGGAAGGCTTCACGCTTTCCGGGCCTTTTTCTGTTTGCGAGCCCTTCATGACGTCACCGACTCGACCGATCGGCATCTACTACGAACACCCCGACTGGTTCCGCCCGCTCTTCGCGGAACTCGACCGCCGCGGCACGCCGTACGAGCGCATCGACGCGCGGCAGCACTGGTACGACGCCACTAACGGCGACGGCACGCAGTTCGGTCTGGTGTTCAACCGCATGAGTCCGTCGGCCTACCTGCGCGGCAACCGCCACAGCATCCTGTACACGCTGCACTACCTGGCCCACCTCGAACACCTCGGCGTCCGCGTCGTCAATGGGCTGAAGGGCTTCCGCACCGAGACGTCGAAGGCGCTGCAGATCTCCGTGCTGAAATCGCTGGGCCTGCCGTTCCCGCGGACGACGGTGATCAATCACGCCGGGCAGGCGGTCGCGGCGGCGGAAGGCTTGCGGTTCCCGGTCGTCGTGAAGGGCAACATCGGCGGCAGCGGCGCCGGCATCGTCCGCTTCGATCGGCCGGAAGACCTGGCGCGCGCCGTGAAGGAAGGCCGCATCGAACTCGGCCTGGACGATGTGGCGCTGGTGCAGGAGTTCATGCCAGCAAGAGGCGGGCACATCACGCGCGTGGAGGTCGTCGGCGGGCGGTACCTCTACGCCATCAACGTCTACAGCTCCGGCGACAGCTTCAATCTGTGCCCGGCCGACATCTGCCAGACGAGTGATGGTGTGGCGCTGGAGCGATCGGCGTGCGCCGTCGACACGCCGAAGAACAACCTGCGCGTCGAAGGCTACACACCGCCGGCCGAAGTGATCGCCGACGTCGAACGCATCATGGCCGCCGCCGGCATCGAGGTGGGCGGCATCGAGTACATGATCGATGAGCGCGACGGGCAGCGGTATTACTACGACATCAACGCGCTGTCGAACTTCGTCGCCGACGCGCCACGCGTGATCGGCTTCGATCCGTTCGCGCGACTCGCCGACTTCCTCGAGCAGGAGGTGCGGTAATGCGCTTCGGTTACTGGCTGCCGGTCTTCGGCGGATGGCTCCGCAACGTCGACGACGAGGGGATGGCGCCGACGTGGGACTACGTGCGCACGCTGGCGCGGCGCAGCGAGGAGTGGGGCTACGACCTCACGCTCATCGCCGAACTCAACCTGAACGACATCAAGGGCGTGCGCGCGCCGTCGCTCGACGCCTGGTCCACGGCGGCGTCACTCGCGGCCGTCACCTCGACGCTGGAGCTGATGGTGGCGGTGCGGCCGACGTTCCACGAGCCGGCGCTGCTGGCCAAACAGGCCGCCAACATCGATCACATCAGCGGCGACCGTCTGTCGCTGAACGTCGTCTCGTCGTGGTGGGCGGAAGAGGCGCGGCAGTACGGCGTGCAATTCGATCAGCACGATGAACGCTACGCCCGCACGCGCGAATGGCTGACGGTGATCGACGGATTGTGGTCGCAGCCGGAGTTCTCGTTCAAGGGCCGCTTCTACGACATCAACAGCGCGGTGATGGAGCCGAAGCCGCTGACGCGGCCGCGCCCGACGCTTTACGCCGGCGGCGAATCGGATACCGCCCGCACGCTGATCGCCAACCAGTGCGATGCCTATGTGATGCACGGCGACAGTCCGGCGATCATCGCGCGGCGCATCGAAGACATGCAGCGACGTCGCGAGCAGAGCGGCCAACGACCGATGACCTTCGGCGTCGCCGCCTACGCCATCGTCCGCGACTCCGAAGAGAAGGCGGCGCGGGAACGCGAGCGCATCACGGACGTCAAGCAGTCGGCGGCTGGTTACGACAACTATCAGCAGTGGGTTCAGAACACGCAGCTCGAACAACGCGTGTCGCTCGAGGACTACTCGGTCTCGAATCGTGGACTGCGATCAGGGCTCGTCGGCACGCCGGAAGCCGTGGTCGCGCAAGTGCAGGCGTTCGAAGACGCCGGCGTCGACTTGCTGCTCCTCCAGTGCAGCCCGCAGCTCGAGGAGATGGAACGGTTCGCGCGGCAGGTTATTGGGCCGTACAGACGGGGGTGCGACACGAGGGTGCTGCACGAGGGTGCTGCACGGGGGTGCGACACGGGGGTGCGGCACGAGGGTGCTGCACGGAGGTGCTTCACGGAGGTGATGCACGAAGGTGCGCAGCGAGACGTCGCCGCAGTTCGCGTCGGCTGAGCGATACTTCCACGTCGTCGTCTTCCTGTGAGGTGCGTGTGATGGGTCGAAACACTCTGGTGTTGCGTGGTGCCGCTGCGGTGGCAGCCGTAGTGTGTATGTGGTCGGCAGTTGGCGAGACGCGCGACGCTCGGGTGAACCCGATGATCGCCTTGCACGAAGGCCGGACGCTCGTGCTCGGGATCACACACCCGGCGATCGTCGCGCCGCGACAGCGCGGGGGACCGGCCGGTCAGCCGGCCCGGAGCGTCGCGCCGGCGGCGCTGCCGTCGCTGCTCGACGCCGCGCGTGAAACGGTGGCCTACCGCGACAGCGACTTCACCTACACAAACTACAGCGACGACAACGCCGATCGCTTCCGCGGCTACATGGCGGCGCTGCTCGAGGTGGGCGGCTCGGCGCGCACGCATCCGTTCCTGTCGAAGGTTCCGATCATTCACGGCAACGAGGCCGCCGCCGTCGCGCGTATCCACGGCCAACTGGACGCCGGGCACGCCGGCGTCATTCTGCAGGAGGTGGAGTCGGCGGACGAAGTGCGCACGGCACTCGCGGCAATGAAGTTCCGCTCGCAGGGCGGCACGCGGCCGGACGAGCACGTCGGCCTGGCCGCGGCGTACTGGGGCGTCACTCCGGCGGAATACAGGAAGCGGGCGAGCCCTTGGCCGCTCGACAAGCAGGGCGAACTCGTCCTGTGGGCCATTGTCGAGAGCCGCACCGGTATCGAGCACGTGCGCGAGATCGCCGCGGTGCCGGGACTGACGGTGCTTACCGTCGGTGCCGGCACCCTCGGCGGCGTGTTCTCGACGACCGGCCCGGATGGTCAGCGCGTGCTGGATCGCGCGGGCTTCGACGCCGCCATCGCCTCGATCGCGAGCGCGTGCCGCGAGTTCAAGGTGGCCTGCAGCCATCCCGCAAACACGCCCGCCGATATCGAGCGCCTGACGAAGCAGGGCTTCACGGTGTTCACGATGCAGGCGCGCAATGCGGACGGCTTCGCGGCCATTGCTGCTGGACGAAAGCTCGACAAGTAGCTGGTTCGATTCGTGCACTGCCGCCGCCGACTCCCGATGACGGGGCGTCCCACTGGCACCGCGTTGCCGCAAGACGGCGCGCCGATGCCGATCGTTGGTGAACGCAGACGAACGCGGCGGAGGGAACCCATGGCTGAACAGAACACGTTGCACGAGGACTTCATCAGCGAATGGCGCGACGCGCGCGACCTCGAACAGGCGCTGTTACACGCATGGCCGGGCTTGACGGACGCGGACGACCGCACGACGCCGTGGGCGACCGACGCTGCTGACGAGGACGAGGACGAAGAAGACGAGGATGAGGACGACGACGAAGAGGACGATGACGACGAAGAGGACGATGACGACGAAGAGGACGAAGACGACGACGACGACGACGAAGACGATGAGGAAGAGGAAGACGACGGAGATGACGAGGATGTGAGCGCGAGTGGAATCAGCCGCGATCGAAGGCGCGGCTGAAGCCGGGCAGCCGCTCGTCCAGATACACCTTGGCGCGATCGACGGCCAGCGACGTGAATGCACCGACGAAGCGGTCGAACGTGTCGGTGCCGGTCTGCGCGCGCAAGGCGCGGCTCATGCGGCCGGTGCCGCCGCCGGTCGAGCCCGAGGCGATGAAGCCGACGGCCATCGCCAGGCCCAGCCACAGGAACGGCGCGCGATTGTAGTGTGTGCGCCAGTTCGTGGCGTCCGCCACCTTGGCCTCGAGCTGCCGCAGATCCGCGCCGAGCCGCGACCGCGCGTCCGCAATGCGTTCCTCTAGTTGATGGACCGACTGAGCCATTGCACGTTCTCCTTCATGGTCGCGACGGTGCGCTCGGGACCGAATGTGATGGACCGCCACTGCCTGACGCCGCGCACGGCCGCGAGTCCGCCGGCAATCGTGAACACCAACCCGACGCTGCCGGCTGCCGCCCACAGCGGCAGCACGAGCGACAACGCATACACCGCGCACCAGAGGAGCAGGTGCAGCCCCACCAGCGCGGCTCCGGCCCCGGCCGCGATCAACATGGCCGCGGATCGCCCGCGAACCACATCGTCATTCAGCTCGTGCCGGGCCAGCGCCAACTCGGCGCGCAGGATGTCGCGCACGTTGTCGACGACGCCCTCGAAGATCGAGCGGACGGACCGTTCGGGGATCGGGCCCGTCATCATCGACTCAACGCGCGGCCGAGTAGGAAGCCCACTGCCGCCGCGACCAGCAGCGACGGCGCGGGATTGCGGCGCACCACCTGCTCGAAGTCAGCGGCCATCGTCTCCCAGTCCGCCTCGCGGATGTAGTTGGTGGTCTCCGTGAAAGCGTCAGCCGCGGCCGACGCGGCGTCTTCCGCCGCATGCCGTCCGGGCATGTGCTGTTCGCGATTGTTCATCGAGGGATCCTCCGCTCCCGACCGAGCAACGTTCGTGCCGCGTGGGAAGCGCGGCCTGATGCACGTGCGGAGCGGCAGTCGCGGCTCATCGTGTAGTGAACTGGCCAGAAGCGGCCGTGGCTTACCCATCCTGTGAGGGCGGCTCATCAGGAGGCGACCTGAGCGGTAGCGTGATGAACCGCATCGCCCGCGTTTTGAGCCAAGATGACGTAGCCCGTCATGCTGGATGTGAGTCTGTTTCGCGCCGTCTTCTATGCGTTCGATCAGGGCTTCTGTGTGTTCGAGATCCTGCTCGACGCCGACGGACGTCCCGCCGACTATCGCTTTCTCGAGGTCAATCATGTTTTCGAACGCCTCACCGGTCTGATCTCACCGGTGGGCCGCACGGCTCGCGAGCTGGTGCCCAACCTCGAGCAGGAATGGATTGATGTGTATGGGCGCGTGGCGCTCACCGGCGTCGCTCGTCGTTTCGAACTCGAGTCGCCGGCGATGGGGCGATCGTTCGAAGTGCACGCGTCGCGGATAGGCGCGCCCGAGCAGCGGCTCGTCGCGCTCGTCTTCAACGACATCACCGCGCGCCGCGTTGCCGAGCGGCAGCGGCAGCGCGCGCTCGACGCAATGCGCACGAGCGAACGGCGCTTTCGTGCGTTTGCCGACACCGCACCGGCGATGCTGTGGGTCACCGAAGCAGACGGCAACTGCAGCTATCTGTCGCGCGGCTGGTACGACTACACCGGGCAGCAGCCGGACGAAGGACTCGGCACCGGCTGGCTGCGTGCGGTGCATCCCGCCGATCGGGACACGGCGGGCCAGGCCTTTGCTGACGCCAACGCGCGGCACGAGCCCTTCGAGCTCGAGCATCGCCTGCATCGCGCCGATGGCAGCTATCGCTGGGTGATCGACGCCGGCCGCCCGCGCATCGAGCCCGATGGCCGCTTTGCCGGCTACGTCGGATCGGTGATCGACATCCACGATCGCAAGCAGGCCGAAGAGCGGCTCGATCTCGCCGTCGATTCCGGCCGCGTCGGCCTGTGGTTCTGCGACCTGCCCTTCGACGTGCTGACGTGGAACGCGCAGGTCAAGGAACACTTCGGTCTGCCGCCGGACGCGCACGTCACCTTCGACACGTTCTTCGCGTGCCTGCATCCGGACGATCGCGAACCGACGCGTCTTGCCATCGAGGCGGCCATCAACGACAAGTCGACCTTCGACACGCCGTATCGAACCGTCGCCCCCGACGGCCGTGTTCGCTGGATTCGCGCCATTGGCCGCGCGCAGTACGACGGCGACCGGCCGGTGCGCTTCGATGGCATCACCATCGACGTCAGCGAACTGGTGGCGCTGCGCGAGGGCGCCGAAGCGGCGAATCGCGCCAAAGACGAGTTCCTGGCCATGCTCGGCCACGAACTCCGCAACCCGCTGGCGCCGATCTCGACGGCGCTGCAACTGCTGAAGCTGCGCGGCGTCACCGGCATCGACCAGGAACGTGCGGTGATCGAGCGTCAGGTGCGGCACCTGGTGGGTCTGGTCGACGACCTGCTGG
>JADZCY010000208.1 GCA_020851325.1 Acidobacteriota bacterium | reverse complement strand
CTCTGGTCGCGGAGGAAGAGCACGCCGAGCGCGACGAGGCCGGCCGCCACCATCAGGAACTCGCGGTAGCGATCGTCGAAGCTGGACTGCACGCCCTGCCCACCGGCGCGCCGCCGCGTCTGGTCGATGATGGTGTTGGCGATGTCGCGATCGCCTTCGCGATCGAGTTCGAAGTAGCGTCCACCGCCGGCGGTGGCAATGGTGGAGAGCGACCCGCGATCCAGCACGGAGCGAATCGCCGCCTGCGTGGCGTCGCGCTTCGGGTCGGGAATGATGCCGCCCGCCGTGCTGCCGACGCCGATGACGTGCACCGGAATGCCGCGCGCCTGGACCAGGCCGATCGACTTGGCCACTTCACCGCTCCACGCCTGGCCGTCGGAGATCAGGATGAACGCCTTGGCGTTCGCCGACGGCCCCTGGATCTCCTCGTCCTTGTCGAACAGCCGCAGCCCCCAGTACAAGCCGCGCTCGATGTTCGTATCCCACGACGCGTCGTCTTCGAGACGAAACGGCGAGCCCTCCTCGAGGTGATCGAGGAAGAAGAAATACGTATTCGGATCCTTGGTGAGGCGAACCTGCGGTGTGGCGATGTGGGCGAACAGCGCCAGCGCGACGCGGTCGTCGGCCCAGCGCAGCGACTCGCCGAGCGTGCGCAGGAAGCGCATCGATCGCTGCCACCGGTTGGTGGCCCGGCGGCGCACGGCCGGTGACGTACCGGTCGCGGCCTCGGCGGCGGGTCCCATGTCGCTCACGTGCATCGACGCGGATCCGTCCTGGAGCACGACGAAGTCCACGCCCGCCGTGCGGACGATCGCCGTCGCGGTCTGCGGCCGCGCCAGTGCCGCGATCGTGGCCGCCAGCGCGGCGATGAGACACAACCAGAACAGCAGTTCACCGAGAAACGGAATGCGCTCGCGCACCGGCATCAAGCGCCGGCGCCGCAGGCGACCGACATCGCCACGACGCTTCCAGGCCTGCCGCAACCACACCAGCAGCAGCACGCCGGGAATGGCGAGGAACGGCAGGAACTGCGGCGCGCCGAACGAGATGGGAGGCACGGGAGCAGGTAGCAGACAGCAGGGAGCAGGTAGCGCGTCAGCCCTTGCGCTGGCGCGTGCCGCCCTTGCCGGCCTTCTCCGCTTCCTGGCGCTCGTCCGGGCGCATCGGGACGATCATCTTGAACTTCTTCGCATCGGCATCCATCGGGATCTCGCCGACGCCGCCGTGGATGGTGTTGCCGCTCGTCGTCGCATCCTGCGGCGCGAGGTTCTGCCGCCGCGCCGCGATCACCGCGCGCAGGCGCGTGGCGTATTCGAAGTTGAACGCCGCCTCGGCGTTGTTCGGGTCTTCACGCAGCACATCGGCGTACGCCTTGACCACGCCGTCCAGTCGCCCGACGACGCTCTTCCAGTCGCCGCCGTCGCGGCGCAGGGCGCGGTACGAGGCGTTGGCGGCCATCAACTGCGCCTTGGGATCCGCGGCGACTTCGGCGTAGTTGCCGTCCCAGTATTTCGAGGCCGTGCTCAGCGCCTCCGCATCAGCCGCAGCTTTCGACGATCCGGGCAGATAGCCGGCCCAAGCCGGCGGCGGTTCCACGGCGCGGGCGCCGGCATCCTGGTAGCGCAGGGTCACCAGGTCGCGCTCGGCTGCCGCCACACGACGTTCGAGATCGCTGCCGTGCCACAGCACCAGTCCACCGGCGGCCAGCAGCGCCGCCGCAATCACGTATCCAATGCTCGCTCGCATGTCAGTTCCCCTTGCCCAGTGGACGTCGCTTACGGAAACGCGGCGAAGGCCGGCACGGTCAGCCGCAACGCCAGTGCCGCCGCCCAGAAGGCCGCGGCAATCATCGCGAATGGCGCGAAGCGCGGCCGCTCGCTGCTGTACTGCTTCAACTCGATCGTGCCCGCCGACGCCTTGTCGATGTCGGACAGCGCCTTCTCGATCGAGGCTTCGTCGGCGCCGGGATAGAAGTGACCGCCGGTACGCTCGACGGCTCGCCGCCAGATGTCGTCGCCGACCTGCACGCGGCCAGGCACTTCGCGCCCCACCTTGATGAAGTAGATCGGAATCTTCGCCCGCCGCGCATCGTCGACGACGTCGAAGGCGGAGCGGCCGTTCTCGAGCACTTCGGCGTCGGCGCCGTCGCTGAAGAGCACCATCAGGTTGCCGGCGGCGTCGAGATACTTGAACGCCTCGAACATGTTGACGCTCTGCGACACGGCTCGCGCGATCACCGTGCCTTGATCGGGGAACGACATGAACTCCTGCCAGTCGCCGATCAGCGACGTACTGAGCAGGATGTTCTGATAGTCGTTGGTGAACGGCGTGATGACGTAGGCATCGTCACCGAACTCGATGAGTGACATCAGGTCGCGGTACTTGCCGGCCATGCGCCGCTCGATGAAATAGCGGGCCGCGCCGACGGTGGTGAAGAACGCGGCGTTGTTCGGCGCGCCTTCGGCAAAACGATTCGTCGGCAGCGCCGTCAGCATGCTGGACGATGCGTCGATCATCAGGCTGATGCGGCGGCCCGGATAGCTCACTTCTTCGCGCGTCACCGCCGTGCGCGGATCCGCCAGCGCGAGGATGAAGAAGGGAAGGCCGGCCAGTGCCAGCAGCAGCGCGCCGTGACGTGCCCAGGCCATGCGTCCGGCACGGGCGGAGGTGATCAGCGCCGGCAGCGCGACGCGTCCGCGATGCACGGACGCACGCATCATCATGCGGATGATCAGCGCGGCGGCGGCAAGGCCGATCAGCGCGATCAGCGCGAGCCGCGCCGTCGACGCCTGCGAGAAGATCAGGTCGGCCAGGTGGATCTGCTGCCACTCGGACCAGGTGGTCCGCAGCACCTCGGCGAGCGCGCTCAGCGATTCAGGCACGGGCCTTCCGCTTCATCAATTCAGCAAACCACGAATGTACCGACGCTGCACGCCTGGCGGTTTGCGTGGCGCTGTCGAGCGCGGCATCCATGGCCGAGCTGTCGAGTGTCGTGGCTCGACCGTAGCGTGCGCGTGACAGCACGAGAAGGCTGTCGGCCACGTTCGCGTCGGTCGTGCTTTGCGCCGTTGCGCCGCCCGAGACCAGCGCGCCGCCGCGCCCGAGCAGACCGCGGACCAGCAGTTGACCATCGACCGCGGCATCGCCGGCTGCGGCGCGCGTCTGTCCCACGACCTTGCCGGCGGCCAGCGTTGCGGCAATGCGTGCCGCCGCCAGCGCGCGGCCGGCGAGGTCGGCGTCCCAGCCACCGCGGCTCTGCTGGCGGACGTCGGCCAGTTCCTTCTGCACGGCTGACGCGATGGTCCGCGACGGCAGTTGCCAGGTGGTGACGGCCGTCTTCGCGCGGCGCACGCGGAAGAGATTGACGAGCATCGCCAGCAGCACGACGCCGGCGAGCACGAACAGGATGGTGCCGACGAGGCGCAGCGTATCGGCGCGCGACTCGCGCGCTTCGACGGCTTCGAACGCCGCCGCCGGCGCTTCGCGGATGTCCATGGTGTCTTCGGGGACGATGGACAGCAGGCGGATCGAGATCGGCTTCAGGTTGTAGTTGAGGTCGCGCCCCTGCACCGCTTCGCCGCGGGCCACCTGGCTTTCGATGCGGTAACCGATCTGGAGTTCCGGCACGTCGACGTCGGCGCCGAACGCGCCTTCGTTGATCAGGCGCAGCTGGTAGGCGTACTGGAAGAAGCGTTTGCCCGGCACCTGCATGTCGGGTGCGTGCGTGCCGGAGATCACCTCGAAGGGCTGTAACTGCACGACTGACGGATCCAGCTTGGACTGATCCGCGATCACGCGCGCGCTTTCGGCGTCGACGACCTGGCAGGTGAGCGTCAACGTGAACGGCTCGCCCGAGCGCACCGCCGACGTCGAGCTGCGCCACCAGCACGTAATCGGCTCCACCTCCACATCCGTCGTCCCCGCCGGCGCCTGCGCGAACACGCCCGCCGTGCTCATCGCCACGCCCAGCACCACCACCGCACTCATCACCAGTCGCTTCATTCGCACGTCATCATTCTCCGTTGCTTCACGCCTTCGGGCTGCTCACAGTTCGCGGCGCGACTGAACGCGCCAGGCGTCCCGGCTCTCCGCACCATCGTGTAGCACGATCGTGAGCACCTCCGTGTCGCACCATCGTGGAGCACCCCCGTGGAGCACCATCGTGGAGCACCCCCGTGGAGCACCCCCGTGGAGCACCCCCGTGTCTACGTTTTCCTCCTCAACCGCCGTTCCTGTACCCATTCGAGCAGTGCAATATCGAACTTCGCCTGATCGGTGCTGACGCGAACGACGTCGAGGCCCTTGTGGCCGGCGGCTTTCGCCACATCGTCCTGCCAGCGGCGGACGCGGTCCTGCAGGCCGCGCGCTTCGCGTCTGGACAGCATCCGCGTGCGGCCCGACTCGACGTCGAACACTTCCACCCATCCAGCCGAGAACGACGGCAGCTCGAAAGCGAATGCCGCATCGGCCAGCACGAGGAACACGTCGTGCGCCGCGTTGGCGAGCGCCAGTTCGCGCAGCACGGAATCGACGTCCTCGAAGAGGAAGTCGGACACCACCGGCACGAGCGACGTCTT
>JADZCY010000207.1 GCA_020851325.1 Acidobacteriota bacterium | reverse complement strand
CGACGCTGATCATCCTCGGCGAGGAGGACTACCGCACGCCGATCAGCGACAACGAGCAGTGGTTCATGGCGCTCAAGCTGCGCAAGGTGCCGGTGGAACTGGCGCGCTATCCACGCTCAGCGCACGGCCTCTCGCGCGACGGCGAGCCGTGGCTGCTCGTCGATCGCCAGGAGCGCATCCGCAGCTGGTTCGTGCATTGGTTGATCGAAAAGAAGCCGACGGAGACACGGGCGCAGTGAACGTGTCGGCTTGGAAGGCTTGGGGCTTGAAAGAACTGAGGGGCTTGAATGGCTTGGAGGGCTTGGGGCTTGAATGGCTACTGGCCCTTCAAGCCGTCCTCCAGCCGTCCAAGCCCTTCAAGCCGTCACCACTCGGTCTTTACGGCGTGACGAGAAACCGCACTGTCGGTGAGGCGACCAGTTCCGTGCCGCCCTTGAGCGCCGTGACCTGCCAGAAGTAGGCCTCGGGTTCGAGGGCGACGGTGTTGGGCAGGCGCGCTTCGGTGCCGGTGATCACCGGGCTGTCCCAGATGACGCGGCCGTCGGTGGCGGCCGTGACCTTCACCTTGTAGCCATCGGCGCCGTCGGCCGCCGACCACGTGAAGAGATCGATGTGGCCCGACGAGCTGCCTTCGGCGGGCTCGATCGGACGGAATCCCGCGGCGCTCGGCGCCTCGGCGGCCGGCGCGGCTGCGGGTGCCGGCGCGGGCGTGGCGGCCGGTGCCGGTTCCGGCGATCCGCCGCAGGCCACGGTGAACACGAGGGCGGACGCGGCTGCGATCACGCCAGAGGTACGAGTCCGGGGACGAATGATCATCCTCAAATTCTAACCCGACGCCCGGCGAGGCTACGCGGGCGGCAGCTTCAGCGCCTCGCGGATCTGCTTTGCCGTCAGGCCCTTCACATACACCGGCGTATTGCGATCGAACTCCTTCGCGCGCGCCAGCCCACCGACGATGACGGGGTCGAAGCCGGCGTCGGTGACCAGCGCCGCGACGATCTTCACCGCCTCGGCGTCATCACCGGCGACGGGCACGCCGAGCTTCTCGCCGGCGCGATGCGCTTCCTTCTGCACCTGCACAAAGCTGAGCGCGTTCAGCGCCCGCACCAGGCGCACGCCGGGCAGGTATTCGGCGGAGGCCACGCCGGTGCCGCGCGCCATCGCGTCAGCAGCCATCGGGCCGTCGCGATCCTCGCGCGGGTTGCCGACGTCGATCACCACCTTGCCTTTCATCATCGCCGCGTAGTCTTTGCCCACCTGCGGCAGCGCGCCGTAGGGCACGGCGATCAGCACGACGTCACCGAAGGCCGCCGCGTCCTGCGGAAAGCCGGAGAGCGCATTCGGCCCGGCTTTGTCGACGAGGTTCTTCAACTGATCGGGATGGCGTGACGAGAACAGCACCTCGTGCCCGGCCTTCGCCCACAGCAGGCCGAGGCTGCCGCCCTGCTGGCCCGAGCCGATGATGCCGATGCGCCGCTGCGTCGGCGCCTGCGCGCCGAGCCGCATGGGCCGCGCCGCCCCGGCCGCAGAAAGGGTGATGAGAGCAAGGATGTCGCGACGGGTCAACAACGCCACAGAAACCTCCGCCACAGGCCACAGATGCCACAGATAGCACGGACAACACAGGCCACAGATTGCACAGGCCACAGATTACACAGATTGCACAGACAATACAGGCCGCAGATGCGCAGATGCCTTTCCAGTCCTCCAGCCCTCCAGCCCACCAGACTTCAGTTGCCGCAGATGCGCAGGCCACAGATGGCACAGACAGCACAGACGCAGATGAATCAGCCAATCGGCAATCGCCAATCAACAACAATCGCGCAATCCCCCGATCCGTCAATCACCCGTGCCACAGGCCCGCCAGCCCTCCAGCCCCCCAGCCCTCCAGACTTCATTTATGCTTCCGCGATGCGAACCTACGTTCTTGCCTCTGCCGTTGCTCTTGCTCTCGCGTTCCCGGGAATGGCCGCGGCCCAGGCGCCGGCGGCGCCGGCTCAGCCGCCGCGTCCCGCGCTGACGCTGACGTCGACCGCGTTCCCCGACGGCGATCCGATTCCCGTGAAGTACACGCAGGCCGGTGAACAGGTGTCGCCGGCGCTCTCGTGGACCAACGTGCCGCCCGGCACGCAGAGTTTCGTGCTGCACATGCGCGACCCCGACGTCGCGCGTAACAAGACCACCGAGGATCAGGTGCACTGGCTGGTGTGGAACATCCCGGGCACGTCCACGGGGCTGGCGGAAGGGCAGCCAAAGGGCGAGACGCTGCCGGATGGCAGCCGTCAGATCAGCGCCAGCGGCGCCGTGTATCGCGGTCCCGGCGCGCCGGCGTCAGGGCCGCAGCATCACTACACCTTTGAGCTCTACGCGCTCGACACGAAGGTCGATCTCCCCGCCGGCGCCGACGCCTGGGCCACGCGCACGGCGGTGTGGAAGGCGATGGAAGGTCACATCCTCGGCAAGGCTGTTTACGTGGGTCTGTTCCGCCGCCCGCAATAGATCGCGTCGGGAAACGGGAGGCGGAAGGCGGAAGGCGGGAGGCGGATCCTGGCGCAGCCGGGACCGCCTTCACGGACGGGACAGGGACCTGATCGGGACCGAGGATCGAACGGGACCGCTCCACGTTGTTCACGAGGATCGGTCCCAAAGGTAGTGCAGTCCCGACGGAGAAGGCGATCCCTTCGCGCTGCAGTCCCGTCAGCACCCTTCAGCACGTTTTAGCACCCGTCAGCACCCTCAAGCACCTTTCAGCCCCCATGCCTTGAGCATGTCCCCCTCCTGCCGTTCCGTCATCACATACCGCGGCTCCTTGCGCAGCGCGTCCGGAACCGCGGACGATGAGCGCCAGGTGATGGTGTCGCGCGCGGTGTCGAGGAGCGGGCGGAAGGTGAGGCCGGCCTTCAGCGCCTTGCGATGGTCGATGCGCATGTGGCCGAGGTCGTCGCCTTCCGCCATCACCCACGGAATCGCGTAGGTGAGTCCCGTCGTATCGCCATCGCGCGCCGGACGTAGCGGATACGCCTTCAGCCACGCGTAGTCGTCGATCCACGTGAAGCGCGTGCCTGCCGGCACGAGTGGTCGCAGCCCCTCGATGAACTGCTCCATCGTCTGCGGCGCCGCTGGACCGACGACGTTGAACGTGCCGGCGTCGTCTCGGTTTACGAGGCGGATCATCCATGCGGCGAGATCACGCACGTCGATGTACTGCACGGGATCGGTCTTGCGGCCGGGCACCAGCACCTCGCCGCCGCGCGCGATGCGCACGGGCCAATACGTGAAGCGATCCGACGTGTCTCCCGGCCCGACGATGTAGCCGGGGCGGATGATGAGATCGCGCTTGGGGAAGGCGTCGCGGACGATCTGTTCGCTCTGCGCCTTCAACACTCCGTAGCTCGGCGGATCCTGCGGCGGCGTGTCGGTGAGCAGCACCGGCCCGTCCTCGGCGATGTTCACCGTGCGATACGGATGAAAGACGCCGGTGGATGAGACGTACATGAAACGACCGGCGCTCCCTTTCAGCGCCGTCGCGGCTTCACGCGTCCACTGCAGATTCGTCGCTGTATCGACGACGACATCCCACGTCTTGCCGGCGAGGCCGGCGTACGCATCCGGCTGCGATCGATCGCCGCGAATCGCATCGACGCGCGCATAATCCTCCGCGTTCTGATTCGGCTCGCGCCGCCCGCGATTGAGCATCGTCACCTGATGCCCGGCGGCCAACGCCGCGTGCACCAGATGCGGCCCGATGAAGCCGGTGCCGCCAAGCAGCAGCACGCGCCGCGATTGCCGCGCGGCCACCGGCAGGCGCGCCGCCAGCGCAGCCATCGCCGCTGTCGATCCGATGCGCAACACGTTGCGTCTCGTCACCGCCGCAGATGCGCAGATGGGAGCAGGCTCGGTCATGACGCCGAAGCCTAGCATCACCCGCGCCCATGGGATGGACGATGTGACGACTCCGAGCGCGGCCGTCGGTAATAATGAGGCGCCATGTCCTGGACCGATGCCGTGCGCCAGCGTTTCATCCAGGCGCGCCCGGTCGATGTCGCCGAGCCCGTCCTCGCCCTGCCGTCGCTGACCGCGTCGTGGCGCACCGACGTGCCCGCGGCGGTCGTCGTCTTTCTCGTCGCACTGCCACTCTGTCTCGGCATCGCGCTGGCCTCCGGCGCGCCGCTCTTCGCCGGCCTGATCTCCGGCATCGTCGGCGGCATCGTCGTCGGCACGCTGAGCGGGTCGCAGTTGATGGTGAGCGGACCGGCGGCCGGGCTCACCGCCATCGTCATCTCGGCGATCGGCACGCTCGGATCGTTCCGTGCCTTTCTCGCCGCGGTGGTGGTCGCCGGCTGCGTGCAGATTGGCCTGGCCATCCTGCGGGCGGGCATCATCGGCTACTACTTCCCGACCAGCGTCATCCGCGGCATGCTCACCGCGATCGGGTTGATCCTGATCCTGAAACAGATCCCGCACCTCGTCGGCTACGACGTCGACTACGTCGGCGACGAATCGTTCGTGCAGGCCAACTCCGAGAACACCTTCACGGCGATCGCGCACGCGTTCGAGCGCGTCGAACCGGCGGCAGTCATCCTCAGCCTCATCGCGATGGTGATGCTCATCGCCTGGGATCGCACCAGCCTCGGGCGGATGAAGCTGCTGCCCGGACCGCTGGCGGTGGTCCTCGTCGGCATGGCTGGCCAATGGCTGCTGCCGCGCCTGCACCCGTCACTGGTGCTCGGACCGTCGCACCTGGTGCAACTGCCGGTACCCGAGACGCTCGCCGGCTTCGCGGCGATGGTCACCTGGCCGGACTGGAGCGCGCTGGCGCGCACCGAGACGTGGCGCATCGCGGTGACCCTCGGCATCGTGGCCAGCCTCGAGACGCTGCTGAGCCTCGAAGCCACGGACCGCATGGATCCGTTCAAGCGCGAAGCGCCGACCGACCGTGAACTGGCGGCGCAGGGCGCCGGCAACATCGTCGCCGGGTTGATCGGCGGCCTGCCGATCACCGGTGTGATCGTGCGCAGCGCGGCAAACGTCGGCGCCGGCGCGCAGACCAAGCTGTCGGCGGTGCTGCACGGCATGCTGCTGCTCGTCGCCGTGATCATGATCCCGGTGCTGCTCAACACCATCCCGCTGGCGTCGCTGGCCGCCATCCTGCTCTACACCGGCTACAAGCTCGCGCACCCGCGGCTGCTGCGCTACATGTGGTCGCAGGGCTACACGCAGTGGCTGCCGTTCGCGGTCACGGTGATTGCGATCCTGCTGACGGATCTGCTGATCGGCATCGCGATCGGTCTGGCCGTCGGCTTCACGTTCATCCTGCTGGACCAGTTGCGCTACCCCGGCTTCGCCATCGTCAGTCACGCCGGCGCGGTGCTGACGCGCGTGCGCCTGCACGAGCAGGTGTCGTTCCTCCACAAGGGATCGCTGGCCGAGATGCTCGACACCCTGCCGCGCGGCAGCCGCGTCGAGATCGACGGCTCGGCCTGCCGCCACATCGATCACGACGTCCTCGAGTTCCTCAGCGACTTCCGCCAGACCGCCACACTCAAGCGCATCGACTTCCGCATCGTCG
>JADZCY010000206.1 GCA_020851325.1 Acidobacteriota bacterium | reverse complement strand
TATCGCAAGCGGGAGGCCGAGCAGGCGCAGAAGCGGAAGCAGGAGCAGAAGCCGAAGCGGTGATCACGCCGTCGCCCTCGGCGACGGAGGTCCAGATTTACGCGGTTTTACATGAGCGGCGACACCTTCAGCAGTTCGTCGCCCACAACACGAACCGAACCCTTCATTTCCACTACGAGGCGTTCACCTTCGTGGGGAAGAACGTGGGCATCATTCGTATCGATATCGCCCAGGATCGGCCGCTCAGCCTCGTACGCGACATGGGCCAGCTAAAGAAGGGCGAGGTCTACCTACGACGCGGCAGCTATACGGACCCAACGAAGCCGGCCACTGCCGACGAGATCGCGTTGATGGGCCGGGCCTCCGCGCTTGGCCTGCGACGCTCAGAGCTCGCCGTGCAGTTTGCGGACGTCGAAAGCGGACAGCCAATCGGGACCTCGATCGAGTGGGAGGCCACCGAGTTGCGAATTCCCCCGCCCTCGAAGATTCCGAGCTACAGCCCTAGGCGATCGTCCTTCGAGGTCACGTTCGACCGCGACAATCCGAACTTCTACCGCGAGGTTGCGGAGTACGCAGCGTTTCAAAGCCTGTTTCGGCCCGTGCGCCTCGTCATTGAGAACACCGGCTCCACACCAGCCGAGGACGTTCGCGTCGAGATCGAAGTTGACGAGGGCTCGGGCGTGTCGTTGAAAGAGTACGAACCTGACGAACCCACCCGCACGCAAATGATGGGCGTAAACCCGGACGTCTTGCGGAGTATTCGGCGGCCCGGTAGAGACCCGGGGGACGTTGAGGTATTCGAATCGAAGAAGAATGCGCGGCTCGTCATCGAATGCGGCAACATGCAGCCGGGCCGTCGGCTCCCTTCAGACAAGTTCTACGTGGCGGTCAGAGAGAGCGGGCCCACTTCCCTCTCGGGGCGGATATTCGCTGCAACGCTCGAGCAGCCGAGTTCCTTCGATGTGACTATCGATGCAACGATTTCAGTCGCCGATGTCCCGGCTGAAGCGATTCGCAAATTCGCCGAGAAACAAATCGGCTGAAACAGCACTACCACAAGGTCGTTGTCTCGCAGCGGCATCTGCTGGTCACCCGCGCGCGTCGCACGTATAGTGAACCGGCGGCGCCGGACCATTCCGGCCTCGCTAAAAGCCACCACGTCAGGTCGAGCAGCGTTTGTGAGCAACGGAGCTTCGGCAGAGCCACGGGGAGTCAGCCCTGCATCGAGCGGACCTGCGGGCCCGCATTTCGAGGCGCAGGTCGGCGCGTCCTACTTGCTCGCGTTGCTGACGGGCGGTGAGCCGCGCGGCCTGCCCGGCATGGTGATCGATCGGATCGAGCTGCAACGCGCAAGTGAGGGCAGGCCGCTCGATGACGTCATCGTCCATGCGCATGACGGAAGCGGCACCACGGCTGTCCTCGAGATTCAGGTCAAGCGTGAGGTCGCGTTCTCGCCCTCCGACGAAGTGTTCCGCGACGTCGTGCAGCAGATCGCCGCGGCCGCGCGCCGCCCGGATTTCTGGACCAGCCGCTATGAACTCGCCGTCGCGACGGCAAAGACGTCCCAGAGAATATCGGGCCCCTATCAAGACGTCCTGACCTGGGCGCGCCAGTTGGGTTCGGCGACGACCTTCATCGGGCGGATTAATCGTGCGGGCTCCGCGAACGACAACATGCGGACCTTCGTGCGGACATTCCGCACGCGCTTGCAGGAGGCCGGGGCATCGCACGATGACGAGACCGTCTGGGGTCTGCTTCGTCGGTTCCAGATTCTGGTCTATGACTTCACCGCGCCAGGCTCTGCCGACGAAAGCCGTGCCCGCGATCGCGCCGCCCTGGCGCTGCATCCGGATGACGCAACGCACGCGGCGACGCTATGGACGGAACTCGTCGAGCTCGCGTTGCGCGTAGCGGCTGCTGGCGGCGATCGAACCCGCGCGGCCTTGCTCGAAGACTTTCGCGGGCGCCCTTATCGGATTGCCGGCGAGCGACGCCATACGAGCGCGCGCCGGCGTCTGGCGGAGGCCGCCGGAAACGCGCTCGCCGACATCGACGACACCGTCGGTGGTGCCATGTTGCTCCGCCACGAACGTCTAGCGGAAGTCCGCGCTGGGCTCGACACGGGACGATACGTCGAGATTCGCGGTAACTCCGGCGTTGGCAAATCGGGACTGCTGAAACACCTTGCCCGGCAAGCATCTGCCGAATCCCGGCTCATCGTCCTGAGCCCGGTGCGAACGACGCCGCGCGGCTGGGATCACATGCGCGCCGTGCTCGGATTCGACGGCACGGCGCCAGAGCTGCTCGCGGACCTCGCCGGGAGCGGCGGCGCGATTCTGTTCATCGATAACCTCAATCGCTTCGCCGAAGACGAACGGCTGACCGTGATCGACCTCGTGCGCGCGGCTAGCACCGTGCCGGGCGTGTCCGTAATGGCGACCGCGCGCGCCGGTTTTGGCGTCGACGAGGCGAGTTGGCTGCCCGCCGACGCGCTCGACCGCCTGGTCCGCTCCGCTCCCATCACGATCGGCGAGCTCTCGGCCGCTGAAATCGAAGAACTTCGGCATGCAGCGCCTCAACTCGCGCCGTTGCTCGCGGATGGGCACCCGGCGCAGCACGTGACGCGAAACCTGTTCCGGCTCGCACGTCTGGCGGCGCGCGGCGCTGCCGACTCCCCGCGCACAGAAACTGACATGGCGCGGCAATGGTGGGACACCGCTGATGGGCCGGAGAACGGGCGGCGGGAGCGCGCGCGTGTCCTTCGGGCGGTCGCCGATGCCGCCCTTGCCGGGGAAGGTACCGCCAACGTTGACAACCTCCCGCCCACTGCTGTGGATGCGTTGGTTGGAAGCGAGAGCCTGCGCGACTTCGGTAACGACCGCGTGGCCTTTCGCCACGATGTGCTCGCAGAATGGGCGGTGAGTTGCCTGCTATCCGATCCAGGTGTCTTCGATCGGCTTCCTCTCCAGACCCCGGCGCCGGCCATACTGGCGCGGGGCGTTGAACTCGCCGCGCGCCTGGCGATCGAACGCAGCGCCGATTCGACGTCTTGGCAACGGGTCATCGATCGCGTGAGCAGGGAAGGGGCGCACGGCTCCTGGCGGCGCGCTGCGCTGCTCGCGCTCGTGCGCTCTGAAGCCGCGACCGATGCTATGACTAGGGCCTCGGAACCACTGCTCGCAAATCACGCGCGACTGCTGCGCGAGCTGATTCGAACGGTGAAGGCTGTCGAGGTGCTCCCGGCCGAGAAGTTGTTCGCTGCTCTTGGCGTCGATCCGGCTGCCGTCCCGCCGCATCTCAACACGCCGCACGGGCCTGCATGGTTCAGACTGATCATGTGGCTGCTGGCGCTCGGGGATGGGCTGCCGGCGGCGGCTATTCCTGATGTCGCCAGCCTCTACTTTGACTGGTCGCTGTCCATCTGGGGTCGAGATCCGCTGACGCCGCTGCTGCTGCCGCGGGTCTATCACTGGCTGACCGCGATCGAGGACGCGCGTGAGACAGAGTCGGCGCTTGCGTATCGTGCGCCTTTCACCGGCGACCTGAATGGCGCCAATCTGAGCGATCTCGAAGACAGCTTGCGCACCAGCTTCGTTGCTTTCTGCGATCGAACGCCGGCATTCGCAGCGAGCTATCTTGAGGCAGTGATGCGGCGGAGCCGCAATGAGCGCGCCGTTGAGGCGATTCTCAACTTCCGCGGCCGCCTGGCCGAAGCGGCGCCCGCGCAGCTCGCTGCACTCACGGCGGCGGCGCTGATTCCGCCGGTCGAGGAACAGGATGGCCGGGGGCGTCGTCGCGGGCGCAGACGCGACAACGAGCCCTTCACGTGGACGGATAGTCAATTCATCCCGGCTTCCCCTGCGCAAGGGCCGTTTCTCGAGCTGCTCACGCACGCGCCACAGCACGGGCTGGCGCTGATCCGGCAGCTGGTCGACCATGCAATCGCGTTCTACAGCGACGGGCAGCCGCACGGGTCGAACGCATTTATTGTGGAGTTCCCGGATGGACCGCGGACCTTTCCCTGGGTTCAATCCTACAACTGGTCACGCGAGGGCGGTGTTAGGTCATTCGCGGTGCAATCCGCCTTGATGGCGCTTGAAGCGTGGGCGCACAAGCGCATCGAGGCTGGTGAGGCGTTCGAGACGGTGATCGCCGACGTGCTCGGCTCCGGCGATGCGCCGGCTGCCTATCTCCTAG
>JADZCY010000205.1 GCA_020851325.1 Acidobacteriota bacterium | reverse complement strand
GCGATGCCGACACCGGAATCGCGGACCGAGATCACCAGCTCCGACGCGTCGATGCACGCCGTGACTTCCACCGAGCCGCCGCGCGGCGTGAACTTGATGGCATTGGCCACCAGGTTGTTGATGATCTGCTGCAGGCGCGAGACGTCGACGAGCACGGCGCGATCGACGGTGACGCGATGCATGCACGTCACGCCTTTCGATTCCGCCGTCGGCCGCAGCGTCTCCATCACGTCGTCCACCGCGGCGCCGATCTCCGTCGGCGCCAGTTCGATGCGCAGCTTGCCGGTGATGACGCTCGAGACGTCGAGCAGATCGGAAGTGAGCTGCGCCTGCAGCCGGGCGCTGCGCTCGATGGCGGAAAGCGCGCGGTCGCGCTTCTCTTCGTTGAGCTGACCCGACTTCAGCAGATGAATCCAGCCGAGCAGCGCGTTCAGCGGCGTGCGCAGTTCGTGTGACAGCGTCGCCAGGAACTCGTCCTTGAGCCGGTTGGCTTCCTGCGCCTGATGATAGAGCTGCTCGTTCTCGACGGCCATGCGCCGCAGCCGCTCCTCGGCCTGCTTCAGCTCGGTGATGTCGAGGAACGCGCCCACCGCGCCGCGCACGCGGCCTTCATCGTCGAAGAGCGGTGCTGCATATTCGTAGAGCGTGATCGTCGTGCCGTCGGGGTGACGGACATCGAGTTCGACGTTCTTCACCTCGATGCCAAGGCGCGCCGCCGTCTGCAGCGGCAGGCTTTCGGCCGGCAGCGGTGAGCCGTCGCGCATGACGACGAAGTTCGGACGCTCGCCGGGCGCCGGCGCCGAGAGCGAGGCGTTGTCGGATGTCTGAATCCGCAGCATCTCGGCAAATGCCGGGTTGACGCTGATGGTGCGGCACTCCCGATCGTTGGCGACGCCGATGCCGACCGGCGTCAGGCGGAACAGCGTTTCGAACTCCTTCTCGCGCTGCTGCACGTCGCCGCGGGCCTGCGCCAGTCGTCCGGCCAGCACCGCCACACCGAGGCCGATGCTCAGGTAGAGCAGCAGCGGATACGCGTCGGCGCCGATGAACGCCAGCGTGAAGTACGGCTGATGGAAGAAGAGCTCCGCCGAGATGGCGCCGGCGGTGGTGGCGACAATCGCCGTCCAGTAGCCGCCGACCAGCGCCGCCACCAGGATGGGAGGAATGAAGAGCAGGAAGCCGAGCGTCACCGTCGGCAGCACCGTCTGGATGCCGATGCCGATCAGTGTCGACACCGCGACGGCGCCGAGCCCGATCAGCATGGCCGGCATTGCCGTCACTCCGCGCGTTCGATCAACGCCGCCGATGCGCCCACCCATCTGAGACCCTTGTTGTGATCGACGCCCATCATCTTGCCGCGGCCCAGCCGCAGCAGGGGCAGCACCGGACGCAATTCGTCGGCCCACACATACATGATGCGGATCTCCACCTGCGTCGCGCCGGCCGGTGTTTCGATCACCGGCGTGAAGTTGATGCGCTCCTGCAGGATGTAGTTGCCGCGATCGTCTGGTGAAATCGCCGCGATGTCGGCATCGGTCGGACCAAAGATGATGCCGCCGCCGGCAAACGAGTAGAGCGGCTTCAGCACATAGCGGTCGCGATCATCGGGCAGCCGATCGAGATCGTCGAGGAACCAGGTCTTCGGCACGCAGTCGTGCTGCAGCCACGGGATCGAGAACTTGCTGATGCGGAAGTACCACGCCGGATGGCCGGCCCATTCCACATCGAGGTCGTCGCGATAGTCGAACGGCAGATCGATGTGCTTGCGATCGAGTTCGTCGGGAATGACGCGGTTGTAGACGCGGCGGATGCGCACGCGCCGGCCGTCGCGGTCGTAATAGAGATGGCGTCCTTCGCGCTTCACCGCGCCGACGTCGATGGCGCGGACGCCCCACACGCGCTCGGTGATGGCGAAGTCGGGCCACGTCTTCTGGTGCCGCGGATCGATCTCCATCAGCACCACTTCGGCCGGGTCGTGGCCGCCGAGGATGGCGTTGCCGACGAGCGCTTCGTAGCTGTTGGCGTCGAGTCCGCCGAGATAGATGTCCAGCGCCGGATCGGTCAGCCCGAACGCCTCGCGATACGCCTCGCCCATCGTCCGCTGCAGGCCGTAGAGCGACGGAAACGCCTGCAGTTCCACCAGCTTCGGCGTCACCGTGCCGTCGGCGTCGCGCACCAGGCCGAAATCCACCTGCACGAAGCGCGGCACCGGGTCCTCGTTCGGTCCGGTGAAGCGGTCGGGCGTCGACTGCGCCGCGGCGGCGATCGCCGCCGGATTGCCGTCGATCTGATGGATCAGTTCGGCGCCGGTGGCCGCGAGGTCGTCGATGAACGCGCGCTCGAAGAAGCACGGCGTCTCGCAGACGGGAAACTCCGGTCGTGTGCCGGCCGCCTGCCCGATCAGATCGAGCAGCCGGTGATAGCTCGCCGGCGTCCAGGCCTCGTTGAATGCGCGGCGGCGAGCCGGAATCATGGGCGTGTCAGGCCGCGATCAGGAACTGCCCGTCGCGCATGATCAGCTCGTCGTCCACCCAGATATCCGTTCGCGTGCCGACGACGTCGATGTGCGTGGAGGACGACCAGGGGGCGCCGGTGTGCGCGCCGTAGGGATCGCCGAAGGCGATGTGGATGCCGGGGAACTTCTCGTCCTGCAGGATGTTGCCGATCAGCGCGCGCAGTTCGATGTTGGTGCCGATGGCGAACTCGCCGACGCGATCCGAGTTCTCGTCGGTGTGCGTGTAGCGCCAGAACGCGTCCTGGAGCTCGGCGTTGGCGCTGTGCGCCTTCACCAGGCGGTTGTTCTCGATCTCCAGCGTCAGCGGCGTCGCCGACAGCAGACCAAATCGCGCGCACAGATAATCACCGACGACGCCATCGACGACGAACGTGCCGTTGACGTTGCCGGGCGAGGTGAAGATCTCGCCGCCGGGCAGGTTGCCCCACTTGTCGGGGCTGATCAGGCCGCTCGTCTTCAGCCAGCGGTAGTCGGGATTGAGATCGGCAACGAGATCGGTGCCGGCGACGGATCGGGCCCGCACGCGCGAGGCCTTCGTCACCATGGCCATCACCTTCGCGCTCAGGCGATCCACCTTCTGGAAGTCGGCGCGCATCCCTTCCAGCATGATCTGGCGGTTGATGTTCACCATGTGCGCGTGCCGCATGCGCCGCCGATTGACGATGTCGGTCATCTGCATGCGCGAGCGCAGTTCGTTGGGCTGCACCTGCGCGGCGAAGATGCTGACGTGGCTGCGCTCCATCTCGGCGGCGATGACGGCCGGCAGTTCGGTGAGCGGCCGCGGCGCGACGTCCTCGAGGACGAAGGCCTTGTACGGCGCGCCCACCTGCTCGATCTCGTGCACGAGGCTGGCGGCGATGTCCTCGCAGGCGCGATCGGCGATCAGCGTCACGCGCTCCGTTGGCTGGATGTTCAAGCACACCCGCACGGCATTTCGTGCGCCCGGCACCAGCTCCGCGTCAAACGTCGTCGTCATCGATCCGGATTGCCTTTCGTGTCGGCGCGGGCGTTACAGCCCGGCCCGTGTTTCCTCGACCATGTAGGCCACCACCTGACGGAGGTCGCCGGTCTGCTCGAAGACCTGCAGCTGGCGGTCGGCGCCGGTGCCGCGTTCGAGCATCTCTCGAATGTATTCCACTTCCTGCCGGCTGCCCAGTTCATCCAGCACGTCGTCGACGAAGTCGAGGTACTCGAGGAACAGCTCGCGTTCGGGCTTGGCCTGCTCGAGGCCGAAGTCGATCAGTTCGCCCTGGATGCCGTAGCGGGCGGCGCGCCACTTGTTCTCCATCAGCAGCGAGCGGCTGTATTCGCGGTAGCCCTGGTTCTTCGCGTGCAGCTTGTAGAGTTTGGCGACGGTGGCCTGGATCAGCGCGGCGATGGCGAGCGTTTCATCGACGCGCAGCGGGATGTCGCAGATGCGCACCTCCAGCGTCGAGAAGAACGGGTGCGGCCGCACGTCCCACCAGATCTTCTTGGCGTTGTCGATGCAGCGCGTGCGGATCAGCAGGTTGACGAAGCTGTCGTAGTCGGCCCAGCTCGAAAAGGTGTCGGGGATGTTGGTGCGCGGGAACTTGTCGAACACCTTGCAGCGGTACGACTGCAGGCCGGTGTTCATGCCCAGCCAGAAGGGCGAATTGGCCGAGAGCGCCAGCAGGTGCGGCAGGAAGTAGCGGATCTGGTTCATCAGGTGGATGACCGTCTCGCGGTCTTCCACGCCGATGTGCACGTGCAGCCCGAAGATGAGGTTCGAGCGGGCCACGAGCTGCATGTCCTCGACCACCTGCAGGTAGCGCTCGTCGGGCGAGATGTCCTGCACGCGCCAGTCGGCGAAGGGATGCGTGGCGCCGGCCACCAGTTCCAGGCCGTGCTCGTGCGCGAGCGACACCATCTGGCGCCGCAGCGTCACGAGGTCTTCGCGCGCCTCGGTCATGTTGCGGCACACCCCGGTGCCGACTTCCACGACCGCCTGGTGCATCTCCGACTTGACCTTCTCTTTCATCACCCGCTTGCCCTGCGCCATCAGCTCGGTCTGGATGTGCGAGCGCAGGTCGAAGGTGACCGGGTCGACGGTCTGGTACTCCTCTTCGATGCCGATGGAGAAGGACGGGCGCGTCACTTGCGGCCCTCGAGCATGGCCGACCAGCGGTAGGCGGGCGGCGCCGGCGGCTCCTGCGCCTTCTTCACGGCGAAGGCGGCCACGGTGTCGACGATCCACGAGAAGTTCTCGGCGCCCACCGAGTGCGGGTCCGCATCAGGCGCCGGATTCATGAAGTCGATGGCGTACGGCACGCCGTCTTCCACCGCGAACTCCACGGTGTTGAGGTCGTAGCCGAGGGCGCGGCAGAGCGTGAGCGCGTCGCGCCGCACACGGTCGATGAGCGCGGGCGGGTATGCCGGCGGGTCTTTCACGTAACGTTCGTGGAAGGGCGCGCGCGGGTCGTAGGGCATGATGTGCACGGCTTCCTGGCCCACCACGTAGCAGCGGAAGTATTCCGTGAAGTGCACGGCCTTCTGCAGCGTCATGCACAACGTGCGCGTCTGGTCGTAGCTCTGGAAGAACTCCTCGCGCGACTTCACCTGGAACACGTCGCGCCAGCCGCCGCCATCGAAGGGCTTCAGGAAGGCGGGGAAGCCGACGTACTCGAACACCTCGTCCCAGTTGAGCGGGTAGGTGAGGTTGCGCATCGACTTGTCGGTCGTGCCCGGCGG
>JADZCY010000204.1 GCA_020851325.1 Acidobacteriota bacterium | reverse complement strand
GTCGCCTACGGTTACGGGTTGTTCACCGGCGGACTCGGTGCACATTTCGGTGCCGAACGTCTCGGCTGCACCGTGGTGCCGATGTCCGGCGGCCAGACCGACAAGCAGGTGCAGCTCATCGCCGATTTCAATCCCGACATCATCATGGTCACGCCGTCGTACATGCTGGCGCTGATCGACGCGCTCGCGCAGGCCGGCATCGACCCGCAGAGGACCTCGCTGAAGCTCGGCATCTTCGGCGCCGAACCGTGGACCGAAGCGATGCGCGCGGAGATCGAGGCGCGCACGCACATGGACGCCGTCGACATCTTCGGCCTGTCGGAAGTGATGGGCCCCGGCGTCGCCAACGAGTGCATCGAGTCGAAGGACGGCCCGGTCGTCTGGGAAGATCATTTCTATCCCGAGATCATCGATCCCGACACCGGTCGCGTGCTGCCGGACGGTGAACCCGGCGAACTCGTGCTGACGACGCTGACGAAGCAGGCGTTGCCGGTCATCCGTTACCGCACGCGCGACCTGACGCGCCTGCTGCCGCCGACCGCGCGCTCGATGCGCCGGATCGGCAAGATCACCGGCCGCTCGGACGACATGCTGATCATTCGCGGCGTGAACGTCTTCCCGACGCAGATCGAGGAACTCGTCTGCGCGCTGGACGGCCTCGCGCCGCATTACGTGATCCATGTCGACAAGGTCGGCCATCTCGACCGCATCCGCATCCAGGTCGAACTGCGCGACGCGCAGCAGACGCCGCGGCGCGACTCGCTCGGTCGCGAGCTCGCGCATCACGCGAAGTCGCTGATCGGGATCTCCGCGCAAATCGAGGTGCTCGATCCGAATTCGATCGAACGCGTGACGATGGGCAAGGCGAAGCGTGTCTTCGACCGTCGTCCCGAAAGCTGAGGACGCCACCATGTACACACAGGCGATGGACATTCCGGGCAACGAGACGAAGACGCCGGCCGGCAGCGACGATCCGGTGCGCGCGGCCGCGTTCGACGAACGCACCGCGCGCGGCGAATTCGTCGAAGCGAAGGACTGGATGCCGGAGGCGTACCGCCGGACGCTGATCCGCCAGATCAGTCAGCACGCACATTCCGAAGTCGTCGGCATGCTGCCGGAAGGCCACTGGATCTCGCGTGCACCGAGCCTGAAGCGCAAGGCCATCCTGCTCGCGAAAGTTCAGGACGAGGGCGGGCACGGGCTCTATCTCTACGCCGCGGCGGAAACGCTCGGCGTCTCGCGTGACGAACTGGTCGACGCGCTGCACGCTGGCAAGGCGAAGTACTCGTCGATCTTCAACTACCCGACGCTGACGTGGGCCGACATCGGCGTCATCGGCTGGCTCGTCGACGGCGCGGCGATCATGAACCAGGTGCCATTGTGCCGCTGCTCCTACGGTCCCTATGCACGGGCGATGATCCGGATCTGCAAGGAGGAATCCTTCCACCAGCGCCAGGGTTACGACGCGTTGTATACGATGATGCAGGGCACCGAGGCGCAGCGCGCGATGGTGCAGGACGCAGTCAATCGCTGGTGGTGGCCGGTGCTGATGATGTTCGGCCCGCACGATGCGGATTCGCAGCATTCGGAGCAGTCGATGAAATGGGGCATCAAGCGCATCTCGAACGACGAGCTGCGTCAGCAGTTCGTCGACGCGACCGTCGCGCAAGGCAAGGTGCTCGGCGTCACCTTTCCCGATCCCGATCTGTGCTGGAACGAGGCGCGCGGTCATTACGACTTCGGGCGCATCGACTGGCGCGAGTTCTGGAACGTCGTCAATGGCCACGGGCCCTGCAACAAGGAACGCCTCGCCGCGCGCGTCGCGGCCTGGGAGGACGGCGCCTGGGTCCGTGAAGCGGCGCTCGCGTACGCAGAAAAGCACGCCGCGCGACAACGGTCCGTGGCGGCCTGAAAGGATCCAGCATGAGCAGACGCAACGAATGGCCGCTGTGGGAAGTGTTCATCCGCAGCCGCAACGGCCTCGATCACAAGCACGCCGGCAGCGTGCACGCCCCGGACGCGAAGCTCGCGATGCAGATGGCGCGTGACGTCTACACGCGGCGGCAGGAAGGCGTGTCGATCTGGGTCGTGCCCTCCGATCAAATCGTCGCCTCGGACCCGGGCGACAAGGACACGCTGTTCGATCCGATGGAGGACAAGGTTTACCGCCATCCGACCTTCTATCGTCTGCCCGACGAAGTGAACCACATGTGAGCGCCGTGATGGACACCTCGCCACGCGATGACTCGCGCGCGCCGCTCGCCTGGGTGCTGCGCATCGCCGATGGCTCGCTGATCCTCGGACAGCGACTCGGCGAGTGGTGCGGGCACGGGCCGGTGCTCGAAGAGGACATCGCGTTCACGAACATCGCGCTCGATCTGATCGGCCAGGCCCGGCTGCTGCTGACGCATGCGGGCCGCCTCGAAGACCGCGGCCGTGACGAAGACGCGCTCGCGTTCCAGCGCGACGAGCACGCGTTCCTGAATCCGACACTGGTCGAACTGCCGAACGGCGATTTCGCGCAGAGCGTGCTGCGGAGCTGGTTCTACGTCTGCTGGCAGCAGGCCCTGTGGACGGCGCTCGTCGCCTCGCGCGATCCGATGCTGGTCGCGATCGCGGAGAAGTCGCGCAAGGAAACGCGTTATCACGTCGAGCATCTCGGCGAGTGGGTGCTGCGCCTCGGCGACGGCACGCCCGAATCGCATGCGCGCATGCAGACGGCATTGAACTATCTGCTGCCCTACGTCGACGAGTTGTTCACCGCCGACGACGTCGACGCGGCCGCCGCTGCCGCTGGTCTCGGTCCGGGCGTCGAGGATCTGCGTGCGCCATGGGAGGCGCTGGTCCATCCGCTGCTCGCGCAGGCGACGCTGGACCTGCCCGGCGCGACACCGTTCCGTTCGCACGGCCGGCGCGGGCGACACAGCGAGCACATGGGCTTGCTGCTCGCCGAGATGCAGAGCCTCGCGCGTGCACATCCCGGCACGACGTGGTGAGTCCGGCGTGACGCTCGACGCGCGCATGGCGTGGGACGCGCTCGCCGCCGTGCCCGATCCCGAGATCCCGACGATCTCGATCGTCGATCTCGGCATCGTGCGCGACGTCGACTGCCATGACGGGTGCGTCGAGATCACCGTCACGCCGACCTACGCCGGCTGTCCCGCCACGGAGCTGATCAACGGGGACATCCGGCGCGCCCTGCACGCGGCCGGTGCGCAGGAAGTCCGGATCACGACGCGGCTCGCGCCGGCGTGGACGACCGACTGGCTCAGCGAGAGCGCGAAGGCACGGCTCGCCGCGAGCGGGATCGCGCCGCCGCAGACGCGCGCACCGGATGCCGTGCAGCCGATCGTGTTCCGTCCGCGCATCCGTTGCCCGCGCTGTGGCAGCAGCAACAGCGAGCAGCTCGCGGCCTTCGGCGCGACGGCCTGCAAGGCGCTCTACCGCTGTCTCGACTGCCGCGAGCCCTTCGAATACTTCAAACCCCTCTGACTCGGGGCCGACATGGCGCAACACTTCCATTCGATTCCCGTGGCCGAGGTCCGACGCGAGGCCGACGATGCCGTGTCGGTGTGTTTCGCCGTGCCGGACGCGCTGCGGTCGAGCTTCGCGTTCAGGCCCGGACAGCACCTGACGTTGAAACGTGACCTCGACGGCGAGGAACAGCGGCGCAGCTATTCGCTGTGCGCCGGCGTCGACGACGGCGAATGGCGGATCGGGATACGCGAGCTGCCGGGCGGGCGCTTCTCGACCTGGGCCAACCGCGAATTGCGCGTCGGCGATGTCGTCGAGGTGATGCCGCCGGACGGTGCCTTCTGTCTCGATCCCGATCCGGCCCACGCGCGGCACGTCGTGCTGATCGGCGCCGGCAGCGGGATCACGCCGCTGCTGTCGATCGCGAAGTCGGTACTGGCGCGGGAGCCCGACAGCACGGTGAGTCTCGTGTACGGCAACCGCACGGTGTCGTCGATGATGTTCCGCGAGGCGCTCGAGGATTTGAAGGACGCCTGTCTCGGCCGCTTCGCGCTCTATCACGTGTTCTCGCGCGAGCCGCAGGAGGCCGAACTCTTCGAAGGCCGGCTCGACGCCGCGCGCCTCGGCCGCTTCCTCGACGTGCTGCTGCCGCCGGCGACGATCGACGAGGTCTACCTGTGCGGCCCGTCGGCGATGCTCGACGCGCTGGTGCCCACGTTGATCGAGCGCGGTATCGGCGAGGATCGTGTGCACGTCGAACGTTTCGGCACCGACTCGCTGCCCGCGCCGACACGCGATGCGCCGCTGGCGAGCGGGCCCGAAGCCGAGGTCAGCGTGATTGCCGACGGTCTGCGCCGTGAATTCCGGCTCGCCCGCGATGGCGACTCCATTCTCGACGCCGCGCGCGCCGTCGGTCTCGATCTGCCGTTCGCGTGCAAGTCCGGCGTATGCGCGACCTGCCGCGCGCGGCTGACCGCGGGCACGGTCGCGATGGATCGCAATTTCGCGCTGATGAAGCGCGATCTCGCCGCCGGCTTCATCCTGAGCTGCCAGGCGCACCCGACCAGCGATCGGGTCTGCGTCGACTTCGACGATCGCTGAGCGAACATGCCGCGCGGCCGTGCCGCCAAGTTCCCGCAGCAGCAGCAGGCGATCCTCCAGCAGGCGGCACGTCTGTTCGCGAGCCGCGGCTTTCCCGGTACCTCGATGCACGAACTGGCCGCCGCGACCGGGGTGTCGAAGGCGCTGCTGTACCACTATTACGAAGACAAGTACCGGCTCCTCGTCGCGATCGCCGAAGGTCACATCGATCGGCTCACCGCGCTCGTCGACGACGTGGACGCGTCGGCGCTCGCGCCCGATGCGCGGCTGCGCCGCCTGATCGAGCGTTTCGTGCAGGAATACGCCGACGCGCAGGCACATCATCAGGTGCTGGTGCAGGACATCAAGTATCTCCACGCAGCCGACGAAGGCCGCGTCCGTGACAAGGAACGGCGCGTCGTCGCCTGTTTCGCGCGCGCCGTCGCGGCAGTGCATCCCGGGCTCGCCGCGGCGCGGCTCGAGAAGCCGCTGACGATGCTGCTGTTCGGCATGATCAACTGGATGTTCACCTGGTTTCGCGACGACGGCACACTCGGCTATGCCGACATGTCGCGGCTGGTCACCGAGTTCGTCGTCGGTGGCCTGGGTCACATCGCCACCGGCCCACTCCACGTCACTGGCGGTAGGTGCGCAGAAGCGGTCACGCGGGGTCTTGTCACAGAGAACACCGAGGCGAGAAGGGATTGCTTTGGTAGTCCGGGGGCATCGAAGTGAACCCGGGAGACCGATTCCGCCGCAACACCCGAACCCATTTGCGCACCCCAGCCGGTTTATGGGCGATCGCCTTTATCTCTTTTGTTCTCGGTGTTCCCGGTGGCAAAACGGGCGCCGGCGCCGGCCATCACAGATCGGTATCGCCCTTCAGCAAGCGCTGCACTATCGTGCGCTTGAGGATCTCGTTGGTGCCATCGGCGATGTTGATGATGCGCAGAGTCTGCCAGATCTCGGCGAGCCCCACTTCGTTGGTGAGACCCATGCCGCCATGCGCCTGCATGGCGCGGTTGATCGCTTCCAGCCCTGCTTCCACCGCGTAGCATTTGGCCATCGACAGTTCCTTGATGGCGCGTTCGCCACGATCGAGCAAGATGGCGGCGTTGATGCCCATGAGATGCGCGGCGTGGAGTTGCGTGGCGGACTCGGCGAGGGGAAACATGAGGCCCTGGTACTCGGCGATCGGATGGCCGAACGCTTCGCGCTGCTGCACGTAGCCGAGCGCGAGTTCGAGGGCATGGCGACCGAGGCCGACCGCGCGTGCGGCATTGTAGACTCGCCCGAGCGAGACACCGAGCAGCGCGGTGGCAAAGCCCTGGTGAAGTCTGCCCACCAACTGGCTCGCTTCGACGCGAACGTCGTTCAACACCAGCGCGCCTTCATCGCCGCCCGCATGGCCGAACAGCTTCACCACGCTTTCGACTTCAAAGCCCGCGGCGTCGGTCGGCACCAGAAACGCGGAAATGCCGCCCTGGTGGGCGGCGGCAGCGGCCGGATCGGTCACCGCGAAGACGATGCAGAACTCGGCATGGGGTGAATTGCTGGTCCACAGCTTGCGGCCGGTGATGCGCCAGCCATCGCCATCGGCCACCGCGCGGGTCTTGATCATGCTGGCGTCGGAGCCAGCGCCGGGCTCGGACAGGCCGAAGCACATCGAGCGGCGGCCGCTCAACAGATCGGGCAACATGCGTTCGCGCACCGCGGCGCTGACATGTTCCAGCACCGGGCTCGCGGCGAATGCCCAATGGGCGATGGTGTACGGCGCGAGAAACGAACGCGTGCCGCAGGTGTGAAAGATCGCCTGCCAGGCGACGAAATAGGCGAGATGGCCGAGGCCGCCGCCGCCGATGGCAGCCGGCACGCACATGTTGAAAAAGCCGGCCTCGCTCGATGTCATGCGCACTTCGCGGATGATGTCGTAGACGGCTTCGCTGTAACGGCCATCGGTGGCGTAGCGCGTGCGCGGATCGTCGATGAGGGCCGCGTGGCGTGCGTGGCGCGGCAGCACTTCACGTTTGACGAAGGCCGTCACCGCCTCACGAATGGCGACAATGTCATCAGGCAGGTCGAAGGCAATGCTGGCCATGGCGTGTTCCTCGTGCCGACGTTCAGCGATTCTATGCGCGAGTACAGGCCGCATGAACCGCATTTGCGGTGTCTCGTTGCGATCAGTCTCGCCTTATCGCGTCCACATCTGCAGGCCGTGCCGGCTCGCCCATCAGTAATATACAAGCGCAGTCCCGTTGCGTTACTTTCCAGCCGCCCCGTTTCGCACCGCCGGAAACCAGGCGCGCGGCCATCTGAATTCGGAGGACTCATGGCACTCAGGACCGGAAAGCAGTACATCGAAAGCCTGCGCGACGGCCGCGTCGTCTACTACGCGGGCGAGCGCGTCGAGGACGTCACCACGCATCGGGACCTTTCGCTGCGGGCGAAGGAGAATGCCAGGCAGTACGGGGAAGGCGACAACGAAGACCCCGCGAGGCTCGCACTGCGCACCGTGGTCAGGGAAGACGGCGAACGCGTGCACCGCTGGGCAGTGCCTCCGAAGACCCGCGAAGACCTTCTCAAGTTCGTCGAGATGGAAGAATCCATGGAGGGTGACCTCCATGGCACGATGACCGCCGGCATCACCGGCCTGTCGATCCTCGCGCGCAAGATGGACGCCAAGCACGGCACCGCGTACACGCCGCGCATCGACGCCTACAACGACTGGTTCGCGAAGACCGACCAGCACGGCTCCTTCGCCATGACCGACGCCAAGGGCGACCGCTCCAAGCCCCCCTCGGGGCAGGTGGACCCCGACCTGTGGCTGCGCGTCGTCGAGCGCCGCAAGGACGGCATCGTGATCCGCGGCGCCAAGACCTCGGTGACCTCCGCGGCGGTCGCCAATGAGCTGCTGGTGCTGCCCACGCACGCGATGGGGCCCGCGGACAAGGACTGGGCGGTGGCCTGCGCGGTGCCGGCCAATGCCAAGGGCGTGGTGATGATCTCGAACTACGCCGGATCTCCCTGGGGCGAGCGGTTCCGCTTCGACCGGCCGATCTCGCACAGCACGATGCACCACGACGCCACGGTGATCTTCGATGACGTGTTCGTGCCCGACGAGCGCGTGTTCATGTGCGGCGAGAACGAGTTCACGCGGGAACTCCTGATGTACTTCACCACGCTGCATCGCACCGGCGCGATCATCAAGGAGCCGCGCGACACCAGGAAGCTGATCGGCGCCGCGCTGCTCATGGCGCAGTACAACGGCCTGGAGGGCGTCGGCGGCATCAAGGGCAAGATCACCGAGATGGTCCAGACTGCGCAACTGCTGGAGATCCTGCGCTGGACGGCGCTCAACCGCGTCTCGTTCGTCGAAGGTGTCTGCGTGCCGGATTCGACCGCCTGCAACATGGCGGGCCTCACGATCTCGGAAACGCGCCAGGGTTATCTGGAATTCCTGTGCGAGCTGGCCGGCGGTCCCGTGCTCACGGCGCCCTCGGGACTGGATCTGGCGAACCCCGACACCGCCGAGATGGTGAAGAAGTATTACGTCGGCAAGCCCGGCGTGTCGGCCGAACAGCGCCTCGCGCTGGTCAAGTACATCTTCGACATCGCCGCGTCCGATGCCTCGGGCTGGAACCGCGCACTCGGCGTCACCGCGGCTGGCTCGCCGTCCGCGCGCCGCGTCGCGGTGTCGCGCGGCTTCGACACCGCGGCCTGCGTGAAGATGGTGATGGACGAGATCGGGTAACCGCGCGGCGTGCGCCGGCCGGATCCACGTCACTGGCGGCAGGTGCGCGCAAGCGGTCACGCGGAGTCTTGCCACCGAACACCGAGGTTTCCAATGTAGGAGCGGCGGCAGCCGCGATTGGGCGCGTGCGTCCGCTCCCCTCGGTGTTCTCTGTGGCAAAACGGACGGGGGTACAAAGTATCGGCCTTCCGGCTCGCTGAAGATCCGAGCTTCCGTTACGCTGTCCCGGGCGACGACGATCGTCATCGGGAGGGCACGCATGCTGCACGTCTTCTATTTCATCACCCGCAAGAAAGGTCTCGACGATGCGGCCTTCCATCGCTACTGGGAGGAAGTCCACGGCCCGATCGTCAGGAAGATCGGCGCGCTGCGGCGCTACGTGCAACTGCACCGCATGCCGTTTCCGAACCAGAACTCGCCGTATGACGGTGCAGCCGAGGTGTGGGTCGACGACGCGGCGGCGCTTGATGCGGTGATGCGCGACCCGGCCTACCTCGACGGCGCGCGCGCCGACGAACCGAATTTCATCGACCTCTCGTGCACCGAGTGGCTGACGACCGAGGATCACGTGTTCATCGACGGCACGCCGCCGCCGTCGGCCGTCAAGATGGTGTTCCCGCTGAAGCGTCAGCGGCATTATTCGCACGCCGAAGGCAGGCGTTACTGGCTCGACGTGCACGGCCCGATCGTCGCCGCGGTGCCCGGGCTGTGCCGCTACGTGCAGTCCCATACGATCGCCGCCGCCTACCGCTATGCCGAACCCCGCTGGGATGGCGTGGCGCAACTGTGGCTGGATGGCGTGGCGGCCGTCGAGCGGATGCTCGTCGACCCCGCGTTCAAGGACGTCGCCTGGGCCGATACGGTCAAGTTCGTCGACATGACGACGATCGAGAGCTTCGTCGGTCGGGAGGTCGTCGTCATCGCGTGACGCTGCAGCGGTGAAGGCGCGACCGCCGGAGGCGGCCGCGCCTCGTGCTCAGATGCGCGACTTGCGACGCAATACGCCGAGGCCGGCGAGCGCACCCGCCATCAGGCCCAGCGCGCCGGGCAGCGGTACCGGCGCGATGTCGGCCGTCGCGCTGGCGAACTGGACGTGAAATGCCGTCGGGTCGGTGGCGTTGTTCACGGTAACGACGATCTGGTTGAGGCCGGCGACGAAGCCGCTCACGAAGTTGAAGTCGGTGAACGTGCCGTAGCTCGCGTAGCCGGACGATGCCGTGCCGACGCCGTTGTTCAGCGAGATCGTGCCTTCGTTGTCGCTGGTGAACTTGCCGCTGATCGTCGCCGTCGTCGGGTCGAAGCCAGTCAGATCGACGGCGAGGGTATAGGTGTACACGCCCAATGCGCCGGCATCCCCCGCCGCGGTCGGCGACACCCACGCCGAGTCGCTGGTGTCAGCGGCATAAGCCGGATGCCTGTAACGGAACGGCGTCGAACCTAGGGTCAGACTGCCTCCGATCGGTTGATTCGTGAGCGTCCAGAACGCGGTGGCCGCGCCAGGCGCGACGAGGTTCGCGTCATTGTCGACGCCGGTGTTGTGGACGGTGAGCGTCGCGGCCTGGACCAGGGAGGTCGCGCCGACGAGCGCGAGCGTCGCGAAGATTCGCTGCATGAAGAGCCTCGTTGTTATTGCTTGTCTGGAAAGTCCTGACGGACTGCATCCTGCCTCAACGCTCGGGCCAGCCGCCAGTGCGCAGACGGCGAAGCGTGAACGATTCACGATGATTCACGTCCTGCGCGCCTCGAGCAGCGCTGCGCTGAGGACGAGCGGAAGCACGGCGGGCGCGGGCATGCGTCGACTCTAGCGGCGTGAGATGGGCCCGCAATTTCCCCGCGAACGGAACGCCACCGATGTCGCACGGGGCAGGCGCCGCACGGGCCGGTCGTCGCCGTTCACAGCATCTGCAGCGCGAGCGCCTTGGCGCGCGTGAAGTCGGTCTTGCCACTGCCGAGCTTGGGAACCTCGGGCACCGCGCGGTACTCGCCCGGGATCGTCAGCGGATTCGCACCGCTCGCGAGCAGCGCCTGGCGGATCGCCTCGCCGTCGGTCGTGCCGCCGGCGACGAGCAGCACGATCTGCTCGCCTTTCTTCGG
>JADZCY010000203.1 GCA_020851325.1 Acidobacteriota bacterium | reverse complement strand
TCGGGCAGCCGTGCACCGCGGATCTCGATTGCCGAGACGGCCGCATTCAGTTCGGTGAGTTCGGATGCGGAGAAGCGAACCGCGTCGGCACCGATGTTCTGCAGCAGGTGCGCCATCTCGGTCGTTCCGGGAATCGGCACAATCCACGGCTTCTGCGCCAGCAGCCACGCCAGGGCGATCTGTGCGGGAGCGGCGTACTTCCGTGCGGCCCAGCGCGCGAGCAGTTCGACCAAGGCCAGGTTGTGCGTCAGGTTCTCAGCCGAGAAGCGCGGCTCGACACCACGGATGTCGCCCGGGGCAAACCGCGTGCTGGCGTCGATCGCGCCCGTCAGGAACTGCACGCCGAGCGGGCTCCACGGCACGAACCCGATGCCGAGTGCCTCGCAGGTCGAAAGCACCTCTTTCTCGGGCCCGCGCCACAGCATCGAATACTCGCTCTGCACGGCCGTCACGGGTAACACTGCGTGGGCGCGACGCAGCGTGTTCAGCCCCATCTCCGACAAGCCCCAATGGCGCACCTTGCCGGCCGACATCAGATCCTGCACCGCGCCGGCGACGTCTTCGATGGGCACGGCCGGGTCAACCCGATGTTGATAGAGCAAGTCGATGCGATCGGTCCGCAGGCGCGTGAGCATGCCGTCCACGACGCGCGTGATGTGATCAGGCTGGCTGTTGAGCCCGGGACGCCGAGCGCCGGTCTGCTGATCGATGTTCCACCCGAACTTCGACGTGATAACGACCTGGTCGCGGAACGGCGCGATCGCCTCGCCGAGGATCCGCTCGCACTCGTGTGGGCCATACGCTTCAGCCGTGTCGAAAAAGGTAACGCCGCGGTCGAAGGCCGTCCGGATGATGTTGATCATCTCCGGCCGGTACGGCACCGTCGTGTCGTACTTCCGGCTCATGTTCTGCACGCCGAGTCCCACGCTCGACACCTCGAGCGACCCGAGCCTTCGCCGTCCGGAAACCCGAGGTGCGTTGTTGGACGCGGCGGTCGTTTGCGCGTGGACGGGCGCATTAGCGCTACCAAGTGCCGACACCGCTACGAGGCTTCCCGCGGCGCCGAGGAAGCGACGACGACCCATTTCGCGTTCTCGTTGCTGATCCATTTCCGGTCGTCCTTTCATTCGCGAGTGCGGCACGCGTCGAGATTCGCAGCAGGTGTCAGGTTGCATCACGCCTCCGGGATGGCTCTGCCGTACGCCTCCAGCGTGATGCTGTCGGGCTCGGGGCCGCGACGAACGCTGCTGTCCAGCGCATCGATGGCGGCGACGTCGTCGGCTGACAGCTCGAAGTCGAAGACGTCGACGTTCTCGGCGATGCGCGCCGGCCGGGTCGACTTCGGAATGGCGGAGCGTCCTTCCTGCAGGTGCCAGCGCAGCATCACCTGCGCCGCGGACTTGCCGTGCTGCAGTCCGATCTCGCGCAGGATCGGATCGTCGAGTGCGCTCGTCCCGCCGGCGCGGTAGGACGTGATGCCGCCGATCGGCGACCACGCCTGCGTGAGGATGCCGCGCTCGGCGTGCAGGCGCTGGAGTGTGCGCTGCTGGAAGTACGGGTGAACCTCGATCTGGTTCACAGCGGGCACGACCGAGGTTTCGGCGAGGAGACGCTCGAGATGCTCCGGCATGAAGTTGCTCACCCCAATCGCGCGCACCCGGCCATCGGCGAGCAGCTTCTCGAGCGCGCGGTAGGCGTCCAGCGTGAGATCGAAACGGCTCGGCAGCGGCTGGTGCAGGAGCAGCAGATCGATGCGGTCGACGCCAAGCTTGCCGGCGCTCTTGTCGAACGCGTGCAACGTAGCGTCGTACCCGTAGTCGGTGATCCACACCTTGGTCTCGAGGAACACCTCCTCCCTGGCGGCGCCTGATCGGCGAAGGCCGTCGCCGACCTCGCGCTCGTTCATGTAGGCCGCCGCGGTGTCGATGAGGCGGTAGCCCTGCGCGATTGCCGACGCCACCGCCCCCGCCGTCTCGTCCGGCGGACTCTGGAAGACGCCAAGGCCAAGCGCCGGTATCTGAACGCCGTTGTTCAACAGAAGAAGTGGACTATGACGTGTCATCGAGAATCCCCGTTCAGCCGCCAGGTGCGGCCTGATGTAAGCCTTTCGATACCTCCAGCGTAGTCAGTAGCGCGACGCCCGAGTAGGCGGTCAGATGCGGATGGGGATGTGAGTACCATTCACCAATGGAACTGGACAATCTCAATGTCCTCGCCTCATTCCTCACGGTGGCCGAAGAGCGCAGCTTCACGAAGGCGGCGAAACGGCTGGGGGTCTCGCGCTCCGCGGTGAGCCATGCCGTCCGCGGGCTCGAGGAGCGCCTTGGCGTCCGCCTGCTGGCGCGGACGACACGCACCGTGGCGCCGACCGATGCCGGCGAACAGCTCATCAGCCGCTTGCGTCCCGCACTCGGTGACGTCGAGTCCGTCCTCGACCAGATCGTCGGGCTGCGCGAGCGGCCGGCGGGACGCGTCCGCCTGCTGGTCACACCCCTCGCCGCCACGATGGTGCTCGCGCCCATGCTGGTATCGTTCAACCGTCGATATCCCGACGTCGTTCTCGAGGTCACCACGACACAGGAGGGACGCACCGAACTGGTCGCCTCGGGCTTCGACGCCGGCATCCACCTCGGCGAATCCATCCAGCGCGACATGGTGGCTGTGCGCGTGTCTCGCGATCAGCGTCTCGCGGTCGTGGGATCACCGCAGTACTTCACATTGCACCCTAGGCCACGATCACCGCACGATCTCGCGAACCACCGATGCATCAACCTGCGTGCCGGAGCCCCGCGGCCCTACCGGTGGGAGTTCGAGAACGGCGGTGACGTCGTCAACGTCGATGTAAGCGGACCGTTGATCGTCGACGATGCGGACCTGATGATTCGGGCCGCCGTCGACGGATTGGGGCTGACGTTCTCGTTCGAAGAGTACGTCGCGCCGCAGATCGCAAGCGGAGCCTTGGTGCGCGTACTCGAAGACTGGTGTCCGCCGTTTCCCGGCTACTTCCTCTACTATCCGAGCCGGCGGCAACAGTCGGCCGCGCTGTCGGCGCTGATAGAGGCCCTTCGCATTTAGAAGCGCTTTGACACCCGTCGCCGTGCCGACGATCGGCGCCTCGCTCGTGGAGATGCACTCCGCGCATCCACGGGGGCGGTACGTTGACGCATGGACAAACAGCTTCCAGTGTGTCTCGCCGGCGCCACCGGATGGGCCGGTTTCGAGCTCGCGCGCCATTGCGCGGTCGGACGATCTCGCCTTGCGTGCGGCGGTCTCGCGCAGTCACGCTGGCCGCGACCTTGGACGTTCTGAGTGACCCGAGCATCCGCTGCCCGGTGCACGCCTCCGCGGCGGAGGCGCTTGGCGGGCGCTGCGACGTTTTCGTCGAATACCACCGACAGCGCCGGCCGATGAGGCCGTCGGAAAGCGTTAGGTGCGTGTCGCCCATTCACCCGCAATGCACGCGAGAAGCGTATTGTGATCTAGGCGAAGTGCCGCGACGCGTGATAACCGAAGAGGCAGGGGCAGTAGAGATTAAAGTCCGCTCGTCATTTCACCGAATGGGTCAAGGCTTGAAGGGGTCAGCGACGCGGTCTGCGACGCTTTGTTCCTGCCGGCTTGCCTTGGCGCGCTGCCGAGCGAGCCTTCCGCCGGAGCATTCCGCGGCGCACCAGCCAATCGTCGACCGCATTCGCCAGAGAACTGGCGAGATCCTGTGCATCGAACTCTTCATACAATCGGCCCACCAGATCGGACTGCAAGTGCGGTAGAGTTCGCTCCTTGAGCAGGCACACAGGCTTGCCCAGTCCCATCAAGTAGCCCACCTCGAGTGAGACGTTCGGGTTGAACGTGTCTCGGACGATTCGCTCAAAGACCGCGATCCCGAAACGGCAACCGTAGATGTAGGCGAGGACGTTTGTCATCACATCTTCCGAGTACACGCCGTCGTCGGCACGAACGAGATTGAATCCGCGGGCGAGCAGAAGCTTCTTGAGGGCCGCCGCAATCTCCCGGTGCGCGGGCGTGTCGGTGAAAGGCATCACGAGGAAGCAGTTGCGGTGATACTCGGGATGATCGGCTAGCAGTGCAGACGTCGCAGACCGGGCGTACGGCGGTGCAAGCTCGAGCGGATGGCGCTCGCCCATAGTGGGGATGGGCAGTCCGAGATGGTCGCGAAGGCTGTTGAGCGAGACGGCGAGCGAACGATGATAACAGCCCAGAATATGCGCCAGCAAAATCACTCTGGTATGCAGCCGTTCATCGGTCAGGTTGCCATGAGTGATTGCGGGGAAAATTGCCTCGTGCGAGTCCATCAGAGCTGCAAAGAGAATCACGCCGTCGATCGGGCGTCCTTCCCTCCTAGCATGAGCGATCGCGAAATCGATTAGGTGGGTGCGCGTGCTCGACGAGCGATCGCCGTAGGCCGTTGAATAGCCGTCCCCATCGCCGTCGTCGTATGCGGTACCGCCCCCTCCCTTGCTGGTACGCGTGTATTCTTCGAAGATCGCAGCGCCGTCGTCCGCGTCACCGCCCTCTAGGGCCAGAGCGCGCCGCACTGGGCCAACCAGCCGCAAGATCGCTGGCATCAACGTCCAAAGGTACAGATAGTCATCAAGCTCGTGCGCGAGCAGTTCGGCTGTTTTAAGGACAGCCAAGCCTTCTGAGGAGAAACGAATGTCTTGATTGGCGGCGAATGCCTTGGCGTCTTGAACTTGACGGCTAACGGCACGGATCATGGTCGGCAGTGTATCCCGCAGCGCTGCGTTGGAGGAGCAGTCCTCCCATTAGCAGTTCCTGATCAAAGATTGGAGAGCGGCCGGAGCGTCGGCGCGGAGTGTCCCACCCGGCCTGGGGTATCTGGTTTGGCAACTGGTCGCGCGCCGCCGAAAGCCGCGGGGCTGTCTGCGCCCGTCAAGCAAATCAAAGTAGTCCTACCGAAGCGCGGGAAACCTCGTCAGAATGATCCGAGATTGGCACCGAATAGCGCAACCAAGCTCGACAGGATGGCAAGTGTCCGCCGACGCCGCAGCCGGCCCTCCTGTGCCACATCGCGACGACCTAGAAGACCGGGTCAACCAGCCGACCTCGCTCGCGTCGGGAATCCTTGGCCAGAGGCTTTGGCGCCGTCAGCGCCCAGAACAGACGGCGACCGCTGAGCCGAAAGGCCTGGCCATGCGGCCTCTGTGCTAGACTTAAGTGTTTTTCTGCTCAACAGCGAGCGAACCGAGGGACCTAGAACGTGGCAAAGCGAACCAAGTCGGCCGTCAAGGCCAACCGGCAGAACATCAAGCGGCGCGAGGCCAACCGGGCGCTGCGCTCGAAGCTGCGCACCGGCCTGAAGGCCATCCGTAAGGCCCTGGACGCCAAGGACATCGACGACGCCAAGGGGCAGTTGAAGAGCGTGCAGTCGCTGGTCGACAAGATGGCCACCAAGGGCATCATCCACCGCAACACCGCGGCCCGCTACAAGTCCCGCCTCGTCGCTCGCCTCGCGAGCTAGTTTCCCGGTTTTTCAATCGCACCCGCCGCACCGGGCCCGTAGAGGGTCCGGATGCCGGCTGCTGCCTCCGTGGACGGCTTGAAGGGCCCGCCTTCGCGGTTTCGCGCGTCGGCGACTGAGGGCCGGAGGGCTGGGAACTGGAGGACTGGACGGCCTGCTCAGCGGCCGCAGAGTTCGACGACGAGGCGTTCGATCAGGAAGCGGGGATCGCCGCCGGAGGACTTGAGCGCGAGGTCGGTCTGCAGCACGAGATCGAGTCCATGCCGTGCGCGGGCGTCGGGGCGCAGCCGTCCGGCGGCAGCGCGGACCTGGCCGAGGATCATCACCGCCTGCGCGCCGGTGTCGAACATCGCCGACACCTCGCCCAGCGCGGCGGCGGCGTTGTTGGCCCAGATCGCCTTGCCGAGCGCGAAGTCCATCCCCGGTTCCGCCTGCGGCAACATCAGGTCGCGCACGTGCGCTTCGGTGACCGCGGACTCACCAGCCGCGTACAACACGATCTTCTCCACTTCGGCGCGAATCCGGCCGAGACTGAGGCCCGTCGTCTCGAGGAGCAGCGAGATGGCGCGGGCGTCGATCGTCAGTTCGTCCTTCTCGAGCCGCTTGCGGATCCACGTCGCGGCATCCTGCGGGCTGTCGAGCGAGCCGCAGTCGACGGTCACCGCGCGCTTGCGCAGCAGCTTCACCAGCCGCCGATTCGCGTCCAGCGGCCCGGCCACGAACACCATCGTCGTCATCGGCTCCGGCGATTCGATGTACGCCTCGAGTTCTTCGATCGGCGTCGTCGCCGGCGCCTTGCGCTTTTTCCCCGCCGGCTCCGCGGCCGGCTCGGCATCCTCGTCCTTGCTGCGCTTCGGCGACAGCAACCGCTCCGCCTCGTGCACGATCAGCACGCGGCGCGGCGCCATCATCGGCAGCGTGCGCGCCGTCGACAGCAGCGCGCCGATCATCTGATCCCGCGCGCCGGCGGTGGACGCTTCGTTGGCGTAGTAGCTTTCGACGTTGAACGCCTGCAGACCCTCGTCGACGAGCTGCGCGAACTCGAGCGCAAGGTCGTGACGCGACTGCAGGTCATCGCCTTCCAGCAGGTACAGCGGCGACGTCTTGCCGGCGGCGATCTGCGCGCGCGCTTCGACCGGCTTCATCGCGCCACGCCTTTCGCGCGAGCCCTGCGTGCGATACGGGACGACATCACGGACGAATCAGAACGCCTCGAGAATGGCGCTGACGACCGAGCGCGCGAAGTCTGTCGCCAGGCGATCGATGGCGGCGCGCTCCTGGCCGAGGATCGCCGAGGTATCGAGGCCGGCAATCGAGCTGGCCAGTTCGTATTCGTCGGCAAAGCTGAGCGCCGGGTTCTCCCACAGCTTCTTCTGCTGCCGCGCATCCTCGAACGCCACGGCCAGCGTGATGCTGAACCGATAGCGGCGCGCCAGTTGCGCGTCGGTGAAACCCACGGGCGACGCCCCGATGCCGGTAATGGTGCCGCGAACGACGCCGTCAGCACCGGTGTCGGTGGGGACGACGGAGTACTGACCGCGACTCTGAAACTCGGCGCGGACCTTGTCGGTGAAGATCTGCTCGACGGTGGCAAACGGCGTGGTGTTGGCAAACGCCGGGATGCCGATGGTCTGGATGTAGGCCGGCAGGAACGAACCGCGGCCGGCCAGGGTGTAGCCACAGCCTGCCGCCGCCATCGCCGGCAGCATACCGAGCACGTAACGCCGCGAGAGTGTTGCCTGCATCATCCCACCACGATGGACACCAGGCGGCCCGGTACGACGACCACCTTCTTGACCACCTTCCCATCAAGATAGGGCTGCACGCCGGCGTCGGCAAGCGCGGCCGCTTCGATGTCGGCCTGTGGCGCGTCGGCCGCCACGGTCACACGTCCACGCACCTTGCCATTCACCTGCACCGGCAGCTCCACCTCGTCCGCTTTCGCGACCTCGGCGTCGTAGATGGGCCATGCGGCCGCACCGATGCCATCGGTGTGGCCGTACCGTTGCCACAGTTCCTCGGCCGTGTGCGGCGCGAACGGCGACACCAGAACGATCAACGCCTCAATGGCTTCGCGAGCCACCGCACCCGCCTGCGCGCTGCGTTCGCCCTTGTCGGTAAACGCATAGAGATCGTTCACCAGTTCCATCATCGCCGACACCGCGGTGTTCATCTGCTTGCGGACGTCGATGTCCTGCGTCACGCGGCGAATGGTCGCGTGCGTCTTGCGCCGGACGGCGCGTTCGTCCGCCGTGAGTGTCGCCTGATTGATAGCGCCCGTCGCCGCGACCGCCTCGTCGCGCCACTGGTCCGCGATGCGCCACACGCGCGCCAGCCAGCGGAAGCTGCCGTCGAGGCCGGCATCCGTCCACTCCACTTCCTTCTCCGGCGGCGCCACGAACATCACGTACAGCCGCAGCGCATCCGCGCCCACACGCTCGAGCATCGCGTCCGGATCAACGACGTTGCCCTTCGACTTGGACATGACGGCGCCGTCCTTCAGCACCATGCCCTGCGTCAGCAGATGCGTGAACGGCTCGGCGTGATCCACCAGCCCCAGATCGCGGCACACGCGCGCGAAGAAGCGCGAGTAGATCAAATGCAGAATCGCGTGCTCGATGCCGCCGCTGTAGAAGTCCACCGGCGCCCAGTAGCCGACCTTCTTCGGGTCGAACGGCATCTTGTCGTTGTGCGCGTCGGCGAAGCGGTAGAAGTACCACGACGAGTCGACGAAGGTGTCCATCGTGTCGGTTTCGCGACGCGCGGCGCCGCCGCACGTCGGACACGCGACGTTGACGAACTCGGGGATCGCCGCCAGCGGCGAATCGCCGCGACCGGTGAACTGCGCCACCTTCGGCAGCACCACCGGCAGTTGATCGTCGGGCACCGGCACGACGCCGCACTGCGGGCAGTGAATCATCGGGATCGGCGTGCCCCAATAGCGCTGGCGCGAGATACCCCAGTCCTTCAAGCGATACTGAACGGTGCCTTCGCCGATGCCGCGACCTTCGGCTTCGTTCGTCAGCCGGCGCCGAGCTTCCGCCGAGGTCAGGCCGTTGCACGGACCCGAGTTGACGAGCAGGCCTTCTTCCGGCAGCGCCTCGGTCATCGCGTCCACGTCAGCCGCGTCGCCATCCACCGGACGAATGACGGCACGAATCGGCAGGTTGTACTTGCGCGCGAACTCGAAGTCGCGCTGATCGCCGAACGGCACGCCCATCACGGCGCCGGTGCCGTATTCGCCGAGGACGAAGTTCGCCACCCACACCGGCACGCGTTCGTCGGTGAACGGATTGATCGCGTACTGCCCGGTGAAGAAGCCTTCCTTTTCGACCTCACCCGAGACGCGCGCCGACCGATCCTGGCCGCGGAAGCGCGTCACCTGATCGCGGAACGTCTTCGGATCGTCCGACAGGTCCGCGAACTGCTGCACCAGCGGATGCTCCGGCCCCAGCATCAGGAACGTGGCGCCGTAGATGGTGTCGATGCGCGTCGTGAAGACGTCGATGCTGCCCGGCCGATCGGCCAGCGCATACGTCACCCGCGCGCCCTCCGATCGCCCAATCCAATTGCGCTGCATCGTCAGCACCTTCTCGGGCCAGGCGGCCAGCCCCTCGGTGCTGTCGAGCAGATCGTCAGCGTACGCGGTGATGCGGAAGAACCACTGCTCGAGGTCGCGCAGTTCCACGGCGGTGCCGCAGCGCCAGCAGGCGCCGTCCACCACCTGCTCATTGGCGAGCACGGTGTTGTCGACCGGGCACCAGTTGACGGTGGAGCGGCGGCGATAGGCCAGGCCGCGCTCGAACATGCGGATGAAGAACCACTGGTTCCAGTGGTAGTAGTCCGGCATGCACGTCGCCAGTTCGCGCTCCCACGCATAGCTGATGCCGAGGCGCTGCAACTGCCCCTTCATGTGCGCGATGTTGCCGAGCGTCGACGCCTCGGGATGAATGCCGCTCTTGATGGCGGCGTTCTCCGCCGGCAGGCCGAACGCGTCCCACCCGAACGGGTGCAGCACGTTGAACCCCTGCAGCCGCTTCAGCCGCGCCACCACGTCACCGATGATGTAGTTGCGCACGTGCCCGACATGCGCGTGCCCCGACGGGTAGGCGAACATCTCGAGGCAATAGAACTTCGGCTTGCCGGGATCTTCGGTGACCTCGAAGGCCCGCGTGGCGGCCCAGTGCGCCTGCCACTTGCGGTCGAGATCCTGCGGATGGTAGTCGGACACGTCTCGTCTCTCGGGAAAAGGGATCCCTTAAGGATAGCTCACCGGGCGACGTCGATCACCGCGCTCAGGCAGTCGGCCAGCGCCGTGACGTCGTAGCCACCTTCGGTGACGATGACGACGCGGCCGTCGCACAACCGATCCGCGGCCTCGAGCAGCATCGTCGTCAAGCGTGCGAACCCGGCGGTGGTCATGCGGCAGCCCGCGAGCGGATCGCGCTCGTGCGCGTCGAAGCCGGCGGAGATCATCAGCAACTGCGGCCGGAAGGCGTCCAATGCGGGAATCGCCTGCTGCTCGTAGAGCGGCAGCACGTCGCGGTCCATGGCGCCGGCGTCGAGCGGCAGGTTGAGCGTGAAGCCCGTGCCGGCGCCGCGTCCGATCTCGTCGGCCGCGCCGGTGCCGGGATAGTACGGAAACTGATGCGACGAGACGAACAGCACCGACGGATCCTCGTAGAAGATCGCCTGCGTGCCGTTGCCATGGTGGACGTCGTAGTCGACGATGGCGACGCGATCGAGGCCGCGCGAGCGCGCGTAGGCGGCGCCGACGGCAATGCTGCTGTACAAACAGAAGCCCATGGCCTTGTCCGCCTCGGCGTGATGCCCCGGCGGCCGCACCACCGCAAGCGCGCGCGATCCGGGCTCGCCATCGAGCACCAGATCGACACCCGTCAACACCGCGCCCGCCGCCAGCCGTCCCACATCATCCGAGTCGGGCGAGGTGAACGTGTCGGGATCCAGCATCACCGCCTTGCCGCGCGTCGCCTTGATCGCGTCCACGTGAGCGGGCGTATGCACGCGCAGCAAGTCTTCGTCTGTCGCCGCACGCGGCTGAATCACGCGCCCGCCGGCTCGTGCAAAGCGCTCGACGATGGTGGCCATCGCCTGCGCACGCTCAGGGCGTTCAGGATGCCCGGCAGGCGTCAGATGGTTGGTGAAGGCGTTTGAAGAGATGACGCTCAGCATCTGGTGATCTCTAGGGGCTGGGGGGCTGGAGGACTGGCGGGCTGGGGAGGTCTGGAGTTGCAGGGCCTGCTGTCATCTGTGGCGTGTGTCATCTGTGGCCCTGGAGCAAGACGTGGCAGCGCGTCTCGCAACGGGCCAGTTCCTCTTCGAGGTGGACGCGAGAGTGCTCGAGCGCCTCATCGTCGGCGTCACGCGGGACGGTGAAGGGCTGGCCGAAGACCAGGGCGACGGTGCTGAAGGGTTTCGGGATCTGCGTCCGATCCCAACTGCGCAGGGTCCAGTAGCGGCTGGCCTCGAGGTGAAACGGAATCACCGGGTTGCCTGTGGCCTTCGACAACCACACCGCGCCCGGCTGCGCCACGCGCGCTGGCCCGCGCGGGCCGTCGAGCGTGAACGCGGTCGGATGCTCGCGTGCGTCGCGGACCAGTTGCAGCAGCGCCTTGCGAGCGCCCCGCGATGACGATCCGCGGGCGGTGCCGAAACCGAAGCGGCGGATGATGCGCGCGATCCACTCACCATCGAAGTTCTCGGACGTGATGACGACGATGCCGCGATCGCGGAAGTGGACCATGCCGGGCAGGATGCGGCCGTGCCAGAAGGCATGGATGCCGTGCAGGCCGGCGGCGTCGGTGGCCCGCAGGTGTTCCTCACCTTCGACACGCCAGCGCCACGTGGACGCCAGCAGCCGCAGCAGCGGCGTGCCCACCGCGGCAATCGCCCAAATCTCCAGCCGGCGCCGCCACGAGCGCTGCCACGCGGGTGCCGCGGCGGCGGAACGATCAGCGGGCGTCGAGGTGGCCTCCATCTGCGCTCGCGCGCGTGGGCGCTCGGTCAGTTGCTGAACGCCTGGATGCCGGTCTGGGCGCGGCCCAGGATCAGCGCGTGGATGTCGTGCGTGCCTTCGTAGGTGTTCACGACCTCGAGGTTGACGAGATGGCGAATCACACCGAACTCGTCGGTGATGCCGTTGCCGCCCATCATGTCGCGCGCCAGGCGGGCGATGTCGAGCCCCTTGCCGCACGAGTTGCGCTTCAGCAGCGACGTCACTTCCGGCGCCGCCGTGCCTTCGTCCTTCATGCGACCCAGACGCAGGCAGGCCTGCAGCCCGAGTGCGATCTCGGTCTGCATGTCGGCCAGCTTCTTCTGAATCAACTGATTCGCCGCCAGCGGCCGCCCGAACTGCTTGCGCTCGAGCACGTACGACCGCGCGCGCAGCCAGCAGTCTTCCGCCGCGCCCAGCGCGCCCCAGGCAATGCCGTAGCGGGCGCTGTTGAGGCAGGTGAACGGACCCTTCAGGCCACGCACGTCGGGGAACGCGTTCTCCTCGGGGCAGAACACATCCTCCATCACGATCTCGCCGGTGATGCTGGTGCGCAGGCCGACCTTGCCGTGGATCGGCGGCGCGGTCAAACCCTTCATGCCCTTCTCGAGAATGAACCCGCGGATCTCGTCCGCATCGTCTTTCGCCCAGACGATGTGGACGTCGGCGACGGGGCTGTTGGTGATCCACGACTTGGTGCCGGTGATGCGATAGCCGCCATCCACCTTGCGCGCGCGTGTGGTCATGCCGCCGGGGTCCGAGCCGTGATTCGGTTCGGTGAGACCGAAACAGCCGATCCACTCGCCGGTCGCCAGCTTCGGCAGGAACTTCTGCTTCTGCGCTTCGGTGCCGAACTCGTTGATCGGCACCATGACCAGCGAGCCCTGCACGCTCATCATCGATCGGAAACCCGAGTCGACGCGCTCCACTTCACGAGCGACGAGGCCGTAGCTGACGTAGTTCAATCCGGCGCCGCCATACGCTTCCGGAATGACGATGCCGAGCATGTCGAGGGCGCCGAACTCGCGGAAGATGGCGAGGTCGGTCTTCTCGTGGCGGAACGCCTCGAGCACGCGCGGCGCCAGTTGCTGCTGGCAGTAGTCGTGCGCCGTGTCGCGCACCATGCGCTCCTCGGGCGACAGTTGCTGATCGAGCAGGAGCGGGTCGTTCCAGGTGAAACGTGCGGTCTGTGTCGCCATGAGGATGTGCCGGAGTCTACTTCACATGCCGTCGTACTGCGGGCCTTCGCCGCCCTCGGGCGCCACCCAGGTGATGACGCCGTACGGGTCCATGATGTCGCACGTCTTGCAGTGCACGCAGTTGGAGGCGTTGATCTGCAGACGCCGGCCGCCGGCGCCGTTGTCGACCATTTCGTAGACGTTGGCCGGACAGAAGCGCACGCAGGGGTGTCCGTATTCCTCGCCGCAGATCGTGTGGCACACCTCGGTGTGCACGAGCAGGTGCGACGGCTGATCCTCGTCGTGGTGCGTGCCCGAGAAGTGGACGTTGGTCAGCTTGTCGAAAGTCAGCTTGCGATCGGCGGCGACGGCGTTGGACCCGGTGAGCGTGTCGCGCTTGTCCATGCCGTAGTAGTGATCGAGCGTGCGCATGCGGGTGTGCCCGGCATGCCCCTCCAGATCGCCGACGCGTCCGCCGGTGAGCATCGCCAGGCCGGCGAAGACGCTGCCGGCGTAGAGGCCGCCGCCAAACGCCTGATGGACGCTGCGCACCGGATACAACTCCGTCTTGATTGCGCTCTCGTCCACCATCGCCTTGTAGCGCGACAGCGCGTGCGCTGACGTGTCGCCGGCGCGCACGGCGTCGAATGCCGCTTCCGCTGCCAGCATGCCGCTCCGCATCGCCAGGTGAATACCCTTCAGGCGCATCGAGTTGACGAAGTTGGCGGCGTCGCCGACGATGAGGCCGCCGTCCATGAAGAGGCGCGGCTGCGTGTTCCAGCCGCCTTCGGGGAGCGCCTTGGCGCCGTACTTCGTGCGCTGTCCGCCGTCGAGGATGCGGGCAATGAACGGATGCGCCTTGAAGCGCTGGAACGACGAGTACGGATCCAGCAGCGGATCCTTGTAGTCCAGGCCGACGACAAAGCCGATCGACAGGCGCCCTTCGGGCATGGCGTAGAGCCAGCTGCCGCCGAACTCTTCCTGCCGCAGCGGATACCCTAGCGTGTGGATCACGGTGCCTGGGGCGAGCCGATCCGCGGGCACTTCCCACAGTTCCTTGAGGCCGATGCCGAACTGCGCCGGCTGGCTCTGGTCGCCAAGCTGCAGCGTGCGCATCAACTCCTTCGTCAGGTGTCCGCGCACGCCGTCGGCGAAGATCGTGACCTTGGCCTGGATGTCGGCGCCGGGTTCGAACATGCCGCGCGGCTGGCCGTCCTTGCCGACGCCGCGATCACCGGTGCGCACACCCGTCACGCGTGTGCCGTCGTAGAGCACCGACTGACCGGCGAAGCCCCAGAACAGATCGATGCCTTCGGCTTCCACCTGTTCCGCCAGCCACTTCGCGAACTGGTTGAGCGAGATGATGTAGTTGCCGTGATTCTGGAACGGCGGCGGCGTGATCGGCAGCCGCAGCTCGCGCTTCGGTGTCAGGAAGTAGATGTTGTCCTGCTGGACCTCGGCCGCCAGCGGCGCGCCCTTGGCGCGGAAATCCGGAATCAACTCCTGCAGCGTCGACGGATCGAGCAGCGCGCCCGACAACTGATGCGCGCCGGCTTCACGCGCCTTCTCGATCACGGCAATCGAGAGCGGCTCGCCGCCTTTCGCCTTCTGCAGTTGCGCCAGGCGCAGCGCCGCCGACAGGCCGGCAGGCCCGCCACCGACGATCAGGACATCGACTTCGAGGGTTTCACGGTCCATAAAGCACAGAGGTCTGGAGGGCTGGAGGGCTGGAGGACTGGGGGGCTGGAAGGCTGGAGGTCTGGGGGGCTGGGGGGCAAGACGCCGCCACCGGACATTCCCTCCAGTCCTCCAGTCTTCCAGTCCTCCAGCCCTTCTATTTTTTCATCTCCGCAACGATTGCCGGGGCGACTTCGAACAGGTCGGCGGTGACGCCGTAGTCCGCGATTTCGAAGATCGGCGCTTCGGCGTCCTTGTTGATGGCGACGATCGTCCGCGAGCCCTTCATGC
>JADZCY010000202.1 GCA_020851325.1 Acidobacteriota bacterium | reverse complement strand
CTCGTGATCGCAGGCGTGTCGGGCGATCTCATCTCCAGCACGTTCCTCGACCGCCACGTGCAGTCCATGGGCGCGCTGCCGGATCAGGCGGCGTGGGCACGGCAGCTCGTTCGCTGGTGGCGGCGCGCCTCGCGCACGCTCGGCCCGGCGGTGGCGCCGCGTGTGGTGCTGGATGTCGGCGCCCGGCCGCTGCTGGCGCTGCTCGGCTACGAGTTGAGCGGCGTCGAACCGCATGCGTGGGGTTATGGCGCACGAGCCACCACTGCCGCGGGCACGCGCGCGTTGCTGCTGACGCTGACGTGGACGACACCGGCCGCGGTCGGGTGGCGGCTGGCCGTGGACGCCAGCCTCGTCGACGGCGTCGAGTGGGCACTGCTCTTCAACGGTCGCTCGCTGATCGTCGCCGACGTCACGCGTCCGTGGTCGCAGCGGCACCTCAGGTTCGATCTGGCGCGTCTCTGCACGCACGCCAGCGGTCCGGTCACCCTCCGCGCCATTGCCGGTGCGGACGCGACAGGCTCGTCGCTGGCCACACTCGCCGCGGCGTCCGACGACCATGGCCGTCAGGTCTGCGCCGGTCTGGGCGATGGCGTGCTCGACGCGCTGGACGTGCTGATCAACGGACTCACGGCGACACACGCACGACCGTCCGTTCGCATCGCCCGTCCCGTCTTCGATCAATGCCTCACCATCGTCTATCGCGTGCTGTTCCTGCTGTTTGCCGAGGCGCGCGGGCTGGTGCCGACGTGGCATCGCGTGTATCGCGACGCCTACAGCATCGACATGCTGTGCCGGCGTCTGCTGCGGACGCCGGCGCTGCCGGGCGCCTGGGCGCTGCTGCGCGCCACCGCCCGCCTCGCCCACGCCGGCTGCATCGTCGACGACCTGCGCGTGACGGCGTTCAACGGCCGTCTGTTCGCGCCGGCGGTGACGCCACTGGCGGAACGTTCGCGTGTGCCGGACGAGGTGGCGTCGCGCACCGTGCTGGCACTGGGCACGACGCCGACGCCGCGGGGACGCGAGCGCATCGCGTTTCACGACCTCGGTGTCGAGCAGCTCGGCGCCGTGTACGAACGCGTGCTCGACTTCGAACCGGTCCGCGAGGAGCGCCGATTCCGCCTACGTGCGACATCCACGGCCCGCAAGGCCAGCGGCAGCTTCTACACGCCTCGACTGATGACGGACTTCCTGGTCCGCCGCACGCTGGCGCCGTTGACCGACGGGCGATCCGCCGAAGAGATCCTCTCGCTGCGCGTGCTCGATCCGGCGATGGGCAGCGGCGCGTTCCTCGTCGCCGCGTGCCGCTATCTCACGATGCGCGCCGAGCAGGCGCTGATCGCCAGCGGTGAGTGGGCGGATGGCGACATCGACGAACGCGATCGCGCCGACCTCGGTCGTGCCATCGCCGAACGCTGCCTGTTCGGCATCGATCTCAATCCGACGGCGGTGCAGCTGGCGCGGCTGTCGCTGTGGCTCACGACGCTGGCGGCGGATCGACCGCTGACGTTTCTCGATCATCACCTCGTGACCGGCAACAGCCTGATCGGCGCGCGACTCGGCGACCTCGGTGAACCACCGCGCCTCCGCGCCGCGCCACGCGCGCATGGCGATCAGCTTCACCTCTTCGATGCGGACGCCGTCGCCACTCTGAGCCGTCACGTGCTGCCGGCGCGTCTGCGGCTCGCACACGAGCCCTCGCTTACACCAGCTGTAGTGCGTGCCAAGGAACGCGGGCTCGACGCGCTCAACGACGCTGCGGGACCGCTTGCCGCCTGGCAACGCGCCGCGGATCTGTGGTGCGGCCTCGCGCTCACGTCGTCACCGGCCACCGCGGGCCTCTACAACGAACTCCAGCGTCATGTCGCGGGACTGGCGACGACGCTGCCACGAGCGCGGCTCGACGCGCAGACTGGCACGCTGATGTTCGCCGCTCGCGCGGCCTGCGCCTGTCACTGGGAGCTCACCTTCCCGGAAGTGTTCCTCCACGAGGACGGCACGCCGCGCGCCGACGCGGGCTTCGACGCCGTCCTGGGTAACCCGCCGTGGGAGATGCTGCGCGCGGATCTCGGCGACGCGGTCAGCCGGACAACGACGCGATCGCAGACCGAACCGCTGCTGGCGTTCGTGCGGCGCTCGGGCCACTATCCGCGGCAGGGGCGCGGCCACGTCAATCACTACCAACTGTTTCTCGAACGCGCGCTCGACGCGCTGGCCCCGTCAGGCCGGCTCGGGCTGATCCTGCCGGCCGGCGTGCAGAGCGACGCCGGCAGCGCCGACCTGCGCCGCGCGCTGCTCGACCAGGTGAACGTCGATACCTGGCTCACCTTCGACAACCGCCGCGGCATCTTTCCGATCCATCGCGGCGTGCAGTTCGTGCTGATCGGCGGCACGCGCGGTGAGTCAACAACGAGGCTTGCCGTGGCCAGCGGATTGAGTGACGCCGACGTGCTCGGGCATCTTCCGGATCTGCCGACGGCACGCTCGACGCTCCCTCACATCACCTTCACGCGTCCGTGGCTGCGCCGGTGGGATCCGGTGCACGAAACCATTCCCAGCCTGACGAGTGCGATGGACGCCGCTGTGCTGGACGCGGCCATGGCGTGTCCGCCGCTGGCGGATTCGCAAGGGTGGCATGTCACCTTCGGACGCGAGTTGAATGCCACCGACGATCGCGACGCGTTCGTCTCGCTCGACGCTCGTATGTGGCCGGTGGTGGATGGGCGGCATCTGCGTCCGTTCGGCGTCGCGCTCGATCAGGTGACGCGCGGCATCGACCCGCACGTGGCCACGGCACGCCTGGGCAGCGTCAATGCCGCGCTGCGGCCGCGACTTGCGTATCGCGACGTCGCCAGCCGGACGAACATGCTGACGCTGATTGCCGCGGTGCTGCCGCCGCGCACGGTGTCGACGCACACGGTGTTCTGCGCGAAGCAGACGCTCGAAGACGACGACCTGTGGTGCCTGCTGGCGCTGCTCAACAGCCTGACCGCCAACTTCCTGGTGCGGCTGCAGGCGGGCACGCACGTGTCCGCGGCGTTGATGGCACGGATGCCGGTGCCGCGTCCTATCAGCGGCTCGGCACTGCACACCGGGCTGGCCACGGCCGCGCGCGACGTCGCACGCGCCCCGTCATGGGATGCCGCCCCCGCCGCGTACGCGCGCGTCCATGCGCTCGCCGCGCGCGCCTATGGCCTGTCCGCGGCGCACTTCACGCACGTCGTCTCGACGTTCCCGCTGCTCTCCGAATCGGTGCGCTCGGCCTCGCTCGACGCGTTTGCGCGCATGACGTCTGACGGCTAACTGCTACCTGCTGCCTGCCACCTGCTACCGCACTACTTCCCCGCCGCGACCCACACGCTGATCGCAATCACCACGAGGATGGCCGCCGTCAGGCTGGCCGACAGGCGATCGCCTTCGGCGACATAGCGCGTGCACGCCGCCACCACTCGCGTCACCGGCGTCACCATCAGCAGCAGCAGTCCGGCATAGAGCAGCGTCGCAGCGGCCGGTTGCGCCGGCCACCACCACGACGTGACGAGGCCGGCGATCATCAGCAGCGTGCTGAGGTGGCCGTTCCACACGAACAGGCGTTCGATCATGGCAGCCTCGACACCATCAGCACCGCCACGATCAGCAGCACCACCGCCAGCGCGATCTTCAGACGGCGCGGCGCCCACTGCCGGCCAAGCCGCAGCCCGAACTGCGAGCCGATGCGGACGCCGAGCACCGCCGGCACGGCAAGGCCCGGCAGCAGCAGCCCGCGGCCGAAGTAGACGAGCGCGCCGGAGGTGGCGGTGACGCCGATCATGAAGGCGCTGGTGGCCGACGCGACACGCATCGGCACGCCGCACCACGCGTTCAACACCGGCACCTTCACCACGCCGCCACCGATACCGAGCATCGTCGACAACGTGCCGGCGGCGAACGACGTGCCGAGCGCGAGCGGCATCCGTTCGACCTGGTAGACCACGGTCTGCCGGCTCTGCTCGTCGAAGAAGCGTCCACCCCAGAGGCCCGGCTCGGCGGTCTCGGGCAGGTTGTTGCGATGATCGCGGCGCAGGAACGTCACCGCGCTCATCAGCAACACGACGACGCTGAAAAGGATCATGAGCACGCGCGGCGCGACGAGCACGGCGACGTAAGTCCCGAGCAGTCCGCCAGCCGCGGTGGCAAGTTCCAGCAGGAAGCCGAGCCGCAGGTTGATCAGCGGCCGGCCCGCGGACGATCCGGACACCGCGTTCGACGTCGCGATGACGGTGACGAGGCTGACGGCCACGGCCTGCGGCACCGGCACGCCGAGCAGCTGCACGAGCACCGGCACCAGGAACACGCCGCCGCCCAGGCCCAGCATGCCGCCAAGCGTCCCGGCAACCACACCGGCCGCGGCGGCAGCCAGCGCGAGAACGGCCGTCACTTCGGTCAACACGGCAGGCTCAGCATGGGACTGGAGGACTGGAGGGCTGGTGGGCTGGAGGATTCGTGAACTTGGTGGCGTGATGCGCTTGGATGGTCAGCGCGGGTTGCCGCTTTCCCAGGCCTTCAGCACCGCGTACAGCGTGCTGACGATCGGCACCGGGATGCCGTGCGCGGCGGCGCGGCGGATCAGCGCGCCCTGCAGCGCCTCCACCTCGATGCGTTTGCCCTGCTCGAGATCGATCAGCAGCGACGAGCGCGTCGATGCCGGAATGTTCGTCATGTAGTGGTCGAGCGACTCGAAGCGATCCGCCGACAGCGTGACGCCTTCGGCGACGGCCACCGACGCCACCTCGCGCGCCGCGGCATAGAACATCTCGCGCACGGTGTCGTGCTTCCAGATGTAGCCAATCGGCAGGCGCGCCGCCCCGGTGAAGCCGGAGAACGGCACCAGGTAGACGAACTTGTCCCAGAGCGGCGTGCGCGCGTCGGCGGCGGCGGTCACCTGAATGTCGGCGGCGCCCAGCACGTCGGCCAGCGCCTGCACGCGCGGCGTGACGGTGCGCGCGCCGAACACTTCGCCGAACAGGATCGACCGATGCACGCCCGTCTGCACGATGAGGCCGGGCGCTTCGAGCGCGGTGGCGACATAGGTGGTGCCGCCAAGCACGCGATCCGTTCCGACCAGCTCGGCCAGCTGATCGACGTTGTCGACGCCGTTCTGCAGCGTCAGCACCGTCGTCTCCGGCCCGAGCAGCGGGCTGATCATCGGAAACGCCGTGGCGTTGTCGTACGCCTTCACGGCCACGACGACGACGTCGACCGGTCCCACCTGCGCCGGGTCGGACTCGGCCGGCGCCTGCACGGTGAAGTCGCCGAGCTGCGTGCTGCGAATCTCGAGGCCGCGCTGGCGAATGGCATCGCGATGCGCCCCGCGCGCGATGAACGTCACATCCTGCCCCGCCCGCGCCAGCTTCGCCCCGAAGTAGCCGCCCACCGCGCCCGATCCCAACATCGCGAATTTCATGCGCAAAGCATATTACGGAGGGCTTGGAGGAGCGGCCGCTGCGCGGCGCTTGAAGGGCTTGAGGCTTGGATGGCTTGAAGGGCTTGGGGCTGGGAGGGCTTAGGGCTTGCAGGGCTTGGGCTTCTCCGCCTCCCGTCTCCCGCCTCCCGCCTCCCGCCTCCCGCCTCCCGTCTCCCGCCTCCCGTGTAGAATCCCCCCATGGCGGCCCGCCTCACGGCCTACCTCGTTGCCTTCATCGTCGCGGCGACGCTGATCGCCGGCCTCATCGCCGGCGCGCGGCGCGATGCCGACGGCCCCGTCGACATGATCATCGTCAACGGCAAGGTGTTCACCGGCGAGGAGGAGACGGCCGAAGCCGTGGCCGTGCAGGGCAACAAGGTGCTGCGCGTCGGCTCCAACCGCGAGATCCAGCGGCTGGCCCGGCCGCAGACGACGGTGATTGACGCGAAGGGCGGCAGCGTGCTGCCGGGCTTCAACGACGCCCACCTTCATCTGCTGAGCGGCGGGCTGGCGCTGGATCAGGTGACGCTCGACGAGGCCGCGACGACCGACGCCGTCCGCGAAACGGTGCGCGCGTGGGCCGAGGCCAACCCGTCCGCCGGTTGGGTGCGCGGGCGCGGCTGGTTGTATGGCGCGTTCGGCGATCAACTGCCGACGCGGCAAATGCTGGACCAGTGGGTCGGCGCGCGTCCGGCCTACCTGGTGTCGTATGACGGCCACACCGGCTGGGCCAACTCGGCCGCGCTGGCCGAGGCCGGCATCACGCGCGACACACTCGACCCGCAGAACGGCGTCATCGTGCGCGACAAGCGCGGTGAGCCGACGGGACTGTTGAAGGAAGCGGCAATGACGCTCGTCAGCCGCGCGCTGCCGGCGCCCTCGCGCGACGATCGCCTGGCGGCGCTTGCCGCCGCTGTCGTCGAAGCCAATCGCGTCGGTATCACCAGCGTGCAGGTGGCCGGCGGCACCACCGACGATCTGGAACTGCTGGCGGATCTGCGTGACGAGGGAGACCTCAACGTGCGCGTATATCAGGCGCTCACCGTCGACGGCACCGAAGACACGGCGGAACTCGATGCGATGGATCGCCTGCGCGACCGCATCGGTGACGATCCGATGCTGAAGACCGGCGCCGTCAAGCTCGAGGCCGACGGCGTGGTGGAGACGCACACCGCGGCCATGATCGAACCGTACGAAGGCACGAGCGAGCGCGGCCAGCTTCGTCAGTCCTCCGAGACGTTGTCGCGGCTGGTGTCGGACCTGGACGCGCGCGGCTGGCAGGTGATGACGCATGCCATCGGCGACGCCGCCATCCGCGCCACGCTCGATGCCTACGAAGCCGCCGCGGCCACGCCCGCGCCGGCACGCGGCCGCCGTCATCGCGTGGAACACGTCGAGACGCCGGATGCCGCGGATGTCGACCGCTTCGGCAGTGTCGGTGTCGTCGCCAGCGTGCAGCCCGCGCACGGCCTGCCGCCGCGAGACGACGATCCGTGGGCGAAGAATCTGGGGACCGACCGCGCCGCGCGCGGCTGGCGCTCCGCATCGCTGGCCAAGGCCGGTGCCACGCTCGCATTTGGTTCCGACTGGCCGGTGGCGCCGCTGGATCCACTGATGGGCATCTTCGTGGCGGTGAATCGCACCACCGTCGACGGCGAGCCCGAAGGCGGCTGGCAGCCGGCGGAACGGCTGTCGCTTGCCGAGGCGATCCGCGCCTACACCAGCGGCGGCGCGTTCGCGTCGTTCGACGAGCAGCGCAAGGGCACGCTCGACGAGGACATGCTCGCCGACATCGTCATTCTGTCGGAGGACGTGTTCAGCCTGCCGCCGGAGCGTCTGCTCGAGGCCGAGGTGGTGGCGACGATCGTCGATGGCAAGGTGGTGTATCGACGCGACGCCGCCGACGGCACGAACCGCTGACGCCTGATTCCCGTCCTGATCGAACTCCGGCGCGGTCTTGTTCGTCAGACCTCCCATGCGCACTGCCGCCGGCTGCATTGCCCTTGTCGCCGCGTGCCTGGCGATCGCCGCCGGGCCATCGGCGTCCGAGCGGACGCGCTGGCACGATGGAGGTAGCGCGCAGACTGCGGCGCCGACCGACCTCGACGCCTTGATGGAACGCGTGCTGGCGCGCCGCGACGACAACTGGAAGCGGCTGCAGCAATACATCCTCGAGGAGCGCGAAACCTTCGCGCTTGCCGGACCCGGCGGCGCCAGGCTCTACGGCTTCCAGCGCGACTATTCGTGGTTTCCGCGCGACGGCGTGTTCGTGCGCAGCCCGCTGCGCGTCAACGGCGTCAGCATCACCGATAGCGATCGACGGAAGGCCGAGGCGCAGTGGATCACGCGCGAGCGACGCCGCGATGCGCGCGAGAAGGAACGCAGCAGGAAGGCTGAGGGCGAAGCGGCGAACAGCGGAGCGACGGAGAGCGCGACGACGGACGACTCCGCCGCCATCGGCGCCGCCCTCGAGCCGGCGTTCGTCTCCTACGCCTACTTCCTGAAGTTCCGCTTCGAGCCGGGACACTACGGCCTCGTCGGCCGCGAGACGCTCGACGGGCACAACGTGCTCCGCATCGAGTACTACCCCACGGAACTGTTTCGCGAGGGCCGCACCCGTCCGGGCCGTGACGTGCGCCGCCGCGACGCCGATGTCGAGGAGCGCATGAACAAGGTGTCGCTCATCACGCTGTGGGTGGAACCGGCGCGGCACCAGATCCTGCAATACACCTTCGACGACATCGACATGGACTTCCTGCCCGGGCGCGCCTTCGCGCGAGTGGACGACGTGAAGGCGACGATGAGGATGGGGCAGCCGTTTGCCGACGTGTGGCTGCCGCGCGACGTGGAGATGCGCTTCGCGATGTCGCTGGCCACCGGCCGCATCGACGCGCGCTATCGCGTCGACTATCACGACTATCGCCAGGCCGACGTCACCTACAAGGTGCGCTGATGCTGTTGGCGGTGCTGATCGCGTCATGGCTGACCGTGCAGGCGCCGGCCATCGAGTCGATCACCGTGCACGGCAATCACACGACGCCGACCGCCGATGTTCTGGCGATCGTCGGTGACCTTGCCGGGCGGGAACCAACCGATGCGCTCCTCGCCGAGGTGCGGCTGCGTCTCGAACGCAGCGGTCGCTTTTCCGGCGTCGAGGTGCGCCGCCGGTATCTCTTCATCGACGATCCCTCACGCGTCCTGATCGTCATCGTCGTCAACGAGCATCCGGCGGTGCGTGACGACGACTTGATGCCCGGGCCAATGCGGCGCGTGATGGCGAGCGGTATGTGGGTGCCGCTGCTTGGTTATCAGGAAGGCTACGGCACCACGTACGGCGTACGCCTGAGCGCCGTGGACCTGATCGGCACGCGGACGCGCGTGTCGGCGCCGCTCACGTGGGGCGGGGAGCGCCAGGCCGCCTTCGAGGTGGAGCGCACGTTCGACGGTCCGGTGGTGGCGCGCGTGGCCGGCGGCGGTGGCGTGACACGACGCGTCAATCCGGCGTTCGACGTCGGCGATCGCCGCGCATCCCTGTGGGCGCGCGTCGAATCCGCGCCACGTTCATGGCTGCGCGTCGGCGGCGGGGCGCGACGAGCCGCCGTGCGGTTCGACGAGCGCGACGACACGTTGACGACATGGCGCGCCGACGCGGCCATCGACACGCGAATCGATCCGGCGTTTCCGCGGAACGCCGTGCACGTGCAGGCCGGCATCGAACGCCTTGCGTTCTCGGCGCCGGCCATCGGTGAGGCCGCCGATGGCGCATCGTCTCACGCGGCGCGGCGTACCACGGTGGACGCGCGCGGCTATCTCGGCTTGATTGGCCAAACGGTGCTGGCCGTTCGCGGCCAGCATGTGGCCAGTTCCCGCGCCTTGCCGGCCTACGAGCAGGCGCTGCTCGGCGGCGCCGCGGCGCTCCGCGGCTGGGATGTGGGTCGTCGCTACGGCGACAACCTTGCCGCAGGTTCCGTCGAACTGCTCGTGCCGATCAGCACGCGTCTGTCCCTCGCGCGCACGGGGTTCAAGGTCTTCGCCGACGCCGGCGCCGCCTACGCGGCGCGGGGGTCACTGCGCGATCAGACGTGGCAATACGGTTACGGCGTTGGCGCGTTCGTCTACGCCACCGTCTTCACGCTCGGCATCGACGTCGGCTGGCCGGTCGAACGCACCCGCACGCCGGAGGGCATCCGCCGCCACACCGGCGGCGCGAACATGCACCTGCAGATCGCGCTGAGACTGGGACGCTGACAGGTGCTGAAGGGTGCCGAGGGGTGCTGAGGGGTGCTCAAAGGTGCGAGGAAAGGTGCGGAGGAGTGCCGAGCGGTGCGCTCGTCCCGGGTTCTGCTCGGCCAACCGCAGCACCATTCAGCACCTGTCAGCACCCTTCAGCACCTTTGCGCACCTGTCAGCACCGTTCAGCACCGTTCAGCACTTCTTCCCGCACCCTTACTTGATCCGCTTCAGAAACGCCTCATACCCTTCGGCGCTGCCCTGCTGCATGTAGGCGGCGAGTTCGTTGCCGACCGACTCGAGATGCTGCATGTAGTGCGGATCCTTGTAGGCCTCGCGGATCGACGGCAGCAGGTCGCGCACGCGTTCCCAGACGACGAGCATCTCGCGTCCGCTCTGGAAGAACAGTTCCTTGTGCAGGATGCCGCTGGCGACGAACGACCCGACGAGATCCCAGTACGACACGACCATGCGGAACGAGGCGTTGTCGTCGCTGCCGCCGGGCGCCAGTTTCATCAATGCGTCGTAGCTCTGCACGCCCCTGCACGTGGCGGAAAACCAGGCGCGCGCCTGGCGCATCCGTGGTTCGCGGCGCATTTCATACAACCGCAGGATGAGGTTGGCATCGTCGTAGGTCGGGCGTGGGTGCATGCGCAGATGGATACCACATCCACGTGCGCGAAGGGATCAGGCGGCGAACGCGGTTCGCTGTGAATCGCGTCGTGGCCTTGGCTAATATAGGAAGGTTATGACCCCGTGGGACCAGTTCACCGGTGCGAATGCCGGCTACGTTCAGGAACTCTACGAACGCTACCAGCAGGATCCCGGTTCCGTAGACGAGGCGACCCGGCAGGCCTTTGCCGCGTGGGCGCCGCCGGCGATTGACGCGCCGGCCCTCACCGCCGGCGCCGTCCGCCCCGATGCGCAAACCATGCGCGCGGGCATTGCCGCTCATACGCTCGCCGAATCGATCCGCCGCTTCGGTCACCTTGCCGCGCGACTGGATCCGCTGGGCGTCCATCCGCCCGAAGGCGATCCGACGCTCGACGCCGCCGCACTCGGCCTGACCGACGATGTGCTGCGGCAGTTGCCGGCGGATGTGATCGGCGGCCCGGCCGCCGCCGGCGCCGGTAGCGCGCTGGACGCCATCACGCGGCTGCGCGCCGTGTATTGCGGCACCACGGGGCACGACTACAACCACGTCTTCGTTCCGGCCGAGCGCGAGTGGCTGCGTCAGGCCGTGGAGTCGCGCCAGTTCCGGCCGCCGCTCGATCCGCTGGACGCGCGCGAACTGCTCGATCGCATCACGCAGGTGGAGAGCTTCGAACGCTTCCTCCACCGCACCTTCCCCGGCAAGACGCGCTTCTCGGTGGAAGGCCTCGACATGATGATCCCGATCATCGACGAGATCGTCAGCGATGCCGCCGCCGGCGGCGTCAAGCACGTGATGATCGCGATGGCGCACCGCGGCCGGCTGAACGTGCTGGCGCACATCCTCCAGAAGCCGTACGCGCAGATCCTCGCCGAGTTCAAGGATCCGATGCTGTCGAAGCTGCGCGTCGACCTCGGCTGGATGGGCGACGTGAAGTATCACGCCGGCGCGCGCATCGAACGCCGCGACGACCTGCCGGCCACGGTGGTCCTGTCGATGCCGCCGAACCCGAGTCACCTCGAAGCGGTGGACCCGGTGCTGAACGGCATGGCCCGCGCCGCCGCCACCGACGCCAACGCGCCGGGCGCGCCGGTGCTGCACAAGGAACGCGTGCTGGCGATCCTGATTCACGGCGACGCCGCGTTCCCCGGTCAGGGTGTCGTGGCGGAAACGCTGAACCTGTCGCGCCTCGACGGCTACGACGTCGGCGGGATGATCCACATCATCGCCAACAACCAGCTTGGCTTCACGACGGATCCGGAAGATTCGTTCAGCACCAGCTACGCCAGCGGACTCGCACGCGGCTTCAAGATTCCGATCACGCACGTCAACGCCGACGATCCGGTGGCCTGCATCGAAGCGGCACGGCTGGCGTGGGCGTACCGTCACGCGTTCGGGCTGGACTACCTGATCGATCTCGTCGGCTATCGCCGCTACGGCCACAACGAAGGCGACGAGCCGGCGTTCACGCAGCCGCGTGTGTATCAGGTGGTGACCAATCACCCGACGGTGCGCGAGCAGTACGCGCGCACGCTGGCCGAGAGCGGTGAGGTGAGCGCCGCCGACGCCGAGGCGATGGTGCAGGAGCACTTCGGCGCCATGGAAAAGGCGTACGCGGACCTGAAGCCCGAAGAAGACTTCATCCCGCCGCTGCCGGAGATCCCGCCGACGGGCGCGGCGCAGCGCGCGGTCACGCAGGTGCCGCTGGCGACGCTGCAGACGCTGAACCAGGAACTGCTCCGCGTGCCGGACGGCTTCAACGTGCACCGCAAGCTTGAACGCGGCCGCGAACGTCGCAAGACGATGTTCGACAACCCGGCGGAGCGGACGGTGGATTGGGCCGCGGCCGAGGAGATGGCGATGGCCTCGATCCTCGCCGACGGTGTGCCCATCCGCCTCACCGGCGAAGACGTCGAACGCGGCACGTTCTCGCACCGCCATGCCGTTTACAAGGACGCCAGCAGCGGCGCGCGGTTCGCTCCGCTGGAGTCGATCCCGAGCGCGAAGGCGTCGTTCGAGATCCACAACTCGGCGCTCACCGAGAACGCGACCATCGGCTTCGAGTTCGGCTACAACATCCAGGAACCCGGCCGCCTCGTCATCTGGGAAGCGCAGTACGGCGACTTCATCAACGGCGCGCAGGTGATCCTCGACGAGTTTCTGACGTCGGGTCGCGCCAAGTGGGGCCTGGCGCCATCGCTGGTGCTGCTGCTGCCGCACGGCTACGAAGGTCAAGGCCCGGACCACTCGAGCGCGCGTCTCGAGCGCTTCCTGAACGCCGCCGCCGACACCAACATCCGCGTCGCCAACTGCACTTCCGCGGCGCAGTACTTCCACTTGCTCCGCCGGCAGGCGCAGCTGCTGCTCACCGATCCGCTGCCGCTGGTGGTGATGACGCCGAAGAGCCTGCTGCGTCACGCCGCCACGGCGTCGACGCCGGCCGAACTCGCCGAGGGCAGGTTCCACCTCGTCATCGACGATGCGGAGATCAAGCAGGCGGCGAAGGTGAAGCGCCTGGTGCTGTGCAGCGGCAAGGTTTACGTCGACCTCGCCTCGGCCGAAGCACGTAAGGATGATCAGTCAGTCGCGCTCGTGCGCGTCGAACAGCTCTATCCGTTCCCCGTCGAGAAGATTCGCGCCGTCATCGATCGCTATCCGAAGCTGCGCGAGGTGTGCTGGGTGCAGGAAGAGCCGGAGAACATGGGCGCATGGGAATTCGTGCGCCCGCTGCTCGACACACTGCTCGACGGCCGCTGGCCGCTCCGTTACATCGGGCGTGTCCGCAACTCGAGCCCGTCGGAAGGGTCGTCGACCTGGCACGCCGCCAACCAGCGCGCCATTGTCGCGGCCGTGTTCGAACAGAAGGCCGACACCAGGGAACTGGACCGCGTCCTCTCCAAGCAGGTCTGACCGGGTGATCCTCGATTCGCTGTGTTGAAGTGTCCACCTGCTCACGTGCGTTGAGAGGTTGAGACCGTAGATCGCAGAGTCCCTTATGCCGAACATCGTCGTTCCCGAACTGGGTGAGTCCGTCGTCGAAGCACGCGTCGCGAAGTGGCTGAAGAAGGAAGGCGACGTGGTGGCGGCCGGTGAGCCGCTGGTGGAGTTGGAGACCGAGAAGATCGACCTCGAGGTGAGTGCCGATCGCGCCGGCGTGCTGGAGTCGATCAAGCACCAGGAAGGCGCGGACGTGAAGGTTGGCGAAGTGCTGGCGGTGCTCGGAGCGCACGATGGTGCGGCACAGCCGCCGCAGGGCGCCAGCCTCGCCGACTCGTCCACCGTCGCGCAAGGCGCAAAGGTGGAAGCGCGCAGCGCGGAGGCGGGCGCGGCGCAGGCGAGTGATGTGCGGGCGACGCCAACGGCGCGCAATGTCGCCAAGGCACACGATGTGAAGCTCGAGTCGGTCACACCAACCGGCACGCGCGTGACGAAGGACGACGTGCTGCGGGCAACCTCGCCGAAGCCGGTTGCGGAGACGGGGGCAAAGCCCGCGCCGAAGCCGGCTGCGGAAGCGAAGACGACGCAGCCGGCGAAGGCGGGCGATCGCAGCGAAACGCGCGAGCGCATGACCAAGCGGCGCGCCACCATCGCGCGGCGTCTCGTCGAAGCGCAGCGCACCGCGGCCATGCTCACCACCTTCAACGAGGTGGACATGAGCGCCGTGATGGCACTGCGCGAACGGCGCAAGGAAGCGTTCAGCAAGAAGCACGGCGTCGGCCTCGGCATCGCCTCGTTCTTCGTCAAGGCCGCCGTCGGCGCGCTGAAGGCCTTCCCCGCCATCAACGCCGAGATCCAGGGCGACGAGGTCGTCTACAAGCACTACTACGACGTCGGCATGGCCGTCGGCGCCGAAGGCGGCCTCGTGGTGCCGGTGCTGCGCGACGCCAGCGAGATGTCGTTCGCGCAGATCGAACTCGCCATCCGCGACTTCGCCAAGCGCGCCGGCGATGGCACGCTGACCCTCGAGGATCTGAAGGGTGGCACGTTCACCATCACCAACGGCGGCGTCTTTGGTTCGCTGATGAGCACGCCCATCCTCAACCCGCCGCAGGTGGGCATCCTCGGCCTGCACAAGATCGCCGACCGCCCCACCGTCGTCGGCGGCCAGGTGGTGGTGCGGCCGATGATGTATGTCGCGCTCAGCTACGACCATCGCCTCGTCGATGGCCGCGAGGCGGTGCAGTTCCTGGTGAAGATCAAGGAATACATCGAAGACCCGGCGTTCCTGCTCGTCGAAGGATGACCCACATGATGAAGTTCCTCGTCCCGGCTCTGTTCGCTCTCGCCACGGTTGGTGCCGCCGCGCAGGCGCGGCCGCCGCAGTTCACGCCGATTCCGGCGCCGCCGGACGTGGCGAAGCCGCCCGCCGATGCGCAAAAGACCGCGTCGGGTCTGCAATACAAGGTGCTCGAACCGGGCAAGGGCACGGCGAAGCCAACGGCCGATGACTTCGTCACCGTGCACTACACGGGCTGGACGGCCGAAGGCCGGATGTTCGACAGCTCGTATGCGCGCAACGCCGCCAGCACGTTCCCGATCGGTCGCGTGATCAAGGGCTGGGGCGAAGGCGTGCAGTTGATGACACCGGGCGAGAAGACGCGCTTCTGGATCCCGCAGGAACTGGCTTACGCCGGTCAGGCCGGCCGCCCGCAGGGCATGCTGGTGTTCGACGTCGAACTCGTCGAGATCGTGCCGGCGCCCGACAAGAACCCGCCGCTGGACGTGGTGGCCGTCCCGCCCGACGCGCAGCGCACACCGTCGGGCCTGGCCTACAAGGTGCTGCGCCAGGCGCCGAAGAGCGGCCCGAAGCCGGCGAAGACCAGCCGCGTCACGGTGCACTATTCGGGCTGGACCACCGACGGCAAGCTGTTCGACAGCTCGGTGATGCGCGGCCAGACGGCGAGCTTCGCGCTCACCGACGTCATCGAAGGCTGGACCGAAGGCCTGCAACTGATGATGCCCGGCGAGAAGACACGTTTCTGGATCCCCGAGCGCCTTGCCTACAAGGGCCAGGGCAACGGGCCGAAGGGCATGCTCGTGTTCGATGTCGAACTGCTGTCGGCGACGGTGGGACAGCAATAGACGGCTTGGAGGGCTTGGAGGGCTTGAACGGCTTGGGGCTTGAAGGGCTTGGGGCTCGGACGGCTTCGACCTGATGCTTCATCGTCGCGCTGGCGCCCCGTTGCGATCGATCGCGGCGACGTTGGCGTGCGGATCGATCTCGTCGTCCTGCGCCATCTGGGGCATGAGCCGGGCGTGTCGCGGGCGCGGGTGCAGAAGTGGATTGCCGCCGGACGCGTCACCGTCAACGGCACGCCGGCCCCACGCGCGGCGTGGCGCGTCGCCGAGGGCGACGACATCCAGGTGGACGTGCGTGAGATACGCGTACGGCGCCGGCCGCAGCCGCAGGACCTGCCGCTCGACATCCTCTACGAAGACGCGCATCTGCTCGCCGTCAACAAGCCTGCCGGACTCGTCGTCCATCCGTCCTACAAGAACGCCGACGGCACGCTGATCAACGCGCTGCTGTGGCGGGCGGCACGGTGGCCGTCAGGCGATGCGCCGGCGCTGTTGACGCGGCTCGACAAGATGACCTCGGGCGTGCTGCTCGTCGCCAAGCGCGCCGAGGTAGTGGCGGCGCTACAGCGCGAGATGCGCGCATCGCGCATCGAGAAGGACTACCTCGCCATCGTCCACGGCATGCCGCGGCCGGCGCGCGGCACCATCGACCTCGCCCTCGATCGCGATCCCTGGGACCGCCGCAAGGTCACCGTCACCGATCGCGGCGGCCAGCGTGCGGTCACCCTCTACGAGCTTCTCGCCGTGAACGATCACGTCGGGAGCCGGGATACGTCGCTGGATCGTGAAGCTATCGGGAGGCGGG
>JADZCY010000201.1 GCA_020851325.1 Acidobacteriota bacterium | reverse complement strand
ACTTCGGCGGGTTCCTCAGCAGAGCGGCGACGCCGTGACGTCACCCACACCACCGCATCGTCCATGAGCGAGTAGGCGACGGGGATGACGACGAGCGTGAGGAAGAGCGACAGCAACTGACCGCCAATGACGACGACGGCGATGGTGCGGCGTTCTTCGGCGCCGGGGCCGGTGCCGATGGCGAGCGGCAGCATGCCGCCCACCAGCGCCAGCGTCGTCATCAGGATCGGCCGCAGCCGATCGCGATTGGCGTCGAGGATCGCCTGCTCGCGCGGGCGGCCCTGCCGACGCAGGTTGAGCGTGTGATCGATCTGCAGAATCGAGTTCTTGGCGACGACGCCGAAGAGCACGAGCATGCCGAGCGCCGAGTAGAGATTGAGCGTGTCCTGCGTCAGGTAGATCGACAGCAGCGCGAAGGGCAGCGACAGCGGCAGCGCCAGCAGAATCACGAGCGGATTGACCAGGCTCTCGTACTGCGCGGCGAGCACCATATACATGAAGATCACCGACAGGATGAACGCCCAGCCGAACTCGGTGAACGTGCGCTCGAGTTCGCGGCCGCGCCCTGAGATGGCCGTGGTGTACGCCGCCGGCATGTTCAACCGCGCCGCCGCGGCGCGCACTGCTTCGATGCGATCGGCGAGCCCATAACCGGCGGCAATGCCGCTGCGCAGGTTGGCCTGCCGCTGGCGATCGAAGCGATCGACGCGCGACGGGCTCCGGCCTTCCTCGAGCCGCACCACCGAATCCATGCGCACCATTTCGCCGGTGTTGCGCGCCACGTAGAGCCGCGAGATCGTCTCGGGATCGCGGCGGTCGGCATCGACGAGCCGCAGCTGCACGTCGTAGTCCTCGCCGGCCGAGGCGTCGCGGAAGCGCGACACTTCCTGATCGCCGCCCACCATCAGGCGCAGCGCCGCCGCGATGTCCTGCGTGCGGATGCCGAGGTCGGCCGCCCGCGCGCGGTCGATCTCGACGCGCAGTTCCGGCTTGTTCAGCTTCAGCGTCGTGTCCGCATCCTGCAGCCCGAGGTCGGCGGACTGATCACGCAGCGTTTCGGTGAAGCGCGACAGCGCCTCGAGCTCCGGTCCGCGAATGATGAAGTCGAGATCGAAGTTGCCGCCGCCGATGTTGAACGTCTGCAGGTTGCGGACGGCGACGCGCAGGTCGCGATACTTCCGCACCTTGCCGCGGATCTGCTGCATGACATCGCGCTGCGAGTAGTTGTTGCGGAACGCCTCGAGCGGATCGAGACGGACGATGCCGGCCGCCAGCCGCGACAGGCTGAACATGCGCTCGTCGTGCGGCGCGATCTGCACGAAGAGCTGCCCTTCGTTGACGGCGCCGAGCGGACCGCCGCCGAGCGTGGACACGACCAGCCGCACGCCCGGCACTGAGCGCACGTCCTTGTCGATCGCCGCCATCACCTCGCTCATCGCCGCCGGGCTCGCGCCTTCCGGCGCCGCCACGTTCATCTCGAACTGCGCTTCGTCCACGCCGCCGGGGATGAACTCCTGCCGCACCATGCGGTAGAGCACGACGTTCAGCAGGATCACGCCGATGGCCACCGCCGCCACCACGCCGCGCCGCCGCAGCGCGCCGGCCAGCGTCCAGGCGTAGAGCGCGTCCACCCTGCCGTACAGGCCCTGACGCGACGCTGCCTCGTGCCCATGCGCGCCGTCGCGCCGCCGGTTGAACATGCGCGCGCTCATCATCGGCGTCAGCGTGAACGACACCAGCAGGCTGACCATGATCGCGCACGCCGCGGTGAGCCCGAACTGATAGAGGAACCGCCCCGAGATGCTCGACATGAACGAGACGGGGATGAAAATCACCACCAGGCACAGCGTCGTCGCCAGCACCGGCAGCGCGATCTCCGCCGTTGCTTCACGCGCCGCCGTGAAGCCGTCCATGTCCTTCTCTTCGATGAAACGGAAAATATTCTCCAGCACCACGATCGCATCGTCGATGACGATGCCGACCATCAGCACCAGCGCCAGCATGGTGACGGTGTTGAGCGTGAAGCCGAGCGCCGCCATCAGGCCGAAGGTGGAGACGACGGAGGTGGGAATGGCGACGGCGGCGATGATGGTGGCGCGCCAGTCGCGCATGAACGCGAACACGACGAGGCAGGCGAGGATGCTGCCGAGCACGAGGTGCACGTTGATTTCGTGCAGCGAGGCGTGGATGTGCGTCGACTGATCGCGCACGACTTCCATCCGCACGCCGGCGGGGATCTGCGGGCGGACGCGCTCGAGCGTCGCCTTGGCGTCGTTCACCATCTCGACGGTGTTGGCGCCGGACTGCCGCCGCACTTCCAGCACCACGGCCGGCACGCCGTTCAACCGCGCGATCGAGCGCTGTTCCTTGGTGCCGTCTTCGGCATAGCCGATATCGCGCACGCGGATCGGCTGCGCGTTGCGCGTGGCGACGACGAGATCGCCGAACTGCGACGGTTCGGTGAAGCGGCCCATCGTGCGCAGCGTCTGCTCCTGCACGTCGGTGGTGACGTTGCCGCCGGGCACGTCGGCGTTCTGCTGCTGCAGCGCGCTGCGGACTTCGGCGATCGACAGTTGATACGCCGCGAGTCGATCGGCCTCCACCCAGATGTTCACCGCCCGCTCGAGGCCGCCGACGATCTGCACTTCGCCGACGCCGGTGGAGCGCTCGAGCACCACCTTCACCACCTTGTCGGCAATTTCGGTGAGCTCGCGGATCGACAGATCGCCGGAGAGCGCCACCGACAACGTCGGCGACTGCTCGCTGTTCTGCTTCTGGATGATCGGCGGTTCGGCATCATCGGGAAGCTGGCGCAGCACCGAGGCGACGCGGTCGCGCACGTCCTGCGCGGCGGTGTCGATGTCGCGCCGCAGGTCGAAGGTGACGATGACGCGCGACTGGCCGGGCCCGGAGATCGACCGCAGCTCGGTAATGCCCTCGACGCGGTTCACCGCCTCCTCGATCACTTCCGACACCTGCGTTTCCATCTCCTCGACGGAGGCGCCGGGCAGCACGGTGTGCACCATGATCGTCGGCAGGTCGACGGCGGGGAAGCGGTCGGTGCCGAGGCGGAAGAACGACGCGCCGCCGACGACGACGAGCGCGGCGACGATCATCGTGGCGAAGACGGGACGCTTGATGCAGATGGCGGCGAGCGAGCGCATGCGGCCTCAGCGGGTGACGGTGACGGCGAGGCCGTCGGTCACGGAACCGGCATTCAGGATGACCTCGGTGTTGGCGTCGACGCCTTCGAGGATTTCGACATCGGTGCCGGCGCGGCGTCCGGTGCGCACGCGGCGTTCACGCGCCACGCCGCCGTCGATGGTCATCACCTTCTCGACGCCGGCGAACACCACCACGGCCGACTGCGGCACCACCAGCGCCGGCGCCTCGCTGACGACGATGTCGGCGCGCGCGAACGATCCGGGGCGCAGCCGTCCTTCGGCGTTCGGCACCGAGGCCTCGATGGCCAGCGTGCGCGTGCCTTCGGTGATCGACGGGCTGACGCGGACGATGCGCCCGTCGTGAACCTCGGTGTTGCCTTCGACGCTCACCTTCACCACCTGGCCGATGCGGACGTCACCGGCGCGACGCTCGGGCACCGCCAGTTGCAGGCGCAGCGGATCCTGCCGCACGACGGTGACCACGGGCGATCCGGCGGCGCGGAACTCGCCGGCCATCGCCTGACGCTCACGGACGACCCCGTCCAGTGGCGAGCGGAGCACGGTGTCGTCGAGCGCCTGGCGGGCGAGCGCCACCTCCGATCGGCGCTGCGCCAGGATGGCCTGACGGTTCCTGAGCTCTTCGAGCGCGTCCTGATAGCGCCCTTCCATGATCTCGAGCGTGGCGTTGGCGGTGTCGAGTTCAGCGCGCGCCGAGATGCCGCGCGTCACGAATGTCGCGATGCGGTCGCGCTGGCTCCTGGCTTCGACGCGGCTGGCTTCTGCCTGACGGACGAGGCCGGCCTGTCCGATGTCGACGTGGTCGTCTTCGCCGTCCACCGGCAGCCCGAGCCGGGCGCGCGCGGACTGCAGCGCCGCTTCCGCCTGCTGTAAACGGAGTTCGAAGTCGGTGGGCATCAGCCGGGCGATGACCTGCCCCTTGCGCACGGGCGAGCCGAGGTCCACCAGCAATTCGTCGAGCCGGCCGGTGACGCGCAGGCTGAGCATCACCTGCTCTTCGGCGGCCAGGGTGCCGGCCACGGTAATGGCGTGGACGATGGGTTTGCGGGCGACGGTGGTGAGGGTGACGTCGGGCTTGTCGTCGGCGTCCGTTCGCGCCTGGGCCGACGGCCGCGTGCCGCAGGCGCCCAGGGCGACCGTGCAGGCAATCAGAGGTATGAAGACGGCAGCACGCATGGCTGATCTTACGACGCGCGCCGCGGGGACGAGACTCGACCGTAACAAAAAATGACGAAGGGAGTCGTCAGGGCATCGGCGACTGGCGGATCGAGCCAATGCGCGATTGTTGACAATTGGCAATGGTGAATCGGCAAATCGCCATTCGCCGATCACCGACAATCGCGAATTCTGCCAATCCGGCAATCTGAAATGAAACGACCCCTGTCCGTCTGACACCAACGAGGCGACAGACGGATGGGCCGAGGATGACGCTGATTATTTGGGGAGAGGGAACGAGGTCCTAGGTCCTAAGTCCTAGGTCCTAGGCAAAAGCGCTTGTCCACGGCGTGAGGGCCTAGGTCCTAAGTCCTAGGTCCTAGGCGGAATCCCTT
>JADZCY010000200.1 GCA_020851325.1 Acidobacteriota bacterium | reverse complement strand
AGCCGGCGTCGACCGGCACGTCGCGCACGCTGTGACCGATGAAGTCGGCGCCGGCGTCGAGCGTGGCCCGCGCGTCGGCGAGGTAGAAGATGTGCACGGCCAGGCGCAGCTTGCGCTCGTGCGCGCGCTGAATGGCGGCGCGCCACGCCGGCTCTGGCATCTTGCGCCCGGTGCCGAGGTTGTCGTCGACGCGGATCTTCAGGATGTCGGGCTTCATGTCGGCGACCTTGTCGGTGGCGGCGCGAGCCTCGTCCGCGGTGCTGCCGTTGATCACGGGCCCGGCGACGTAGACGCGCGCGCGGTCCAGCGGGCTGGACGTCTGTTCATCGCGAAGCGCAAAGCCGGCCGCCTGATCGTCGCCGAGGCTGTAGACCGTCGTGACGCCGTATTGCGCGTACGTCTTCAATTGACGAATCAGGTTGTCGCGCGTGTAGAACTCGGGCGAGGAGCGGAGGCCGGAGGTTGCGGCCACGTGACCGTGCGCGTTGACGAGACCCGGCATCACCGTCTTTCCCGTGGTGTCGACGCGCGTGGCGCCCGGCGGCACGGCTGTTGACGCGTCGCCGACCGCGGCGATGCGGCCGTCGCGGACAATCACGACTCCCTTGTCGATGACGCGGCCGTCACCGTCGATGACACGGCCGCCGACGAAGGCGGTGACCTGCGCCTCGGCGGCACCCACCGACACCAGCATCGCCATCACCACGAGTACGAAGAGTCGCTGCATGGGCGAGAAGCTTACCTGACGGCGGCATTTTGGCGATAACATCGCGGCAGAATACGGACGAGGTGGGGACGGGCGGTGGCGGAGCCCCCGTCGGCAGGCGGACCAACGATGGACGATGTGGTGCTGGACGAGAGCGTGCTGGAGATGCTGCGCAGCCTGACGGTGCCGGGTGAACCCGATGTGCTGCGCGAGGTGCTGGAGATCTTTCAGCGCGATCTGCCGTTGCGGCTCGACACCGTGCGCGCCGCCGATGCCGCCGGCGATGTCGTCACCATCGAACGGGTGACGCACTCGATCAAGGGCAGTGCCGGCAACATTGGCGCCCGCCATCTGCAGGCAGCGTGTCGTCCAGTGGAGGAGGCGGCGCGGGAGAAGGACATGGCGCGCGTGCGGGCCGGACTGCCCGACCTCGAGCGCGAAGCGGCACGCGTCAGTGTCGTCATCGCGCGGTTGTTGGAGTAAGGGAACCATGGACCGCCGCTGCGCGGCGGTAAGGCAAGAGGACCGCCGCTTCGCGGCGGCAGGACGATGGGACTCTGGCGCGGTCGGGGCATCAGGAACACCGGCGGGACGTCCGACCGCTACGTAAACAGATCCGGCGAGGGGCCGTAGCGTTTCAGGTACTGCTTGACGCTCACCTTGCGCGCGGTGTTTTCCGACGTCATGTAGCGCACCACGCCGAAGATGGGCCGCTCCGGCGCCCACGGTCGATCGTAGCGGCCCAGCACCCAGAAGATGCCGCTGTAGGAATTCGGGTCGCGGCCGTCGAGCGCGTACTTGTTGTTCAGTTCGATCATCACCTGCAGCGCTTCGCGCGGGTGACGTGTCCACTGCAGGATCTTCTTGCCCCACAGCATCCGCAGGTAGTTGTGGATGCGGCCCTCGCGCCGCAGTTCGGTTTGCGCCGCGTTCCACAACGGATCGTGCGTGCGCGCCTCTTCGAACTCGTCGAGGCTGTAGAGGTGATCGCGCGGGTCGTCGGCGTGTTCTTCCAGTGTCTCGCGCGCCCACGTCGGCAGCGATTCGAACGTGTCGTAGTCGGTGCGGCGCGACGTCATGTTGTAGCCCAGCTCGCGCCAGGTGACAAACTCGTCGAGATACGCCTCGGCCTCGGCCGACACGCCCCACCAGCCTTCGCGCGCGCCCGTGCCCTTCGCCGGCAGGTGACCCAGCCAGCCGTCCCGCGCCATGACGCGCTCGAAGATCTCGTGCGCGCCGATGTGCCCGAAGTGGAGGTACGGCGACAACCGGCTCGTTACGTCGCGATCGGGCACGTTGCGCAGATCGGAGTACTGCGCGAGGTCGTGCTCGACGAAGTCGTTGAGTCGAGCCCGCGCGGCTTCGGCACCACCGCGCGTGGTGGTCACGCCCACGCCGTGATCGATCGGCAGGTCCGCGACGCTGTGGCCGTCATCCAGCCATCGCAGCGCGTGCGGCCAGCGCCGCGAGACATCCGCGGGAACGGTCCACGCCGCGACGGCAGGCATGTCGGCAACCGGATCTGGCGACGGACGTTCGCGCAGGTGTGCCGGCAGCGTCTTCTGCAACGCGCGGCGAAACGCATACGCCGTGGGGTAGACGGCGTCCACCGCGCGCAGCGGCAGCAGGCCGTTGCTGTCCACGGTCTCCAGGCGCACGTCGAGGCGCGCCGCCGCGGCCTCGGCCATGCGCGGCAGGAAGAAGGCGGGGAAGTCGTCGGTGACGACCACCGCGGCATGGGCGGCGAGTGCGGCCAGCAAGCCGCGGCCAGCACCTTCGCGTGGTTCGAGGTAGGGCCAGTAGGTGATGCCGGCGCGTCCGTCGAGCGCGGCCGCGTTGTCGCGCATGCCGTCGATGACGAACTGGTGCAGGCGGTCGGAGGCCCACTGGTAGCCGACGCGCAGCGGCTCGAGCACCACCAGCGGTTTACCCAGCGACGCGGCGTGATGGACGGCGCGCTCGAGGCCGTAGTTGGCGCGCGTGCGCCGCGCCGCCACCATCCAGTAGAGGACCATCGCACGGTCGGGCCGGACCGGCGCGTCCGAGAGCGCGCGGATACGAATCGCGGGGAGCATGAGAGAATCAAGGGTAAGACGTCTACTTTCCTCCCGGAGTCCCCAATCATGATTGTGCAGCGTTATCCGGAACCCTTTATCGCCCCGATGCGGGCGGAACTCTCGCGGCTCGGTTTCGAAGAGCTGAAGACCCCCGAGGCCGTCGACACCGCCGTCGCCGCGCCCGGCACGACGATGGTGGTGGTCAATTCGGTGTGCGGCTGCGCCGCCGGCAAGGCGCGCCCCGGTATCGCGCTGGCGCTGCGCAGCGGCGCCCGTCCCGACCATCTCGGCACGGTGTTCGCCGGTGCCGACGTCGAGGCCACCGAACGCGCCCGCGGTCACTTCGCGCCCTACCCGCCCTCCTCGCCATCGATTGCGCTCATGAAGGACGGCAAGCTGGTCTACATGATGGAGCGCCGCGAGATCGAGAACCAGAGCGCCGACGCGATTGCGACGAGGCTCCAGGCGGCGTTCGCGGAACACTGTCAGTGAAGGGACCGCCGCTCTCGCGGCGGCCTTCTGTATCATCATCCTGATGCCCCCGCTCGACGCGCATGCGCGTCCGCTGCGCAACCTTCGGCTGTCGGTCACCGACCGGTGCAACCTGCGCTGTCAGTACTGCATGCCGGAAGCGGAGTACACGTGGCTGCCGCGTGAGGACATCCTGACGTTCGAAGAGGTCGAGCGTCTCGTCGACGTCTTTCTCGACGTTGGCGTCGACAAGGTGCGCCTCACCGGTGGCGAGCCGCTGCTGCGGCGCGACCTGCCGGACCTGATCGGCCGCCTGGCGCGTCGCGACCGCATCCGCGATCTGGCGATGACCACCAACGGCGTGCTGCTCGCGCCCGCCGCTGCCGACCTGTCGCGGGCCGGGCTGCAGCGTCTCACCGTCAGCCTCGACACGCTGCGCGCCGACCGCTTCAAGGCGCTGACGCGCGTCGACGAACTCGACCGCGTGCACCAGGGCCTGGCCGCCGCGGCGCGGTTCTTCCCCGGCTTCAAGATGGACACGGTGGCCATCAAGGGCGTCAACGACGACGAACTGGTGGACCTGCTCGAATACGCGCGCCGGCTGGGCGCCGAGCTGCGCTTCATCGAATACATGGACGTCGGCGGCGCCACGCACTGGACCGAGGCGCAGGTGCTGTCACGCACCGAGATGCTGGCACGGCTCGAGGCGCACTACGGCGTCATCACGCCGCTGCCGCGCGTCGATGCCGCGCCAGCGGATCGCTTCCAGCTTCCGGATGGTCTGACGTTCGGGATCATTGCCTCGACGACGCAACCGTTCTGCGCCACGTGCGACCGCAGCCGCGTAACGGCGGATGGACTCTGGTATCTGTGTCTCTACGCCGCGCGCGGTATCGACCTGCGCGGGCCGCTCCGTGGCGGCGCCAGCGCCGAGGCGCTCGCTGATCTCGTCACCGGCGT
>JADZCY010000199.1 GCA_020851325.1 Acidobacteriota bacterium | reverse complement strand
GTCCTAGGTCCTAAGTCCTAGGTCCTAGGTCCTAGGCAAGGGCCCCTGTCCACGAGGCCTCGTGATCAAGAGTCTTTGCTTAGGACCTAAGACCTAAGACCTAGGACCTTATTTCACCGTCACCTTCACGAGCGCTGACGTCCAGCAGCACTGGAAGCCGCCGCCGCCCTCACCCGACAGGTCCGTGCCCTGCGAGCGGAGGATGTATTCGCCCGGCATCGAGAAGCTGGCCGTCGCGCGGGCTTCGCCGCCCTTGTCCTTGTCCACCTTCGGCCGATCGTTGTCGAACTTGACCTCGGCCCCCACCGGCTGGCGGTGCACGATCCAGCGCACGTTCAGCGGCTTGTTGCCGCGTCCCGGGAACCGCGGATCCTCGACGCCGTCATCGGTGGCCCACGCCGTGAGCGGGACGGCCTGACCGACGCTGCCGGTGAATTCGTGCGCGATACCGATCGGCGGTCCGGTGAAGGTCTTGCCGGCGGCGTCGAACTTCAGCAGCGGCGGCGTGTTGCCCATGCCGACTTCGCGGTACGGTTCGATCACGTAGTCCGGGTGCAGGCCCATCGGAATGGTTTCCGTCTTGCCGTTGGCCACCAGCGTCCACGTCAGCTTCTTGTCGCCGAAGTCGTCCGGCAGCACGACGCTGAAGGTGCCCCAGCCGCGCCGCGGATCGAAGTGCGTCGGCTGGCCCATGTCGGGACCACCCGGCTCGATGCGGTTGTTCGGGCCGACGGGGATGTCGAGCGTCTGCTTGGTGTTGCGATTCCAGTAGCCGATGAGCAGTGCCTTCTTCTTGTCGGGCGTCACGTACCAGCCTTCGTAGGCGGCCGTGACGCTCTGGCCCGACTCCTTGATGGCGTCGAGGGGCAGTTGTGCCGACACGAGGCCGGTGCCGACGAGCGCGCAGCCGGCTACGAGCAAAGCCATGCCAGCGCGCGTGACGAGCGTGTCTGTCGCGTGCATCCGAGTTCTCCGAGGAAATGAGGAAGGGGACCTGTTGCGTGCGCCGAAACGACAAGGGGCGCCGCGTGGGCACCCCTTGTCGTCGATTGAACTAGCGCTGCCGGTCCGCGGACGTCGTGGCCGTCTTGGCCTTCCGCTTCTCGACTTCAGCCTTGAAGTCTTCTTCTTCCATGTAGGTCATGTTGATCCACGCATGACCCATCTCGTCGACCGTGCGGTCGCCCCAGCCGACCCACTGGTTCGGATCGGGGTTGTCCTTGTTGGCGGTCGTGTTGTCGTACCACGAGGTGACGCGCAGGATGGTGCCCTTCGGCAGCAGCGGCGCCACATCGTCGGCGTAAACGTAGTTGGACATCCACTGGAAGTCGAACTCGCTGACCATGCTGATCATCTGCGTTTCGCCGGTCGGCAGAATCGCTTCGAGCGACATCGCCTTGCCGCGCAGGTGCATGTGCGGCTGGTAGTTCTCGAGGCGGCCTGACTTGCGCAGGACGTGGAAGTTCTGCGTGATGACGACCGAGTTGGGCGGGATGTCGAGGTTGCGGTTGCCGCCCTGGATGCTGCTGAAGAGCGCCAGCGTCTGGCGGAACTTCGGCTCCTGACCCTTCGGGTAGAGATAGATGCCGAGCTCGATGTTGTCGGTGATGTCTTCGCCGACCGAGTGGTAGTGGATGTCGAAGACGAACCGCGCGCCGGGCAGCAGCAGCTTGCCGCTGTTCTCGCGCATGATCTCGCCCTGCTTGCCGACGGCCCATTCCATGAAGAGGCCGGCGCCCGAATCCTCGCGATTGGCGCCGCCCGGTTCTTCCTGCTGCAGGTGGGCGAGGGCGTGGTGCGTGATGCGGCGGCCCTTGGTGGTGCTGGGACGGATCTCGATGGCGCGCACCCAGCGCGGTTCGGTGAGGCCGCTCTCGACGACCGGCTTGTACCACGCGTCCTGACCGACGCCCGGCTGCTTCCAGTTCGGCGTCTTGATGATCAGGTCGGGCTCACCGTAGAGCGAGGTGAAGTTCCAGGATTCCTCGTTCGGCCACTTCACCGGCGGCGGCATGTCCTTCATGTCGCCCTTCGGCGCGCCGGCGTCCACCCACTTGACGATGGTGGAGATCTGCTGGTCGCTGAGGGAGCGGTCGTTGGAGAAGTGCTGCAGCCCGACGCTCTTGTCGATGTGCCAGGGCGGCATCTGCCGCGCCGCGACACGCGCTTTGATCGAGCGGGCCCACGGCCGCGCTTCCTCGTAGGTCACCAGCGACATCGGCCCCAGCGAGTCCGTGCGATGACACGATTCGCAGGCCTTCTGGAAGATCGGCGCGATGTCCTTGGTGAACGTGACGGGGGTGGCTGCCTGGTTCTGAGCGGCGACTGGTGTGGCGGCCAAGGCCAACCCCATCGCGCCCAGCCACGCGCCCCAGCGGAAACGAGCGTCTGCCATAGCTCAACTCCCTGTTTGCGGACCGCCTGCAATCCTGCCCACGGAGCCTCGCGCCCGCAGGTTCGGGGATTCTACTGCGAGTGCAACGGCGTGTCACGGGATTTTGCGCCCCGTTACACTAGCCGCATGGACATCGCCCGCGAGCGCTTTCTCGACCCGACCCGGGACTACCACCTCACTCTGGCGCTGCGCAGCCGGACCGCGGCCATGCACAGCGTGCTGTCCGGGTTGAGCGCTGACGATCGCGACCGGGTGGCCGCCGCGCTGGCCCGCGCCCTCGACGAGATCGAGGCCATCGTCCGGCCGGGCGTGCCGGGACCCGCCGGCCGCGCCGCGGCGGTTCCGCCGGATCGCGCCAGTTCCTGACGACCGGATACAGTAAAATCTCCCGCAGGCGAGGACTTTTCATCATGACCTTCAGATCAGCAGTAATGGCGGCGGGCATCGTCTGGGCCGCGGGCGTCGCGTTCCAGGCGCCCGGTGGCGTCCAGGCTCAGCAGAAGACCGTGTGGGACGGTGTGTATTCCGAGGCGCAGGCGACGCGCGGCGCCACCGCGTATGAGCGGGACTGCGCCAGTTGCCACCAGGCCGACATGGGCGGCGACGGCTTCGCGCCCGGGCTGGCCGGTCCCGAGTTTGCCGCGGCGTGGGAAGGGCTCACCGTCGGCGACCTGCTGGAGCGCATCCGCATCTCGATGCCGCCGTCCGAGCCGGGCTCGGTGACGCTGGCCGCCAAGGCGGACATCCTCGCGCACATGCTGAAGCTCAATCGGTTCCCGGCCGGCGCCGCGGAGCTGGCGGCCGATGTCGAGGCTACCAAGCAGATCAAGTACACCTCGGCGAAGCCCTAGCTTCGGGCGAGTGCCCCTCGGGTCCCGCGCGTGCCGCACACGGCGCACCGCGGGATCCAACGCGACACCCCCGGCAAGCTGGGGGAATCCAGACCATGCGCTCGTAGCTCAGTTGGATAGAGCATCAGGCTTCGAACCTGAGGGTCGCAGGTTCGAGCCCTGCCGAGCGCACCACGCCACAGGCCACAGATGGCACAGACAGCACGCCACAGATGGCACAGACAGCACAGATGAACGGGCGGCCGCAGATGCGCAGACGGGCCACAGAAACACGCCACAGATTGCACAGAAAGCACGGATAAACGGGGTCAGAATCTTTTCCAGCCCCCCAGCCCCCCAGCCCCCCAGCCCCCCAGCCCCCCAGCCCCCCAGCCCCCCAGCCCCCCAGCCCCCCAGGTCATCGCCAATTCCCATGTCCCGTTTGGTGTATTCCTCTGGCCCCGGCCGCATCTGCCCACGCTGCGGGTGGCCGGAGTCGAATTGCCAGTGCAGCGCGACGCGCGAGGCGGCACCGGTGCCGGCGCGCGTGACGGCGAAGCTGCGGCTCGAGAAGAAGGGGCGCGGCGGCAAGACGGTGACGGTGGTCGATGGCCTGCCGCGGAACGCCGAGTTCCTGTCGGCCCTCGCCGCCGAACTGAAGCGCGCATGCGGCACCGGCGGCACGGCGTTCGACACGGGCGTGGAACTGCAGGGTGATCAACGCGACCGCGTGCGCGAAGCGCTGACGCGTAAGGGCTACGTGGTCAAGGGCGCCTGACCCCGCGCGACGGCTCGTCAGCGGTGGTCGAAACGAATCGCCCAATCACGCAATCGGCCTTTGGCAACAATCGCCAATCCCCCGATCCGTCAATCACCAATGCCCCCGCCGTTCCCTAACGCACTTCAAACGCGTCCTCTTCGAGCACGTTCCCGCCAGCGTCCATCACCCGCACCTGCCACGATCCCGGCGTGAGGCGCTGACGACTGTAGGTGCGGTAGCCTTCGCGCGCGTTCGCGTCGACGCGCAGTGACGCGCGATGCACTTCGCGTCCGTCGCGTAGCCAGACGTGCTGCACCGTGAGACGACGCGCTGATCGGATGCGCGTGTAATACGACGCGACGTCACTGTCCGCGGTCACCGGATCGCATCGCCACACGGCGCCTCCGGTTCGCAGTTGCTCGCAGACACGCGCCTCGGTCACCAGCGGCACCGTCGTCGCGGCGACATCCTCAGGTGCGAGTGTGTTTCTCTCGGACTCCTCGCGCGGCGGCGCGGCACGGTCGGCGGTGACCGCAGGCGCCTCCGGTTCGCTACGTTGCGGTTCGCTCGTCGATGCGGGTGGCGTGGCGCCGGTCGAGTCCGATGGTGTGACGGCTGGCGCCGGCGTTGGTGGCGGCACACTAGCGGGCGGTGGCACCGCGCTCTCTGC
>JADZCY010000198.1 GCA_020851325.1 Acidobacteriota bacterium | reverse complement strand
GAGGATGTCGAAGGCCGACGCCTCGACCGCCGCGCGCGTGTCGGGCCGCTTCACCAGGTCGATCGACGAGATGACGATGTCGCTGCTGCGCCAGGGTTGATGGACGTCGTGCGGCGCCAGCGTGCTGAGGATGCCGCGATCGACGATCGTCCCGTCGAGGTGCAGGCGCGACAACTCCGCGTGCCAGGTGTGGCGGAGCGCGGGCGGCGTCAGGATCAACGCGCGCGAGGCGACGCCACGCGCGCGCAGTTCGCCGACGATCAGCAGCGCCTGCAGCGTCTTGCCGAGGCCGACCTCGTCGGCCAGCAGCAGCCGCGTCGCGCCGTCGAGCACGCGGAGCAGCGGTTCGAACTGCCAGGGCAGCAGATCGAACTGGCCGCGGAGCCCGGTCCAGATGCCGGTGGCCGGGCGGACCGTCGCCAGGGCCCGCAGCCCGGCCCGGGCCGCTACGGCGCGCGAGGCGGAGCGCAGGCGGGTGGGCGCGGCGACGATCTCGTCGAAGGGCGAGAGCAGCGTCACCGCGCGGAGCGGCGCGCCGTCGTCCGGCACCAGCGTTGCCGCTTCGCCGCCGGCAAACGGTTGCCGAGCCTGCACGCGCCACGACTGGTTGCGCGCGCGCACCCGGGCGTCGATGGTGAGGAACGGTGAGGATCGCGGATTCTGCACGGACGCCTCCGTCCGCCCGTGTCACAAACCGCGACGATCGCGGGTGAACGGGCGACTGGAGGCGGAAATGGGCAAGCGACGTGCCCGCGGCTCAGCCGCGGCGTTTCGGCACAGGTACAGGGATCGGCACGAGCACCGGGGTGGTCGCGTCGGCCGATGCGGCGGCCTCGGCGGCCGCTCGTGGCGCCGGGCGGTCCGACAGCTTCGTGAACAGCGCGGCCAGTCCGGCCTGCTGGGGGTCATACAGACCCCATTCATCTACGGTGGGTCGTTCGGCGGCGGAACGTGCTCGTCGCGTTGGCATGTCTGGGCTCCTGGGGGTGCCGACTATGCAATCGGCTCCGCAAGCGGCGGCTTCAATTGCTGCCGAATACCGGGAGTGGACCCACCTCGGGACGGCACCTCCTTCGGGACTTCACTACTTTCGGGAGTGCTCACGGATTGCCAGGAGCGAAGCTGAAGGCCAGACGCTCCCGTTGAGCGCAGGCGGTCCCGATAGGACCGCCGTCCCGAAGACGGTTCGGTCCCGGTACGCTTTCCGTCCGCCTCCCGCCTCCCGCCTCCCGCCTCCCGTCTCCCGTCTCCCGTCTCCCGTCTCCCGATCTGATCTACCGGTTACGTTTCTGCAACGGCCGTGGAACGCGTGATCGGCCCTTCAGGGGCGTCGTGGCCGGGCCGCGCGTGGCATGCGCGTTGCCTTTCACCCTGCGCATGACGGTGACGTTTCTGGGCAGCAAGGGGGGAACCGGCACGACGACGATGGCGGTGAACGTGGCGGCCGAGTTGCGCCGGCAGACGAGCGCGTCGACCGTGCTGGCCGACCTCAAGCCGCCGCCCGGCGACGTGGCCCTTTTCCTCGGCGTTCGCCCGCGCGTCACGGTGTCGCACCTGCTGGCCGGCGCCGGTGTGCGCGACGCCGGTCAGATTACCGATGCGCTGCTGCCGCACACCTGCGGTGTCGACGTGCTAGCGGCCAGCGATGAATGGGGCCAGCCCGCGCCGCGCGACGCCGACGGCGTCGAGTTCATCCTGCACACGCTCGCGGCCACGCATCGATTCGTCATCGTCGATGCCGGCGCGACGCTGAATCCCGCTGCGATCACTGCACTCCAGACGTCCGATCTCGTCGTCATCGTCGCCAACCCGGACGTGCCGTGCCTGCGCAATCTGCGGCGGCTGGTGGACGCCGTGCGTCTCTCGGGTGTATCCGGCGATCGCCTGCGCGTGCTGCTGAATCGCATTTCCGATGACGGCGCGGTGACGCGGGCGCAGATTGAAGCGGTGCTCGACATGACGATCGACTGGAGCGTGCCGAGCGACTATCGCGCCGTGGCCGGCGCCGTTATCTCGGGCGCGCCGCTGCGCGCGCTTCGCGTATCGGACGTCGCGCGTCATCTCGAAAGCGTCGCGCGCGCGATCATCGCCGACGCTCAGGGCGGCGTTGGCAGAAGCTGGACGACGGTGGCGCCGAGCGCGGACTCCGGCGCATCCCAATAGCGCTGCACGAGCGGATGCGTGCGCAGCAATCGCTGCACTGCGGCGCGCTGCACGCCCTTGCCGCGCCCATGAATCAATCGCACGGTGGTGAAGCCGGCTTGCAGGGCCGCCTCGAGATACGCGTCGACCACCGACACCACGTCCCGCGGCGCGAACGCATGCAGGTCGATGGCGTCCTCGATCGGAACGACAAACGGCGGGTCAGGCGGCACAGGAATCACGCCCTCGGCAATCGCAATTCATGGCAACAATCGCGAATTCACCCGTTCCGTCGATCGCCCATGCCGCTGGCCCTTCAAGCCCTCCAAGCCGTTCAAGCCTTCGTATATTCGGCAGTGACCTTCGTCGTGATGCCGCCGCGCGCGGTGAAGTCGCCGACGACCGTCATGTGACGCGGCTGGCAGGCGCCGACGAGGTCGTCGAGGATCTGGTTGGTCGCCGCTTCGTAGAAAATGCCGCGGCTGCGGTACTCGAGCAGGTAGTACTTCAGCGCCTTCAGCTCGAGGCAGCGCGCGTCGGGTTCGTAGCGGATGCGGATCGTACCGAAATCGGGCAGGCCCGTTTTCGGACACATCGACGTGAACTCCGGACAGTCGATGGCGATCTCGTAGCTGCGCTCGGGGCGCGGGTTGGGAAAGGTTTCGAGCAGCGTGGCTGGATTCTCGGTCACGCGATCGATCATGCACCCGAGCGCGGGGTCGTGTCACCTCGCGCCGGCGTCGTCCGGGCGCACGCGCAGATGATCAGTACACTCCAGCGAGCGGAGAGGGTAAGATCGGCGTTCGCGGCGTTTGACACGTCACGACGGCGGGGTTAGCATGCACGTCGCTTTCCGCCAGACCGAGGCTGGCCGCCGCGTGCGTGCGCGGGTGGCCAGGCAGATGACCGTTCACGTGCGCACGCGCCACTCTCAATCGGGGGGACACGATGGCAGAAGCCCGCAGGATGGGCAAGTCGGAACTCTTTTCTCATTTCGCCGAGCGCTTCGACATGAAGCGCACGCAGGCGCGCGACTTTTTCGATGAGCTGTCACTGCTCTGCGAAAAGGAGCTGAAGCGCACGGGCGAATTCGTGTTGCCCGGCATGGTCAAGCTGGTCGTGCAGAAGCGCAAGGCCCGCACCGGCCGCAACCCGGCGACGGGCGAGCCGATCAAGATTGCCGCCAAGACCGTGGTCAAGGCGCGCATCATCAAGCAGCTCAAGGACTCGGTGCTGCCGAAGAAGTAGCAGTGGCGCTTCGGGAGATCCACCCCCGCGGATCTCCAGCGCGTGGCGTTTGACGTGATCGAGGGGGCACGTCCGTTGCCCCTCAATTTCTCCGGATATCCAGGCGATCCATCTTGAACTTCAGCGTGCTGAGCGGCACGCCGAGATATTTTGCCGTCCGGGTGACGTTCCAGGCGCTGCGTTCGAGGCCGCGGATGATGAAGTTGCGCTCGAAGGTCCACAGCGCGCGATCCAGCAGGCTGCCATCGCTGCCGTCATCGTCGAGATGCGCCACCTGGAAGTCGAGCGGCAGGTCTTCATCGGTGATCCAGTCGTGGCGTGCCATCGCCACCAGGCGTTCGACGAGGTTCTCGAGTTCGCGGATGTTGCCGGGCCACCAGTAGTGCGACAGCATCTGCACGGTGGAGACGGCCATGCCCACCACCTGCTTGCGGAAGCGCGCGTTGTAGCGCTGGATGAAGAACTCGATCAGCAGCGGCAAGTCCTCGATGCGATCGCGCAGCGGCGGCAGCTTCATCGGGATGACGTTGAGGCGATAGAACAGGTCGGAGCGGAACGAGCCCTGCTTCACGGCCTGCTCGAGGTTGACGTTCGTCGCCGCGATCAGGCGGAAGCGCGTCGGGATGGGATGGTCGCCGCCGACGCGTTCGATCTCTTTCTCCTGCAGCGCGCGCAGCAGCTTGGCCTGCAGGTCGAGCGGCAGGTCGCCGATCTCGTCGAGGAACAGCGTGCCGCCGCTGGCCAGTTCGAACTTGCCGATGCGCTGCTGCAGCGCGCCGGTGAACGCGCCCTTCTCGTGGCCGAAGAGCGTGCTCTCGACCAGCTCGCGCGGAATCGCCGCCATGTTGACGGCGATGAACGGTCCATCCGGCGCCTCCGACTCGCGGTGCAGCCGCCGCGCCAGCAGTTCCTTGCCGGTGCCGCTCTCGCCCTGAATCAACACCGTCGTGTCGAGCTTGGCGATGCGCTGCACCATGTCGAGGATGTCGCGCAGGTACGGGCTCGGTCCGGTGATGAACTCGCGGTCGCCCTGCTCGCCGGCCTGGTCCTCGAACTGCGCGACGCGCCGGTTCAGCCGCGCGTGCTCCTCGGCGCGATCGACGATGGCGCGCAGCGCCTCCTCGTCCACCGGCTTGGCGAGGAAGTGAAAGGCCCCGAGCTTGATCGCGTTGACGGCCTCATCGACGTTCCGGTCCGACGAGACGACGACGACCTCGGTGAGCGGAAAGTTGACGCGCGTCACCTGCAGCAGCTCGATGCCGCTCATGTCCGGCAGCTCGATCTCGGTGAGGACGACGTCGACTTCCTCGGCGGTGAGGATCTCGATGCCGGCGGTGCCGCGTGCCGCCCGCAGCACGCGATAGCCACGCCGCAATGCCGATCCGATCGCCTCGCGAGCCTCATCATCCGGGTCGACGACGAGCACGGTCTTGCGGCGGAGCGACATTGGGGGAGAAGATAGCAGGTAGCAGATAGCCCCGCTACCTGCTATCTGCGTCCTGCTGTCTGCTACCTGCCTCCTGCTATCTGCTGTCTATGTCTTCCGCGCTTGCCGCCCTTGCCCTGGTCATTGCCGCCGTCGCGCTGTTCGTCGCCCGTCGCGCCTCGCGGCAGGCGGCGCAGCTCACCGAGCTGTACTGGCAGTTGAAGTACGACCACGGCGAGCTGAAAGCCACCATCGCCCCGGGCGAGCCACCGCCGCCGCCGGCACCGAAAACGTCATTCGTTCCACTCGGATCGATCAAGCGATCAAACGACTGAGGGCTGGAGGGCCGGAGGACTGGTGGGCTGGAGGTCTGGAGACCATCTGTGTCATCTGTGCAATCTGTGGCCTGTGCAATCTGTGGCCTGTGTATCTGTGCAATCTGTGGCCCTTGACGCCTCCTCGCATTCCAAGCGACAGTGAGGGGTTGGCGCTTTGATTCATACGCGAAAGACATCGGACTGATAAGGAGCGGGGTGTGGCACAGGAGTACGACGTCATCGTCATCGGCGCGGGTACCGGCGGATATGTCGCCGCCATCCGGGCCGCGCAGTTGGGCCTGAAAGTGGCCGTCGTCGAGAAGCAAAAAGCGCTCGGCGGCACCTGCCTGATCTGGGGCTGCATTCCCACCAAGGCGCTGCTCGAGCATGCGCATGCGCTGAAGGTGGCGCAGTCGGCCGCGGAGTGGGGCCTGACCGGCGTTGACGGCAAGGGCGTCGGCATCAGCATGCCGGCCGTGCACGCCCGCAAGGACAAGATGATCACCGGGCTCACCGGCGGCATCGAGATGCTGTTCAAGAAGAACAAGATCGAGTGGATCAAGGGCACCGCGCGCCTGAGCGGGAAGCTCGGCGTCGAGGTGACGCTGCACGACGGCGCCAAGCAGGCGCTGACGGCGAAGAAGGAGATCATCGTCGCGACCGGATCGGCGCCGCGCAGCGTGCCCGGCATTACCGCCGACCGCAAGAAGATCATCTTCAGCGACGAAGCCATCCACCTCACCGAGGTGCCGAAGAGCATCGCCATCATGGGATCGGGCGCCGTCGGCGTCGAGTTCGCGTCGATCTTCAAGAGCTACGGCAGCGACGTGACGATCATCGAACTGCTGCCGCGCCTGGTGCCGGGCGAAGACGAGGCGGTGTCGGCCGAGCTCGAGAAGACGTTCAAGCGCCGCGGCATCAAGGTGCACGTCGGGACAAAGGTGACCAGCGCGAAAGCCACCGCCAAGGGCGTGGATGTCGAACTGCAGGCCGGCGATGCCAAAGCGCAGAAGGCGTCGTTCGACCTGCTGCTCGTTGCCACCGGTCGCGGTCCTGTCACCGAAGGCCTCGGTGCCGACGCGATTGGCCTGAAAATGGATCGCGGCTACATCGTCGTCGACGAGTTGTTCCGCACCAACGTGCCCAACATCTCGGCCATCGGCGATGTGATCACGATGGGCGGACCGCACTATCAGCTTGCGCACGTCTCGTCGATGGAAGGCATCCTGCTGGCCGAGCGCATTGCCGGACAGCATGTGACGCCGATCAACTACGACCACGTGCCGCGCTGCACCTATTGCGAGCCGGAGATCGGCAGCGTCGGCCTCACCGAAGCGCAGGCGAAGGAGAAGGGCTACGACGTCCGCATCGGCGTCTTCCCGTTCAAGGCGCTGGCGCGCGCCCGCATGGCTGGCGAAACCGACGGCTTCGTCAAGGTCGTCGCCGAGAAGAAGTACGACGAGGTGCTCGGCGTGCACATCATCGGCCCGCGCGCGACGGAACTGGTCGCCGAAGCGGTGATGATGCTGCGCATGGAATGCACCGTCGAGGAACTGGTCAAGACCATCCACGCCCATCCGACGATGTCGGAGGCGGTGGGTGAGGCGGCACACGCCGCGCACGGGGCCGCGATTCACATTTAGAAGGTCCTGGGTCCTAGGTCCTAAGTCTTAGGCAAGAGCCAGGACCCGAGACCTAAGACCTCCTAAGACCTAAGACTTAAGACCTAAGACCTACCGTCATGTCTACACCCGTTGTCATGCCCCAGATGGGCGAGTCCATCGCCGAAGGCACCATCGTCCGCTGGATCAAGAAGATCGGCGACGCCGTCGATCGGGACGAGCCGTTGTTCGAGATCTCCACCGACAAGGTGGACGCCGAGATTCCGTCGCCGACCGCCGGCGTGCTGCTCGAGATTTCCGTGAAGGAAGGCGAGACGGTTCCGGTGAACAGCGTCGTCGCGGTGATCGGCGAGGCCGGCAGTCAGCCGGCCGCCGAAGCGCCGAAGGGCGTCGAGCCGTCGACGCCTGAGCCGAAGTCGCAGGCCGATGGCGCGCCGCCGAAGGCGCAGACGGGCCCCGCGCCGGCACCGGCCACCGAGGCGCCGATCGAGGTGGCGCCCGCGCCGACCGGCGAACGGCAGCGCTCGTCGCCGCTGGTGCGGCGCATTGCCAAGGAGCACAACGTCGACGTGTCGCGCATCGCCGGCTCCGGCGTCGGCGGTCGCGTCACGAAGAGCGACATCCTGGCTTACATCGAGAACCCTGCGGCAAGCGCCGGGCCCGGTGGAGCGGCGGCGCCGCCGGCTCCGGGATCGTCGGCACGTCCTGCTGCCGCGCATGCGGCGCCGGTGTTCCGCCTGCCGAGTGATCGCGTCGAGCCGATGTCGGTGATGCGCAAGAAGATCGCCGAGCACATGGTGGTCAGCAAGCACACCTCGCCGCACGTCTACACCGTGTTCGAGGTGAACTACACGCAGGTCGATCGCATCCGCAAGGCGAAGAAGGAGGAATACGAGCGTCAGGGCGCCAAGCTCACGTTCACCTCGTTCATCGCCAAGGCGGCGGTGGACTGCCTGCGCCGCCATCCCGTGATCAATGCGTCGCTCGACGGCGACAACATCGTCTATCGCGGATCGGTGAACCTCGGCATCGCGGTCGCGCTCGAGAATGGGCTGATCGTGCCTGTGGTGAAGGGCGCCGACGAGAAGAACCTGCTCGGCCTGTCGCGATCGATTCAGGACGTCGCCGATCGCGCGCGGGCGAAGAAGCTGAGTCCGGAAGAAGTGCAGGGCGGCACGTTCACCCTCACCAACCCGGGCAACTTCGGCGCGCAGTTCAACATGCCGGTGATCAACCAGCCGCAGGTGGCGATCCTCGGCGTCGGCAACATCGAGAAGCGTCCGGTCGTCATCGACGACATGATCGGCATCCGCACCATGGGCTACCTGACGCTCGGCTTCGACCACCGCCTGGTGGACGGCGCCGTCGCCGACCAGTTCATGGCCGACCTGAAGAAAGCGATCGAGCAGTTCGACGCTTCACAGGTGTAGAGGCGCACAGGAAACCACGAAGGGCGCGAAGTGGTCAGAGCTCTTCCTTCGTGCCTTCGCGGTTTCCTTTCTTCACATGCGTACGATTGAGGTCCGGCGTCTGGGCGTGGTGCCGTATGCGGAGGCGGTGGAGCTGCAGAAGCAGCTCGTCCTGCAGCGGCGCGCCGGCGAGATTCCCGACACGCTGCTGCTGCTGCGCCATCCGCACGTCATCACCGTCGGCGTGAAGAAGGACGGGCGGCAGCACATCGTGGCGCCGCCGGAGCGTCTGGCCGCGCTTGGCGTCGAGGTGTTCGACAGCGGCCGCGGCGGCGACGTCACCTATCACGGCCCCGGGCAGATCGTCGGCTATCCCATCATCAACCTCGATCCCGATCGCCGCGACGTGCACCGCTACGTGCGCGATCTCGAGGAGATGATGATCCGCGTCTGCGCCGACTACGGCGTCACCGCGGGGCGGGTGCCCGGCATGTCGGGGACGTGGGTGACCGACCCCGGGCGCGGTCCGGAAAAGATCGGCGCCATCGGCGTCCGCATCTCGCGCTGGGTCACCAGCCACGGCTTCGCGTTCAACGTCACCACCGACCTCGACTATTTCTCGCTGATCGTCCCCTGCGGCATCAGCGAGCACGGCGTCACCTCCCTGGCGCGAGCGACGGGTCGTGCGGTCGATCCCGACGAGGTGGAGCAGCACGTGATCGATCACTTCCGCGCCGTCTTCGGCGCGGTCGCCTCGGGCTCAGCCTAGTCCCGGGGTCAGGTCACGATTCGTGAGCCGCGCAGGGGGTCAGCCCCGCCGGGGGTCAGGTCACGATTCGTGAATTCGCCATGTCCTGACCACTAGATATAGTTCCCGCAGTCAGCCTCTGCACACGATCTGGATCGCCGCTCACGAATCGTGACCTGACCCCAAGGGAATGACCCCAGGGAATGACCCCAAGGGAATAGTCGCCGGCCGTTCGGGGTTCTTGTCTCTCGAGATGCAGGAACAGATGAAGCCCGCGCGCGACCGGGCGGTGGACTCAGGGCTGGTGGAGCGACTGCGCCGGCGAGACGAGTCGGCCCTGGCTGAACTGGCAGCCGCCTACGGCTCGAGGATGTATCAACTCGCCTTCCGCTACACCCGGAACCGCGAAGACGCGGAAGAGGTGGTGCAGGACGTGTTGATGAAGGTGTTCCACAAGATCGACGCGTTCCGCGGCGACTCGGCGCTGTCGTCGTGGATCTACCGCATCACCTTCAACACGGCGATGTCGCGGCTGCGCAACACGCGCGCCGCCCGCATGGCCGAGCTGACCGACGTGCCGGTGGGGACATCCCATGATGATGCGACGCCCATGGCGCGGCATCTGGATCCAACCGACGCCGCCGCGCTGGCCGATGAGCAGGTGCTGCACCGGCAGCTGCGCGATCGCTTCGCCGAGGCCATCGGCACGCTGCCGTCGATCTATCGCACGCCGGTGATTCTGCGTGACGTGCACGGCCTCAGCACCGAAGAAGCCAGCCGTCGCCTGCGCGTCAAGGACCAGACGTTGAAGTCACGCCTGCACCGCGGCCGCATGATGCTGCGTAAGCACCTCGAAGCGTTCTCCGACGGCCTGACGCTGCACCGCTTCGGTCCCGAGGCGCCCGCCGGAACCTGACTCGCGCGTCGTCACAAGCGGGACGCCGGACCGCGCGTCAGTGTTTCCGTGTGGAAGCGCGCCGGTTCTGCTTCAGCGCGCCAGTTCCATCGCCGCGGCGAGCGCCAGCCGCGCGATCTCCGCCGCACCCGCCGCATCCACCCGCGCCGCATCGTCGGTCGGACGGTGATAGTCGGCGTGGAAGCCGGTGAAGAACGCCAGCGCCGGCACGCCGGCGGCGACAAACGGCGCGACGTCGGATTGCTGCACGCCGTAGCCGCCGCTGAAGTCCTGCACCGACAGTCGCGTTTGCGTCCGCAGGCGCGACGGCAGCAGTCCGACGCGCGTGCTGCGTCCGAACGTACCGATCAGCACACGACCGCGGGCGCGGCCCACCATGTCGAGATTGATCATTGCGATCGTACGGTGCAGCGGCCGCACGGGATGCTCGACGTAGTGCGCCGAGCCGAGCAGGCCGAGTTCTTCGCCCGCGAAGGCGACGAACACCAGCGTCCGGCGGATCCGCGCGCGTTGTCGCACGGCTTCGCGCGCCACCTCGATCAGCACCGCGGTGCCTGACGCGTTGTCGTCGGCGCCGTTGTGGATATCGCCCGCCGCTTCGGGCGCCTCCGAATACTCGCCCCCGAAGCCGACGTGATCGTAGTGCGCGCCAATGACGATGGCGTCGCCGGCACGTGTGGCGTTGGCTCCGGGCAACACGCCGACGATGTTGACGAGCGGCGCGGTGAAGCGCGCGCGTTGCTCGTCGTACGACAGCGTGATGCCTGGCAGTGCGCGGGAGCGTGGACGCAGCGTGCGATCGATCGCCGCGGCTTCTTCCCCGAGCGCCAGCCCCGGCAGCGTTCGCGCAACGGCCTCGCGCGACACACGCAGCACCGGGATGCCCATAGCGTCGGCTTGCGGGTCGTCCCACCACGACGAGCGCATCGCGCGATCCTCCGCATGCGTCGGATCTTCGACAATGAGCAACGCCACACCACCGCGTTCACGGACTTCGCGAGCCTTGGCGGCAATCGCGGCCGCCGGCGTCAGCGCCGTGCCGGCAAACGGGCTCCGCGGATCCAGTTCGCGCGGCTCGTGCGTCAGCACGACAACAGCGGCGCCACGCACGTCGACTCCAGCGAAGTCGTCATACGCGAGCGCGGGCGCGCTGATGCCGTAACCGGCAAACACCACCGGCGCATCGTCGGCTTCCAGCACGTCAGGCGTCGGCGCGTGTTCGAGAAACGACAGCGGATGGAAGTCGTGGCCGAGTCGCAGCGTGTCGTGCTGGTCGTCACGCGTGATGACGACCGTGGACGTGGCCGAGGGTTCGAGGCGAACCGGCGCCTGGAACTGCTGGCGGAATCCGCCGGCGTCGCCGCCGCCGGTCAGGCCGGTCTCACGAAACGCCGCCGTCACGTAGTCCGCGGCGCGTTCCAGTTCCGGCGTCCCATTCGCACGCCCGCGCAGATCATCCGCGGCCAGCGCCGTCACATGCCGCTCGATGGCCGCCGCGGGAATCGCCACGGTCGGTGACTGCGCTGCTCCGAGCGCGGCCATGACGCCGCCGACGAACGCGACGTGCATCAGTCCCAAGCCCTTCAAGCCTCAAGCCCTCCAAGCCTCAAGCCCTTCAAGCCCTTTTGACGGACCGCTGCTGCGCAGCGGTAAGGGCGTCGGGACCGCGCTCGCGCGCGGTAAGGGCACCAGGTTCATGCCGCGAGCCTCGATCGCGAATCGCCCGTCTCTTCGGAATCGCGCAATCGCCAAGCGCACTTCATGGCAACAATCGCGAAATCCGTCATTCCGCCGATCACCAATGCCGGTCGCGTTACCCCTGCAGCGCCGTCTCGAGCCGCACGCGATCGCGTGCCGGCAGCGTCGGCCGCTGCACGCTGGCGATGCCGGTCATGTGCACGCGTGCCGGCAGCATGGCCGAGCGGCCCGCGCCCGCATCGCCGCGGGCCTGCGAGATCTGCAGCACGTGCGTGCGTGCTCCGCGCGTGGTCATCGACTGCGTCACCTGCGTAACGGCACTGGCCAGCGCATACGGCGCCGGCGGCCACAGCCGCGACAGCCGCTGCTCCACCCGCGTGATCGCCGGCGGCGGAATGACGTCAGTGATCCGCTGTCCGGCAATGCTGCCGCCGTCCCACGCGATGACGATGTCAGTGGGCGCGCGACCGACGACGAGGAGCGAGATGTCGGCGGGTGCGGCGCCGGATTCGAGGGCGACGAGCGAAACGGCAGCGCCGCGCAACGCCTCGGGCGCCGTGCCGAAGAGTCGCGACGCCGGCAGCCCGATCTCGTGGACGCCGCGATCGATCAACGCGCCGGCGTTGGCGCCGGCACAGAGGATGGGCGCCTGGCGGTTCAGGTTGGCGAGTCGTGCCAGGAGCGCCAATGCCGGCTCACCCTGCCATTCGCCGTTGCCGCCCGCGCGATCCGCGATCACGATGATCGCCGCCCTCAATGCTTCGGTGATATCGCCGGTGCCGGAGAGCCGCGTGCGGTACCCATCCACCGCCGCGGCCTGCGCGATGTCCAGCGCCTTGCCGGCGGCCACGCTCGCGCTGTCGTCGATCAGCGTGATGCGCGCGACGAGGTCGGCGGCCGCCAGTTGGCGGGCGCAGGCGCCGCCGATGTCGCCGGCGCCGAGGATGGCGATGGTCACGGTAGGATTGTAGCCGCATGGCCCTCACCACTTTCATCACCGGCGGCACACGCGGCATCGGCCACGCACTGGCGTGTCGCCTGCTCGCGCGCGGGCACAACGTGGTGGTGACCGGCACCACGGCAAGCGGCGTGGCGCGCGCCGAGCACGCGCTGGCCGAGGCGTGCGGCGATCCGGGACGGGTGCTGGCGCTGTCGTGCGACGTGCGCGATCGATCGGCGGTGGGACTCGCCGTCCAGACGGCAATGGCGCGCTTCGGCGGCCTCGACGTGCTGGTCAACAACGCCGGTGTCGGTGTCGGACAGCCCATCGCGGTGCTGTCGCACGACGAGTGGGATCGCATCATCGACACCAATCTCACCGGCATGTTCAACGTGTGTCGCGCCGTCATTCCGCACCTCGAAGCGCGCGGCAGCGGCTGGATCATCAACATCAGCAGCCTCTCCAGCAAGAATCCCTTCGCCGGCGGCGCGGCGTATTGCGCGTCGAAGGCGGCGGTGAACGCGTTCAGCGAGGCGCTGATGCAGGAGCTGCGGCCGAGCAACATCCGCGTGAGCTATGTGTTACCCGGATCAGTGGCCACGGGGTTTTCGGGACGCGACTCGGACGAAGGCAGCGACTGGCGTCTGCAGCCGGATGATGTGGCGCAGGTGATCGAGAACCTGCTGGACCATCCCGCGCGCAGCTTGCCGAGCCGAGTGGAGATAAGGCCGGCAAGAACCCGATAGTGCTCCACGAAGGTGCTCCACGAAGGTGCTACACGGGGGTGCTGCACGAAGGTGCTCCACGATGGTGCGGCACGAACGTGCGCAGGATGGCGTGATGGATATCGACTCGATTCGAACAGCACGGCAGGCGATCGCGCCGTATGTGCCGGTGACGCCGCTGCTGGCCGCGACCGCGCTGTCGGGACCATCGCCGCTGCTGCTGAAGTGCGAGTCGATGAACCCGACGCGTTCGTTCAAGGTGCGCGGCGCGTTCAACTCGTTGCGGCGATTCGTGGCGTCGCATCCCGACCCGTCCGCTCGACCGCCGGTCGTGACCGCGTCAGCCGGTAACCATGGACGCGGAATGGCGTATGCCGCGGAGCGTCTGGGCGTGGCGCTGACGGTGTTCACGCCGGCGACGGCCCCGCGCGCCAAGCGCGACGCGATTCGTCGTCACGGCGCGACGCTCGATGACGCGTCGCCGGATTACGACACCACCGAAGCTCGCGCCCGCGAGTTCGCGAGGGCAAGCGGCGGCGTTTACATCTCGCCGTACAACCATCCCGACGTCATTGCCGGGGCCGGTACCGTTGCCCTCGAGATCGTCGAACAGTGTCCCGACGTCGGTGTCGTCGTGGTGCCGATCGGTGGCGGCGGACTGGCCAGCGGCATTGGCGTGGCACTCCGCGCGATGAAGCCCGGTTGTCGTCTGGTGGCCGTCGAGGCCGCGGCGTCGACGCCGTTCACCGTCAGCCTCGCGCATGGACGCCTCACCACCATCGAGCCGGGGCCGACGCTGGCCGACGGCCTGGCCGGGAATCCGGAAGCCGAATCGATGACCTTCCCACTCGTGCAGCAGGTGGTGGACGAGGTCGTCGTTGTCAGCGAGGCTGAACTGCGGGACGCGATGCGCGCGCTGGCGCTCGAGGAACGGATGATCGTCGAAGGCGCCGCCGCCGTGGCCCTGGCCGCCGTGCTTTCCCACCACATCTCACCCGTGCTGTCTGCGTCATCTGTCGAACCCGCCACCGACCGCCCGACGGTGGTCGTGCTGACCGGCGCCAACATCGACCTCGACGTCTGGGCGGACGTGGTGCGCGAGCCCAGGCCGTGAAAGGCTCGGAAGGCTTGGAGGGCTTGGGGCTTGGAAGGCTTGATGCTCTCACCGCGACGAAGCCGCGGTCCCATGTTCCTACCGCTGCGAAGCAGCGGTCCTGATACCCCTGCCGCCTCGCCGTAGCGCGTAGCGCGAAGGCGGACGGTCCTATCCGATCAGCTCTCCCAATCCCTGAACGAACGCGGACCGCGCCATCACGCGATCGATGCCCGCCGCGCGCGCCGCTTCGATCGTCGCGGTGTCGACGTGCGACACGAATCCGATGACGGGGAT
>JADZCY010000197.1 GCA_020851325.1 Acidobacteriota bacterium | reverse complement strand
GTACGACGAGCCTGCTGCGGTCGCAGTTGTTCGGCGTCTCCGCCCGCGACCCCCTGACATTCGCCGCCGTCGCCGCGGTACTCGTCGCCGTCAGCCTCGTCGCGATCTATCTCCCCGCCCGCCGCGCCGCCACGGTCGATCCCGTCCGCGCGTTCCGGGAGGAACTCTAAGCAGGAAGCAGGGAGCAGATCGAACCACCTCACCCGATAGATCGCCACCTCACCCGATAGATCGCCACCTCACCAGATCTCCAGCTTGATCACCAGATCACCACATCACCAGCTCACCAGATTCGTCATCTCCTAGTCCTTCTCCGACAATTCCCTGCGCAGCCACGCTTTCGCGAAGCTCCACTCCCGCTTGACCGTAGCCGCCGAGACGCCGAGCACTTCCGCGGCTTCTTCGACGGAGAGCCCTCCGAAGAATCGCAGTTCCACCACCTGCACCTGCCGCGCGTCGTGCGCGGCCAGCCGGGTCAGCGCGTTGTCGAGCGCCACGATATCGAGTGACGGACCGTCGACGGTGATGTGCGCATCTTCGATCTGCATGTGCACCTCGGCGTTGCCACGCTTGGCGGCGCTGCGGGCGCGTGCGTGATCGACGAGGATGCGCCGCATCGCCTGCGCGGCGACGGCGAGGAAGTGGGCGCGGTTCTGCCATTGCACCTGCCGCTGATCGACGAGCCGCAGGTAGGCCTCGTGCACGAGCGCGGTGGCCTGCAGCGTGTGATCGCGCCGCTCGCGACGGAGGTGCGCGGCGGCGACCCGCCGCAGTTCCGCGTAGATCAGCGGCAGCAGTGCCGGCAGCACTTCGCGGCGGCCGTTGGTGAGATCGCGGAGCAGTGTCGTGACGTCGCCGGCCGGGGGAGTGTCCATGCGCGTTGCCGCATTATCCCGCTGAACGGCAGGCGGCGACCAGCCTCCGCGCGTCATCGGCCACGAGCGCGGTGGCATGACGTCCCAGCGACGTCAGCCGCCGTTGATCCTGGACGCTGCGCTCGGCCCACTCGCACGACTGCTCCGGCGTCGTCCCCGCCGCGGTGCGGGCGAGATCGAGATAGAGCCGCGCCCGATCCTCCAGCACCTGCACGTTGCCGGGCGCGCGCCGCAGCAGCGTCGTCGCCAGCCCGACGGCGGCAGTGTAGGCGTCGAGCGCAGGGCGGATCTCGCCGCTGGCGGCCAGCGCGTCGCCGACGTGCTCGTGTCCGATCAACAGCGTGCGCGTCGCTTGCGCGTTGGCCGGATCGGCTTCGTGCAGCAGCTGATACTGCGCGAGCGCGGTGCGATAGCTCGCCAGTGCGCCAGTGGCATCACCCGACGCGGCGAGGACGCCGGCGATCTTCTCGTGCGCGATACCGACGTTGCGCTGCCCGTCGGCATCGGCCGCATGCTGCGCGGCAAACGCCAGGCGATGGTCGAGCGAGGCGCGGTAATGATCGAGTGCCTCGGCGTAGGAGCCCGCCGCTTCGCGCATGCGCCCCAGTCGCTCGTGGATGAGGCCGAGATAGCGGAGTCGTGCCTCGGACTGTTCGTTCGGCAGGCCTTCGATGAGCGGCAGCGCGCGCTCGTACTCGCGTCGCGCGCCGTCGGCATCGCCGGTGTTGGGAAAGTCGGGATTGCCGAGCACGTCACCGAGCTTGATGGAGGACACCGCTGACGCCAGGCGCGTGAGACTGTCGCCGGGCGCGCCGGCCATCTCGGCCGCATAGAGCTCGCCGGCCTGACGCATCATCGTCACCGCTTCGGGAGTCTGACCGGAGAAGGCGAGCAGATCCGCCGTGCGCTGCATCAGCCGGGCGCGCAGACGCCGCACGGCGCTGCTGTTGTCGGCGGCGGCGACGCGGCCGGCAACCGCCAGCGCCTTCTCGTAGCTGGCGCGCGCGGCCGGAATGTCGCCGAGGTTGGCGTTGGTTGGATTGCCCTGCACGTCGCCGATGCGTTCGTAGGCCGACGCAAGCTCGAGCTGCAGTTGCGTGTCGGCGGTCGACTCGGCGGCGAGGCTGTCGACGTAGCTGAGTGCGCGACGCACCAGCAGCTCGCGCGCGGCGGTACTGCCAGGCAGGTTGGCGATGGCGTCGTGCACCTCGAAGATGAACGCGTTGGCGAGCTGGCGCACGTCCTGGAAACGGCGATCCGCCAGCCGTGCCTTCTCTGCGGCCTCGCTGGCCTGCCACAGCGTTGCCGCCGAACCGAGGATGAGCGCGATTGCCGCCACGGATACCGCGGTCATGCCCAGCGGATGCCGCCTGACGAATGTCGACGCGCGGTAGCCGATGGAATCGCCGCGTGCCTGCACGGGCAGCCCGCGAAGATGGCGCTGGATGTCTTCTGAGAACTGCTGCACCGACACGTAACGACGGGCCGGCTCCTTGCGCAACGCCGTGAGGACGATGCGATCGAGATCGCCGCGGAGCTGCCAGGCCAGCGTGGTGGGCGAGGTGCCGCGGTTGGCGGCCGCTTCCTCGACCCACTGCTGGTGGTCGGCATCGCGGCGTTCACGTCCACGCGGCTTGATCCGTTCCGACGGCGGCTCCGGATCGATCTCGCAGATCGCTCGCACCGCCGCTTCGTTGCTGACGCCGGCGGTTTCGTACGGCTTGGCGCCACACAGCAGTTGATAGAGCAGCACGCCCAGCGAGTAGATGTCGGTGCTGGTCGTCACCACCTGATCGCGCACCTGCTCGGGACTGGCGTGGCTGAGGGTGATGCGCCGATCGGGCAGCCGCGTCATCTGCGACGAGTCCTCGTGCACGTCGCCGGTCAGCACCTTGGCGACGCCGAAGTCGAGCAGCTTCGGCTGGCCGTCCCTGGTCACCATGATGTTGGCGGGCTTGATGTCGCGATGGATGACGAGGTTCTGATGTGCGTACTGCACCGAGTGGCAGACGACGCGGAACAGGTCGAGCCGCGCTTCCACCGACATCCGCGCCGAATCGCAGAAGACGTCGATCGGCACGCCGTCGACGTAGTCCATGACGAAGTACGGCCGGCCATCGGAGGTCGTCCCGCCGTCGACGATGCGCGCGATGTTGGGATGATCGAGGCGGGCCAGCGTCTGGCGCTCGAGGCGGAAGCGCTGGACGATCTCGTCGGTGTCGGTGCCGCGCTTCACCAGCTTGACCGCGACGCGCTTCTGATACGCATCGTCGGCACGCACGGCCAGGTAGACCTTGCCCATGCCGCCGCGGCCGAGTTCGGAGATGGTGTGGTACGGACCGATGGTGCGCGGCGCCGCGTCTTCGGCTTCGACGGCCAGCGCCGGCGTTTCGAGGAAGTCGATTGTCTGCACGTCCAGCAGCGACTCGACTTCGTGCCGCAGGTCGGGATCGCTGGCGCAGGCCCGCGTGAGGAACGCGTGACGGTCGGCGCCGTCGAGCGCGCTGGCGTCGTGGAACAGCCGCTTGACGGTGTCCCAGTCGGGATCGGGGCGCGCGCTCACGGCTGCCGGCGCAGGGCCGGACCGCGAGCATGCCGAACGTGCTGACGCCGGCGGTTGGCGTTCACGGTGTCAGGCCGAGGCCATGTCGGCTGTCGCGCCCGCGCCGGCTCCCTTCTCGGCGAAGGCGGCCATCAGCATGCGCACCGACGTATAGAGGACGACGACGAGGACGAGGATGCGCAGCCAGAACAGCGGGATGGCGCCGACGAGCGGTGCGGCGACGAGCACGGCGAGCGGGCCGCCGACGAGGAAGGCGACGGCCGTTCGCAGGTCGTAGCTGTTCTTGCGGATGAACTGCACGCTGCCCGACGGCATCAGGAACGCGCAGGCGCCCATCATGATCGGATACGAGACGAGCGGGTTCATGCCGAGCAGGCTGATCATGATGAGGCACGGCGCGTAGAAGCCGATGCCGAGCATCATCAGCGCGCCGAGGACGACCGAGCAGCCGACGGCGATGCCGAGCTTGCCGCCGGTCAGGCCGAGCGCTTCGCCGGGGGCCGGGCCCATCCCGCTCAGCGAGATGATCATCAGCGCGGCAGCGCCGAGCAGGGCGGTGCCCATGCCGATCTGCACCTTGCGGCGCGGCAGCCCGGCCACGACACCGGCGCCCAGCCACGCGCCGAGCACGGCGGCGGCAATGATGCTGACGAGCGTCGTGAAATCCACTTCGACGATGGTCATGAAGATCACCGCCTGCACCACCGTCGACATGACGTAGCCGACGTTGAGCGTGCCGGGGATCTTCTCGTCCGGGATCACGTTCTTCAGCTTCAGCATCGAGGTGGTCGTGGCGTACGAGCCGATGCCGAGGGTGTCGAAGAAGTTGGCGACAAAGCCGATGCCCAGCGCCAGCGGCGTCGGCTTGATCGGCGCGGCCGTCTTTCCCTCGGCCTCGCGGCGCCGCTTGACGGCCGAGTACCAGAAGGCGTGGAAGGCAATCGCGATCACGATGAGCGCGACGATGAGCAGGCTCTTGGCGTCCATGGATGGGCCGATTCTACCCGACGAACTTGTAGCCGGAGCCGTGAATCGTCAGGATGTGTTCAGGGGCGTGCGGCGCCCGTTCAATCTTCTGCCGGAGCTTGGCGACGAAGTTGTCGATGGTCCGGGTGGTCGGGAATTCCTCGTAGCCCCACACCTCGTTGAGGATCTGCTCGCGCGTCACCACCTGGCCGGTGTGCTGCACGAAATAGCGCAGCAGTTCGAACTCCCGCGCCGTGAACTCGATGCGCGCCTTGCCGCGGCGCGCCTGGTGGAGCTTGAAATCAATCTCGATCTCGCCGATGCGGACCGTGTCGGTGGCCGGGCGCTGCGTGCTGGTGCGGCGGAGCACGGCGCGGACGCGCGCCAGCAGCTCGGTGATCGAGAACGGCTTGGTGACGTAATCGTCGGCGCCCAGCTCGAGGCCGAGCACCTTGTCGGTCTCGGCCGAACGCGCCGTCAGCATGACAATCGGCGTCGAAATCGAACGCGCGCGCAGATCGCGGCAGACGTCGAAGCCGCCCTTGCGCGGCAGCATCACGTCGAGGATGACCAGGTCCGGCGCGAAACTGGCGGCCTTTGCCAACCCTTCCTCGCCGTCCGATGCGGTCTGCACTTCGTAGCCTTCGAGTTCCAGATTGTCACGCAGACCGAGCAGCATCTGCGGCTCGTCCTCGATCACCAGTATCCGCTTCATCGACCACTCCCTCGTTCTCGAGCCCGGCGCGGGCCGGGAAATGCAAAGTGAACGCGCTGCCGTCGCCCGGCTCGCTCGTCACGTCAACATGGCCACCGTGTCCGCGCATCGTGTGCTCGACGATGGCCAGACCCAGACCGGTGCCCTGCGGTCCGCCGCCCAGTTCCTGGTGGACGCGGTAGAACTTCCGGAAGATGCGCCGCAGCTCGCGGCGCGGAATGCCGATGCCGTGATCGCGGACGCGGAGCACCACCTCGTCGCGACCGCCATACACGTCCACTTCGATCCGGCGCGTGTCGCCGGAGTACTTCAGCGCGTTGGTCAGCAGGTTCTCGATGGCGCGTTCCACCGCCACCGCGTCGGCGTCCACCACCGGCAGTCCAGGCTCGATCGTGGTCGTCACCGTGAACTGCCCCTGCTTGAACTGTGGCTCCATCAGCGCGACAACGCGCCCCGTCAGCGCCCCGATGTCGGCCGGCGCCAGTGTATACGGCCGCAGCCCGGCTTCCATCCGTGAGAAGTCGAGGATGTTCTCGATGAGGCGCGTCAGCTTCTTGGCCTCGCCGTTGATGATGCCGTAGTACTCCTGCGCGCGATCGGCGCTGCGGACGCGGCCGAGTTCCAGCGTTTCGGCAAACAACTGGATGAGAGCCAGCGGCGTCTTCAGGTCGTGCGACACCGAGGCAACGAAGTTCGACTTGAGTTCCGCCAGCCGTACTTCGCGCGCCGCGGCCCCGGCAATCAGGAACACGCCGACGCCCATCACCAGCGCGACGAGCACCATCAGCGTGCGCTGCGGCCGCGTGCTGGCGCTGACGATCTCCGGAATGGTGGCGGCGCCGTAGCTGGTGCGCAGTTGCCACGTCTCGCGATGCGCTTCGTACGGGGCCGCGAACTCCAGCAGTTCCTTGTCGAAGAACACCAGCGGGAACGCGCGCGTGTCGACGTAGTGATCGTCCTCGCCGTGCGCCCGCACGACGACGCGTTCCTGATCGTCGGCGAGCATGACGCCCAGCGGCGGGAAGCTGCTCGGCTGCTGCAGCGATCGCAGGCGCGCCGCCAGGAGCTGCGGGAAATACTCCTGCCGCAACCGCTCGGCGTCGACGGCAAACGCCACCAGGCTGGTCAGTCGCTCGCGCGCCGGCGACGCCCAGCGCAGCTGCGCCTGGATGTAGTAGCGATGCCCGTCGAGGGTGTCGGAGAACGCGACGATGGCGCGCCGGCGCTCGGAGAGTTCGCGCATCTGCGGCAGCAGGCGATCGGTGATGGCCGGCACTTCGCGGAAACGATTGGCCGGCGGCCCGGACGCCTGCGCGCTCTGGCGATCGAACACCATCCAGCGTCCGCCGAGCGGTGAGTCGCCGGCGTCGGCCGTCCAGATGAAGAAGGCGTCGATGAACGGGCTCTCCTCGAAGCCTTCGACGAAGAGCGGGGCGATGAAGTCGGCATCCGGCGGCTCCATGCGGGCCTGCGGCACGCCGAGCAGCACGCCGATGTGCGGCCGCTTCAGCGCCGTCTCGATCGCCCGCGCCATGCTCTCGGCGGTGTCGCTGCTCAATTGGCGCAGCACGACGGCCGACGTGTTCTCGAGGTCGTTCAGCGATCGGAACTGGAAGTAGAACAGCACCGCCACCGGGATGGTGACGACGATGGCCAGGCCGGCGGCGAGGCGGAGTCCGCGATCGACGAGGATGTGTCCGAGCGAATTGGGTCGTGTGCCGACGCTCATACGCCTCCTTCAACCGAGCCGGGCGAGTTCGCCCTGCAGCCACTCGTGCATCGCCTGCCATCCCGACAAGTCGGGCTTCTGCGTCACCAGCGCCCACAGCACGGCGCTCGTGTCGCCCAGCACCTGCCGCCGATACTCCGCCGGCAGCGCCGCCGCGGCGCGACGCAGTTCGTCGAGGGCGCCGCCACTGTCGCCGGTCGCCAGCCGGCACAGCGCCAGCCGTGTCCGCTGCACCGGGTTGCGTTCCGGATCGCGCGCCTGCCCCTGGCTATACGCCGTGGCGGCCGCGTGATAGCGCCCCTGCAGAAACAACGTGTGTCCGAGATTGTAATGGCCAAACGCGAGGTCTGGCTCGAGCGCGATCACACGGCGGAAGGCCGCCTCGGCGTCGCCCAGCCGTCCGAGTTCGCGGCTGACGACGCCGACGTTGTTGACGGCCTGCGGGCTGTCGGGATCGAGCGCGCGCTGGCGCTCGAAGGCGGCCAGCGCTTCGTCCGGGCGATCGAGTTCGCCGAGCGTGGCGCCGAGGTTGCCCCACGCCGAGGTGAAGCGCGGCAGGCGATCCGCGGCGGCCTGGAACGCGCGCGCCGCTTCGGTCATGTCGTCACGCCGCAGCCATACCTTGCCGCGTTCGAAGTGCGCGGCCGCCCATTCCGGCGCCAGGGCAATCGCCTCGTCCAGATCGCGCGCGGCGGCGTCGAGGTCGTTCACTTCCTGGCAGACGCTGGCGGTGGCCACCAGGCGCGGCGCGGTGCGTCCCGCGGCCAGCACCGCGAGCATCGCGTGCAGGCGATCGACCGGCGTCGGCTGTCGCAGGGCCGCCGCGTCGTCCGTGATCACCGGTGCCGCGTCAACCGACGCGTCGCCGTTGACGACGTGCACGGCCATCCGTCCGAACACGCCGCGCCGGCGGACGACGTCGTTGCCGTGACGCGCGAAGGTGTCGGCGCGCGCGGTGGCGACGAGCACCGCGCCGCCGTGCTGCTCGAGCAGCGCTTCCCACGCCGTGAACAGGTATTGCGGCTGCGTGGTCACCAGCCGCGTGTGCGGCGGCTGCGTGACGTCGCAGGCCAGCTCCGCCGATTCGGCCCACACCACCACCGGTCCCGGCGGCAGCGCCATCAATGGATGGAGGAATGGCCACGTGGCGGCGGGCGGCGCCTCGACGACGACGGCAGACGGCGTGGCCGCGAGGCCGTCACGGCAGGCGAGCGCCGCGCGTCGCGTCGCCGCGGCATCGTCGCCAACGAAAATGTGGATCGGGGGGACCGCCTCCAGCACCCTTTAAATATAGGAGCAGATGACGCCGGACCGCCGTTGTACCCGAAGACAACAACCGACGGCCGGAGACAAGAAGTTGCCTCACGACAGAACGGGCCTTTCGTATACTGCACGCTTCACGAGCGTCGCCCGTTCGCGCCGGCGGTCCGCTCAGAACCCACGGAGGGTCCGATGTCCGATTCGCCGGCGCCTCTTTCGCAGGCGCCGAATACACCGCGACGCACGTTCCTCGTGCGCATCATTCAGGGCGTCCACGCCACGATTGGTGCCACCCTGGCTTTCATCCTCGGCAATGCCGTGCTGTCGCCCAGCCTGGCCAAGCGCAAGAGTCTGTGGCTCAGTGCCGCTGACACGGCGGCGCTGAACGATGGCGAACCGGTGGCCGTCACGCTCCGCGTGGCGCGTCAGGACGGGGCGACGGAAGTCGTCGATCGCCGCGTCGTCTTCCTGGTGAAGAACGGCGACCAGGTGCGCGCGCTCGACTCCACCTGCACGCACCTCGGTTGCCGCACGCGCTACAACGCCGAGGCGCGCAACATCGAGTGTCCCTGCCATGGCGGCATCTACGACCTGCAGGGCAACGTCGTCGCCGGCCCGCCGCCGCATCCGCTGGCCGAATTGCCGACACGAATGGACGGATCCCGCGTGATGGTGCAGGTGTAGGCGTGTTCACGCGGCTGCTCGACTGGCTGCAGGCGCGGACCGGTTATCGCAACGGTCTCGCGCACCTTCTCGACGAACCCGTTCCGCCCGGCACCGGCTGGGCGTTCACGACCGGCAGCGTGGTGTCGCTGCTGCTCGGCATCCAGTTCGTGTCGGGTGTCGTGCTGGCGATGTACTACGTGCCGTCGCCGGCGCTCGCCTACGACAGCGTGCAGTTCATCATGCGCGGCCTGCCCATGGGCTGGATGGCGCGCGGCCTGCACGTCTGGGGCGCCAGCTTCCTCGTTGTCGGCACCGCCGTCCACATGATGCGCGTCTTCGCGCTCGGCTCCTACAAGGCGCCGCGCGAGGTGACGTGGCTCACCGGGCTGGTCGCTTTCCTGATCATCCTGGGATTCTCGCTGAGCGGCTATCTGCTGCCGTGGGACCAGAAGGCCTACTGGGCAACGACGGTGACGATTGCCGTGGCGCGGAGCACGCCGGTGGCCGGGGAGTTCCTGGCGAACATCCTCCGGGGCGGTCCCGAACTCGGCGCGCTGACGCTGGGCCGGTGGTACGTCGCGCACGTGTTCCTGCTGCCGGCGACGCTGATTCTGTTCGTCGTCACGCACATCTACCTGATGCGGCGGCACGGGATCTCGGGGCCGATCACGCCGAAGCCGGGTCCGCCGACGGCGTTCTTCCCGTGGCACGTGATGAAGGACACGGTGGTGATGGCGGTGGTCTTCGCGTCGCTCATCACGATGGTGCTGCTGGTCCGCGCGCCGCTCGATGAAGTGGCCAACCCGGCCGACTCCAATTACATCCCGCGTCCCGAGTGGTACTTCCTGTCGCTGTTCCAGATGCTGAAGTACTTCCCCGGGCCGCTCGAGCCGGTGGCGACGCAGCTCATTCCGGGCGCGGCGGTCGGCTTCCTGGCGCTGCTGCCGTTTCTCGATCGCCATCCGGAACGTCGTCCCTGGGCGCGCGCGCGCATGCCGTTCACCATCGGCATGGGCCTGCTGTCGCTCGGCATCATCGGGTTGACGGTGCTGGGGCTGCAGGATCGGCCGGAGGGCAAGAGCGCCGCGGACTGGGGGCTGTTGCCGATTGCCGGACTCGAACTGGCGACGGGGGAGAACAGCGCCTGCCGCCGCTGCCATGTGTCCGGCGGACCGGCGGCGCCGCTCGAGTCGACGAGCCTGCGTCGCGACGAGGAGTGGCTGCTCAATCACATGATCGATCCCGTCGCCATCGCGCCCGGCGTGCGCACGGCGGAGGATCGTGCGCCGCGCAACCTGATGGGCCGTTTCGGCGCGCAGGCGGTGGTGGCGTATCTGCGGCGGAGTCATGCCGGCATCGCGCCGCCGGCGTTGTCGCCGTCGCTGCAACTGGCCGCCGTCACTTACGCCAGCGCCTGCGTCAACTGCCACCGCATCTCGGGCGAGGGCGGCACCGTCGGTCCGGACCTCACCGAAGTCGGCAGCCGTCGCGACGCCGCCGGCATCCGCGAGGTCATCGAAGACGCCTCGCTCGTCTACGGCGACTCGTCGATGCCGACGTTCAAGGACAAGCTCACCGGCGCGCAGATCGAAGCGCTGGCCGAGTACCTCGCGTCACGGAAATAACAGAAGGTCTTAGGTCCTAAGTCTTAGGTCCTAGGCAAAAACCCTTGCCCACGGAATACCGGATCGTGACAAGGGCTTTTGCCTAAGACCTAAGACCTAAGACCTAGGACCTAGGACCTAAGACCTAAGTCCTAGGTCCTAGGTAAACAACCCTTGTCCACGGAAGACAGGACCGCGACAGGAACCCTTGCCCACGGCCGACGGGACCGTGACAAGCGCCCTTGCCTAGGACCTAAGACCTCGGTCCTAAGTCCTAGGTCCTAAGTCCTAGGCAATAACTCTTGTCCACGGAAGACAGAACCGCGACAGGAAGCTTTGCTCACGGAATTCAGGGATCGTGACAAGGGCTTTTGCCTAAGACCTAGGACC
>JADZCY010000196.1 GCA_020851325.1 Acidobacteriota bacterium | reverse complement strand
CTCGCGCCCGGCACGCTCGGCCATCTGATGGCGGTGGGACAGCGCGGCGGCACCTCCACACGATTCGTCGCCGACGCCGTGCGCGGACTGCACGTCGGCGCCGTGCTCGACATCCTGAAGGCCGCGGCCGACACGTCGGGCGAAACCATTTCGCACGGCCTGCTGCGCATGCTCACCAAGCTGACCGCGCAGGCGGAACAGGGACCGGCGGCGGCGCGCGCCCGCGCCGATCACGACCTGCGCACGCAGGTGTCGCAACTGCTCTCGGACTGGACGTTCGAAGATCCCAATCCCGAGCAGTACGGACGCCTGCTGCACGAACTGTCGTCGTCGCCGCGGTCGGCGGAGGCGACGGCCGATGACACCGCACGGGAACTGGACCCGTCGGTGCGGCTCATCCAGATGAGTCTCGAGGTGGGCGAGTTCGGCCCGCTGGCGGATCGCGCCGTGACGCGCCTGATCGATCGCGGCGAGGTGGCGTCGCTCGTCACGCTGCTCGAAACCGCACCGTCCACACCCGCCACCGACGCGCTGCGGGGACGACTCCAGGCGCCCGATGCCCTCGCGCGCCTGTTGCGCCGCGAGCCAGTCGACTTCGCGACGCTCGATCGGCTGCTGCCGACCATGACCACCGCTGCCGTCGACCCGATCTTCGACGCGCTTGCCGATGCCGACAATCGCACCACTCGTCGTCGTCTGCTCGATCGGCTGGCCGAGACGCCGCTCGATATCTCCGCCGCCGTCGTCGAGCGTCTGAAGGATCCACGGTGGCACGTGCAGCGCAACATGCTGTGGCTGCTCGAGCGGAGACATCGCGTGCCCGAGGGCTTTTCGATCACCGCATGGCTGGCGCACGACGATCGACGCGTGCGTGTGGAAGCGGTGCGGCTGGCGCTGTCGCGGCCCGAGGATCGCACGAGCGCGCTGCGCGCGGCGCTGCACGACACCTATCCGCGCATCATCGGGCTCGGGCTGGCGGCGCTCACCGGCGATCTCGCCGGCGACGTGTTGCGGCGCGTCGGCGCCATCGCGCACGACACGTCGCTGCCGGATGAAGTGCGCCTGCAAGCGATTGCCGCGCTCGATCGATCGACGCAGCCGGCGGCGGTCGCCGCCCTGACGCGGCTGGTCGACGGCGGGCGATCGTTCTTCGGCCGCCGTCGCCTGGCGGCCACGTCGCCGACGATGCTGGCGGCGCTGCGCAGCCTGGCGACACACCAGCCGGACGAGGCGCTGGCGCAGCGGCTGCTCACACTGGCACGAGGCTCGACGCACGTGGACGTGCGTCAGGCCGCCGGAGGATCATCGTGAACGATCCGGTCCGTTTCCTTCAGGCCCTCGGGCAGGCGTTGTCGGTGATGACGCTCTATCCAGAGGGCCATCCGTCGCGCGAGCGACTGGCCGATAACGCCTACGACGCGCTGCTCGAACTGTCGACGGCCGAGGCGCCGCCGGCGTTCACGTTCCTCGAAGGCGAGGTCATCGCCGGACGCGAGCGCGTGGCCGACCTGCGCAACTGGGAATGGTCGACGCGCCTGGCCGATGCCGGCATCGGTCGTCTCGAGTTCTCGCGCTCGATCAACCGCGACGAGTTCGAAGGGTTGCTGCAGGAGTTGCAGCTGCATCTGTTCCCGGCGCCGGTGGAATCGTCGGACCGCCGGCAGATGCGCGATCTCGGCGTGCGCTTCGGCGCGGTCAGCGTAGCGGCAGGCAGCGGCACCGGCACCGGTGACGGCACCGGCGGCGGTATCGGTGGTTGGGGATTTGGCGCCGGCGGCGGCAGTGGCAGTGGTGGCGCGGCAACGGATCTGACGGCCGAGGTCGAGACGCTGACGTGGATTCACGAGGAGGTCAGCGCCGGACGGGCGCTGCCGCTGCTCGAGGCCGAGTCGGTCGTGCGTTCGCTGGCCGTGGCCATGCACCTCGACGCCGGCATGCTGCTGCCGCTGCTGCAGCTGAAGGAGTTCGACCAATACACGACCACGCACTCGCTCAACGTCGCCGTGCTGTCGATGGCGCTGGCCGAAACGCTCGGGCTGACGGCCACCGAAGTGCGCGCCGTCGGCGTCTCCGGTCTGCTGCACGACGTTGGCAAGACGCGCATTCCGCACGCGGTGCTGGTGAAGCCGGGCCGGTTGTCACCAGAGGAGATGGCGCTGATGCAGCGACACCCCGTGGACGGTGCGCGCATCATCCTGCACGGCGATGCCGACCTCGAACTGGCGGCGGTGGTGGCCTACGAGCATCACATCCGCATCGACGGCGGCGGCTATCCGTCGCTGCACTATCACCGCGACTGCGCGCTCGGCAGCCGCCTCGTGCACGTGTGCGACGTGTTCGACGCGCTCAGCACGCGCCGGCCGTATCGCGAAGCGTGGCCGGTCACGCAGACGCTCGCCTATCTCGAAGACATCACGCGCCGCGAGTTCGACCCGGCGCTGGTCACCGCGTTCGCCCGCCTGATGCGCGACGAGTCCACGCGCATCGAACGGCTCGATGCGACGGGGATTGCGGACAGGACCCAGGACCTAGGTCCTAAGTCTTAGGTCTCAGGCAGGAACCCTTGTCCACGAAAACAGGACCGTGATCAGAAGTGTTTTCCTAGGACCTAGGACTTAGGACCTAGGACTTAGGTCTTAGGTCCTAGGTCTTAGGCAGGAACCCTTGCCCACGAAAGCAAGACCGTGATCAGAAGTATTTTCCTAGGACCTAGGACTTAGGACCTAGGACTTAGGACCTAGGACCTTCGTTCTCACCATCGTTTCGAGCAGGCGATCGAGCGTGCCGGCCGGATCGCTCGTCCGGCCCGTGTGCACCGGCGACATCTGGATGATGGTGCTGCGCGGCGACACCAGCCAGCGGAAGCGGCCGCGCGGCGGCAACTGGCCAATCGGCCCGGCCGCGGCGCCGCCGGCGCACACCACCGGCACAATCGCCAGCGCGTCGCGAATGCCGTCCATATCGATGCCGGGGTCCAGCGCGCGCAGCCGTGTTTCGTCCAGATCGATTCGACACTGCAGGAAATCCGCGTCCACGCACGACAGGATCACGCCGACGTTGATCTGCTCGCCGCGTTCGACGCGCGGGACGACGCGGATGAGGGCGTAGTCGTAGGTCCACTCAGCCGACACGGCGCGCCTCCTCCACCCACGGACGCGGCGGTGCAACACGCGCCAGCAGGTAGCGCTCGTAGGCGGCGCGCAGAACGCCGGCATCGGGCGCACCATCGACAGCCAGCCAGCTCTCCGGTATCAACGCGATCAACTCGCGGACGAGGTCGGGCGTGACGAGCGCGGACATCTCTTCGTCCACATCGGCGAGGCGCGAACTGCGCGAACGCAACACATGCTGCGCGATCATCGGGAACGGATCCGCGGCCCGCTGCGGCTCCTCGGTCCAGCCCGGCGCGTGATGGAAGTAGAGCGACGCGCCGTGGTCGATCAACCACGGCTGACGGTGCCACATCAGCAGGTTGGTGTTGCGCGCGGTGCGATCGACGTTGCTGACGAGCGCGTCGAACCACAGGATGCGCGCGGCCAGCGTCGCGTCCAGCGGATGCACCAGCGGGTCGAAGGTGATCGAACCGGGAAGGTAATCGAGCGCGAGATTCAGACCGGCGCTGTCGTGTATGAGCTGATGAATCTCGGGGTCGGGTTCCGTACGCGCGAGATCGCGTGGCAGCTCGGCAAACACCACCTCCGGAACCGGCAGCCCGAGGGCACGCGCCAGTTCACCGGCGACGAGTTCGGCAATGAGCGCCCGCGGCCCCTGGCCAGCACAGCGGAACTTGAGCACGTACAATCCATCGTCATCAGCCTCGACGATGGCCGGGAGGGATCCGCCTTCGCGCAGCGGCGTGACATAGCGAGTGACGGTGATGGTACGGAGCGCGCGCACGCGCCGATTGTGTCACGGCCACACAGCATCAACGCCAGAAGGACCGCGGCTTCGCCGCGGTAGGATGCTGGGACCGCTCGCCTGCGCGCTTCGCGCTCCGGCGCAGCGGTGGGGGCATCAAGAGGAGCAAACCCTTCAAACCGTTCAAGCCCCAAGCCCTTCAAGCCTTCCAAGCCCTCCAGTCCTCCAGTCCTCCAGACGTGCTCTTTGTGATATCAAGGACCGATCATGAACACGACACCTGTCTTGACTCCCGCGCGTGGCCGCGCTGCCGCCGGCCTGCTGCTGGTTTCTCTGGCGTCTGCGTGCGCGCAGGCGACACAGACGCCCCCCGCCACCACCGCCGCCGCACCGGCCGCCACCGCACCGGCCACGACACAGAAGCCGGCCGCACCAGCGGCAGGCGCCGCGACCGCACCAGCCGCCGCGGCCGCTCCGGCGGCGAAGACACCAACCATCAAAGCTGCCGACGGCACGGTGATCGCCTACGAAAAGACAGGGAGCGGTCCACCGGTCCTGCTGCTTCACGGCGGCGGGCAAACTCGCAAGTCGTGGGCCGAGCGCGGCTACACGGAACGGCTGGCCAAGCGCTTCACCGTGATCAGCATGGACATGCGCGGCAGCGGCGAGAGCGGACGCCCCGAAACGGCGGAAGGCTACGCCCTCGACCGCGTGATCGCGGATGTGCTCGCGGTGGCGGATGCCGCCGGCGCGCCGCGCTTTCAACTCGTCGGCTTCGGCCACGGCGGCACCATCGCGCGCTACCTGGCCGTGCAGTCGGACCGCGTCATCTCGGCGGTGATCATCAGCGCCGACATGGGCCCCACCGTCTCCGGCGCGGTGAAGGAAGCGATGCTGTCGATGCGCGCCAAGTGGCAGCCGCTGCTCGAGCAGCAGAAGGCGGGCACGTTCGACGTCAAGAAGCTCAGCCCCGGCGATCGGGACGCCTGGAACAACGGCATCGCCCGCTCGGCGCTGGCGCTCGGCGCGCTGGCGGAATACCCGCCGGTGGAACCCACCGAGATCAAGGCGACGACGCTGTGGCTGATCGGCAGCGCCGACACCGGCGCGCTCGAGAACGCCAAGCCCTACGAGGGCAAGCTGGCCGGCACGAAAGTGACGATGAAGCAGGTGAGCGGCCTGAGCTACTCCGACACGTTCTATCGCACCGACGCGATGATGACCGAGATCGAGCCGTTCCTCATCGCCTCGGGCGGCAGCAACTGACAGCCCGGCGTGCGCGGTGAGACCGCACTGCGCACGCGCTGACCCGCCGTCGCCCCTGAGCATCCGTCGAGGGGCGACTTCGCTCAGGGCCGGCTAACGCGAAGGGCGCAAAGAGGGTGCGCGGCTGTGCTATAACGCCTCAGCCCAGCCTCGTCCCTCTCACCACCCGGAGCCCCGCACCAAATGTGGCAGCACAACTATGAACCCCTGGGCGGCAGCCTGGCCCTCTCGACGCCAGTTGCCGCCCTGCCGATCGTCGTGCTGTTCCTCATGCTGGGCGTGTGGCGCACGCCGGCGTGGAAAGCAGCGCTCGCGGCGCTCGGTACGGCGCTCGTGGTGTCCGTCGCCGCTTACGGCATGCCGGTGTCGCTGGCGCTGATCTCCACCATCTACGGCGCTGCCTACGGCATCTTCCCCATCGCCTGGATCGTCTTCGCGTCGATCATGCTCTACCGCCTGGCGGTGGACACGGGCAAGTTCGAGGTCATCAAGGACTCGGTCGGCAGCCTCACCGACGATCGCCGGCTGCAGGCGATGTTCATCGCCTTCTCCTTCGGCGCGTTCATCGAGGGCGCGGCCGGCTTCGGCGCGCCGGTGGCGGTGTCGGGCGCGATGCTCGCGGGGCTTGGCTTCAATCCGTTCTACGCCGCCGGCATTTGCCTGCTCGCCAACACGGCGCCGGTGGCCTTCGGATCGATCGGCATCCCGGTGACGACGCTGGCGGCGGTGACGGGCCTGCCCGTGCTGCCGCTCTCGGCGATGGTCGGACGCCTGTGCGCGATGATCTCGATCATCATCCCCGGCTACCTCATCGTCGTGATGGCGGGGTGGAAGCGCGCGGTCGAAGTGCTGCCGGCGATTGTCGCCTGCGGCGTGTCGTTCGCCTCGATGCAGTTCTTCGTCTCGAACTACATGGGCCCGGAACTCACCGACATCCTCAGCTCGCTCACCTGCATCGTCGTGATGGTGGCGGTGCTGAAGCTGTGGAAGCCGGCGAACATCATGCGGCTCGAGGGTGATCAGCCGGCGTCGCTGACGACGATGAAGCACACGGGCGGCGAGATCATGATGGCGTGGCTGCCCTACATGCTGCTGGTGGTGTTCGTGCTGGCATGGGGCGAGCCGGCGATCAAGGCGCGGCTCGATGCGTTCACGCACGGCATCATGCCGTCGTTCCTGCCGCAGGCGCCGACGGGGCTCAATGGCCTGATGGTGCCCGGCCTGCACAACGCCATCATGCGCGTGCCGCCGGTGACGGCGGAGCCGGCGCCCTACGCCGCGGTCTTCACGCTCAACTGGCTGAGCGCGTCGGGCACCGCCTGCTTCCTCGCCACCATCGTCACGGCGCTGCTGCTGGGTGTGAAGCCGAAGCAGTTCGTCGGCATCTACAAGGCGACGTTCAAGCAGTTGTCGTTCGCGATGCTGACGATTGCGTCGATGCTCGGTCTCGCCTACCTGATGAACTACTCGGGGATGACCTCCACGCTCGGCCTGGCGCTCGCCGCCTCCGGCGTTGCCTTTCCATTCTTCAGCGCGGTGGTCGGCTGGCTCGGCGTGTTCCTCACCGGCAGCGACACCTCGGCCAATGCGCTGTTCGGTAACCTTCAGGTGATCACGGCCAACACGCTCGGCTTGAACCCGGTGCTCACCGCCTCGGTGAACTCCGCCGCCGGCGTCATGGGCAAGATGATCTCGGTGCAGAGCATCGCGGTGGCCGTCGCCGCCACGGGCATGACCGCGGCGGATGAAAGCCGGCTGTTCCGTTTCACCATCAAGCACAGCGTGCTGCTGATGATCTGCATGGGGATCATCTCGATGATCTTTGCCTACGTGTTGCCGGAGTTCGTGCCGGTGGTACCGCCGAAATAGGGTGCGGCACGGGGGTGCGACACGAAGGTGCGGCACGAAGGTGCTGCACGGGGGTGCTCCTCGGTGAAGCGTCCGCCGGTAGCTGAGCGGTCTGCCACGCGATCGGCGTGGGCCGGATCGTTCGCGAGCATGTATACCGTCGATTCACGTCGGGACGGCCACAAGGGGGTCGACATTGCTCCAAATCCAGTCTTGGATTTCGGCGCTCGACGGCGACCGCAGGATCCGAATGATCTCGTCCCTGTGAACAACCAGATCGGCGTCACGCCGAGCCTCGTCCACGAACGTGAACGACACTCGATCGGCTGGGACAAGCTTCATTCTCGAACGCCATCAAGCTACCTCATCTGAGGATGGGTAGTGTCAGTGCCTTTCGTCCCTGGGTCCGCGGAGCGGCAACAGCTGCTCGGCCGCTATAATCTGGCCGTCGCATGAAGGGAACAGAATTCGACGAAGTCGCGTTCTTCCGCGCCATTGCGGACAGCGAAGCGCGAGCGTTGCTCATCGGCAGACGCGCGCTGGTCGTGTTGGGGCTGCCCGTGCTCACCGCTGACTACGATTTCTGGATTCATATCGACGACATCGAGCGCTTCAATGCGGCCGCGGCACCGTTCGACCTGGCGCCGTCGCGGACGCCCACCGAAGCTCGGGCTCGCGGACGCTACACCCTGGAGAACGACGAGCACGTCGATGTGCTGGTAGCTCGCGCGGTGCCGACCACCGAAGGCCTGCGGGTCGCGTTCGAGGACGTCTGGAATCGACGCCGGTCGCATGCGTTGACCAGCGCGGTCGATGTCGTGCTCCCGTCACGTGCGGACCTGATCCTGACCAAACGTTTCGCGTCGCGGCCGAAAGATCTCGAGGACATCCGATCGCTCGAACTCCTCGACACCGGGGACCAGACATGAGCGGCGACGCTCGCGATCGGGTCCGGGCGCGGGTGTTGACTGAGCAGGAACGAACACTGTCGGCCGAGGAGACTGCCGCGTATCTCTCCGCGCCGGTCACGGACGAGGAGCGCGAGAACGTGCGGGCGCTGGTGCGCTGGTTCACACGACGCTACCCGACCGGAGCCGAAAGACTCGCCTACGTGCGCCGGGCGTACCGGCGCTGGCACGAGCGGTGATCGAGGAGTCCCCATGAGTTTTCTCACCGACCTGAAGTTCGCCGCGCGCTCGTTGAGCCGCGCCCGCGGGCTGGTGTTCACTGTTGTCGTCACACTCGCGCTTGGCATTGGCGCCAACGCGGCGATCTTCACCGTGGTGCAGGGCGTGCTGCTGAAGCCGCTCGCCAATCGCGACGAGGACCGGCTGGTCTACATCCGCCAGTCGGCACCCGGCATCGGCGTCGAGAACGTCAACTTCTCGGTGCCGGAACTGCGCGACCTGCAGAGCAGCGTGCGCTCGTTCACCGGCTTCGGCGACTTCTCGACGATCGAGTTCACGCTCGTCGGCCTCGGCGAACCGCGCGTGGTGCGCGCCGGTGTGGTCGGCGGCTCGTACTTCTCGGTGATGGGGCTCAGCGCCGTGCAGGGCCGGCTGATCGACGCCACGGACGATGGGCCGCAGGCGGCCGGCGTGGTGGTGCTGACGCATCGCTTCTGGAGCACCGCACTCAACAGCGATCCGTCGCTGATCGGCAAGACCGTGCGTCTCGGCGATCGCGCCGCCACCATCATCGGCGTGCTGCAGCCGTCGGTGCCGTACCCCGCCGATACCGAGATCATCGCGAACGTCGTCACCAGCCCGCACCACATGGACGCGACGATGGTGGACGGCCGCGTGCACCGCATGACGGAGCTGTTCGGACGTCTGGCGCCGGGCGCGGAGCTCGAAACGGCACT
>JADZCY010000195.1 GCA_020851325.1 Acidobacteriota bacterium | reverse complement strand
TCGACGAGGAAATACCGATGAGTCTCGACGTCAACGTCGATTTTGGCGCGATGTTCCGCAACGACGATCGCGCCTACGGCGTCGACGCCGGCAGCGTGATCTTCAACGAGGGCGATCCCGGCGATTGTCTGTACGTGATCCTCGACGGCGAGGTCGACATCCGTGTCCACGAGCACCAGGTGTGGCGGTTGAAGGCGGGCGAAATATTCGGCGAGATGGCTCTCGTCGAAGCGCGCTCACGCAGCGCGCAGGCCGTCGCCCGCACCGCCTGCCGACTCGTCGCCGTCGATGAACGACGCTTTCTGTTTCTCGTCGCGCAGACGCCGTATTTCGCGCTGGGCCTGCTCAGACTCCTCGCGTCACGCCTGCGCGCGATGGACGAGACGGTGTCTTGAATGATGCGTGCGGCGTGTCGGCCTTTTTTTGCCGCCGAGAACACCGAGAAAAACAGGGATGCTGAGCAGAGGCTCGTCCGCGACGACGACGCCAGGTTCACGCACCGATTCTCGCGACGGCGCAAACTCTCTCGGTGTATTTCTCGGCGTTCTCTGTGGCAAAGCCCAACTCCACCCTACATCGGCCGTCCGTTCTCGACGAGGACGCGGCGGAGATTGCGGATGGCGGGAAAGATCTCCTGGTTGCAGTCCTTGCCCTGCGCATCGAAGGCGGCTTGTTCGAGTTCGCAGATGACGCGGTCCTCGGCAAAGATGCTGTTGGTGAACCACACGATGATCGGCCATGCCAGGTCGAGCAGAAAGGCCTTCGACGGGCGCCGGATCATGATCATCCCGTAGGTGTGGTTGACGCGCTGCGCGCGATCGACGGGGATGTAGCAGTTCCACAGATCGAGTGCCGGGTGTTCGCTGCCCGCGGTCCAGAACTTCAGTGACTGGTAGGGATACTCGGTGCGCACGACCATCCGGTCGCGCTCGCCTTCCTGCGCCGGTTCGGCGCTGCGGTTGATCATGAACCGCTCGCCGAGCGGCTGCTTGCCGCTGTTGCGCTTGAAGGTGTAGGTCGCTTCGGCCCACGTGTCGCCGACGCGCGAACCGAGAAAGATGGTCTTGATGCCACCCATCAGGCGCCGGTGCAGGAACTGATGGTTCATGTCCATCAGGTTCTCGTGCATGAAGCTGTAATGACAGCCGACGCGGCGGTTCAGATACCGCGTCTTGTAGCTCGGATCGCTCGCCGACGGCACAGCGGGAAACGGCACGTCGCCCGCGCGTGCGGCGTCGCCGGGAAATACGAAGACGAGCCCGTAGGCCTCACGGCAGGGATAGCTCCTGACGTTGTTCGGCCGCGTGCCGCAGTCGCTCAGATAGGGCACGTTCGTGCACTTGCCGCTCGCGTCGTAGGTCCAGCCGTGATAGCCGCAGCGCACGATGTCGCCCTCGACGACGCCAGCGCTCAGCGGCACCTGACGATGCGCGCAGCGGTCCTCGAGTGCGAACACGCGCCCGTCACGGCCGCGCACGAGCACGATCGGCTCGCCGGCGAAGGCGCAGGCCCAGGTTTTACCGCGTTTGACTTCGAGGCTGCGCGCGACGGGATACCAGAAGTCCGGATCGAGACCGGTCTTGCGAATGTCGCGCGGCAGCGGTGGCGGCTCGATGGAGGTCAGGCGGGCGGTGTTGTCTTGCATCGTCGGCGTTCCTCCTGGCAGTCCGTCATGGACCGCTCTTCACGACTATAGTGCCGCCTCGCTCCCCCCTTGCCCAGTTGGACACGCGCCGACGGCGCATCGGCAATGAAACAGTCGTTGGCGTGATCGAGATCAAGACATGAATGCGCCCCGCAGACCGGGCGGCGACCTGCATCCGCTCAGAACACGCCGGCTTCAAGGCCGGCAGCGAAGGTCTGACCGAGTTCCTCGCAGTCGACGAGGCGCGCGGGATCGAAGTCGCCGGCGATGATGACCGGGGGCAGGACCTGCTTCCAGCGCAGGCCGGTGACGATGCGCTCGATGCTCGCGAGCGCGCCGCGCCCGTCATTGCCGGCCCGGATGAACACGCCGTACGGCTTGCCCTGCGTGCGCTCGAGACACGGCGGGTAGACGCGCTCGAAGAACATTTTCAGCGCGCCCGACATGTAGCCGAAATTTTCCGGCGTGCCGAGCACGATGCCGTCGGCCTCCCACACGTCTTCCGGCGTTGCCTCCAGTGCATCGCGCACGACACAGTCGATGCCGGTGATCGCGGGATCACGCGCGCCGCGCAGCGCGGCCTCCAGCATCTGCCGGGTGTGGCCGGTGCGGCTGTGCCAGACGAAGAGCAGCCGTTTCATGGCCTCATTATGGCCCGCACGTCGCCGTCGCGGACAACGGCTTCAGCGCGGGCACGTCTGTGCCTGCGCCGCGCAGTCGGCGCGCCGCCCACCCCGGCACGTCGCCGACGTCGGACGGCATCGTTACACTGACGTTTTCCGCAGCAGGCCGGGAGGCGATGATGGCGCGTATCAAACACACAGACACGCTGACGCGCGACGGCGGCGATTACACGGTCGCGCGCTGGGCGGGGGGCCCCGAGGTGCTGCTCGCGATCCACGGCATCACGGCGTCGCATCTCGCGTGGCCGTCCATCGTCGACGCCCTTGGCGGCGACTACACGATCTACGCGCCCGATCTGCGTGGCCGCGGCCACAGCAACGCGCTGCCGCCGCCCTACGGCCTGCCGGCCCACGTCGCCGATCTCGCGGCATTGCTCGATCATTACGCCGTCGACGAGGCGGTGCTCGTCGGCCATTCGCTCGGCGCCTATATCGCGCTCGAATTCGCGGCCCGGCATCCGGCGCGTGTGCGCGGGCTGGTCCTCGTCGACGGCGGCATCGCGCTGCCACTGCGCGACGGCGCGACGCCCGAGCAGGTCATCAAGGGCGTGCTCGGGCCGGCACTCGCGCGGCTCGACATGCGCTTCGCCGACGCCGCCGCCTACCGCGAATTCTGGCGCAATCATCCCGCGTTCCAGGATGCAGGGGCGTGGAATGCGTTCGTCGAGGCCTACGTCGATTACGACCTCGCCGGCGCGCCGGGCGAAATGCACGCGCGCGCGAATCCCGTCGCCGTGCAGGAAGACGCGCGCGGTCCGCTCGCGCCGCACATGGTCACGCTGATCGATCGCACGCCGCAGCCGATGCTGCTGCTGACCGCGCCGCGCGGACTGATGAACCAGCCACAACCGTTGCTGCCGGTCGCCGCGGTCGCGGACAAGGTGGCGAAGATTCCGCATCTGCGCCACGTCGAGATCCCCGATACGAATCATTACTCGAT
>JADZCY010000194.1 GCA_020851325.1 Acidobacteriota bacterium | reverse complement strand
TCGACGATGCCCTGACCGCCGGCCGCCTTCAGCTTCGGAATCAGCTCGCGCACGGTTTTCTCTTCGAGGATCGTGTTGACCGCCACCCACTCCGGATCGCTCAGCGAACTGACCGTCGGTCGCTGCAACGCCGGCAGCAACCCCAGCACCGCGGCCAGGTCCGTCGTCTTCACGTTCAGCATCAATCCGACGCGTCCCTGCGCCTCGATGGCGGCCTTCAGCAGCAGCGCGATGTTCTCGATCTTCGTCCGCTTCCACGCATCGGCCATCGCCGCGCCGTTCGCCACCAATTGCGTGTTGGACTCGAGCACGGTGTCGAGAATGCGTAACCGGTTGGCGCGCAGTGTCGATCCGGTCTCCGTCGCTTCGACGATGGCGTCGGCGAGGACGGGCGGCTTCACTTCCGTCGCGCCCCACGAGAACTCGACGTCCACATTCACACCGTGCGACTCGAAGTAGTCCCGCGTCACGCGTACTAGTTCGGTGGCGATGCGCTTGCCGGCGAAGTCTTTCGCCGTCTTGAACGGCGAGTCTTCAGGCGCGGCCAGCACCCAGCGGATCTTGCCGTAACTCTGTTTCGAGTAAACGAGGTCCGCGACGGGAATCAACGGCGCCTGTTCAGGGTGGCCGATCTCGTGCTCGCGCACCCAGTCGAAGCCGGTGAGTCCGGCGTCGATGACGCCGTCGGCGACGTAGCGCGCCATCTCCTGCGCGCGGATGAGCATGCACTCGATCTCCGGGTCGTCGATGGTGGGGAAGTACGAGCGCGAGCTGACGAGCAGTTGATAACCGGCGCGCTGGAACAGTTGCACGGTGGCCTGTTCGAGCGAACCCTTGGGGATGCCGAGTTTGAGGATCATAAGAGTCTGGGGGTCTGGAAGGGCTTGGAGGGCTTGAACGGCTTGAAGGGCTTGGGGCTTGAAGGGCTTGGGCTTGGAGGACTGGGGTTATGCCGGCTTGAAGCAGCTGCGGGCGCCGGTGTGGCACACGTTGCCGTCGCCTTCGCGGTCCACTTTCACCAGCACCGTGTCGTCGTCGCAGTCCGTGAAAATCTCGCGCACGGAGAGGCGGTTGCCCGAGGTTTCACCCTTGGTCCACAGCGTGTTGCGGGTGCGGCTGAAGAAGGTGACATAGCCGGTGGCCCGTGTGCGCTGCCAGGCCTCGTCGTTCATGAATCCCACCATCAGCACCTCGCCGCTGGTGGCGTCCTGCACGACGGCAGGGATGAGTCCGTTGAGTTTCGTAAAGTCCATTGCTGTTCCGCCTCTCGCCAAGTCCGCTCGACAACCTCGTCGCGTCTCTCGAGCGGGAGCATTTGTCGCCTCCCGCCCCCCGCCTCCCGCCTCCCGCCCCCCGCCCCCCGCCTCCCGCCTCCCGCCTCCCGCCTCCCGCCTCCCGTCAAAACGTCGTCGCGCTTCCCGACCAAACGCAGAAAAGCCCGCCGGTGTCCCAGCGGGCTTTCGCGTCACAAACGAATCTTGTTGGAAGTTCGTCTCGTCTACGCGCGCAGCACGGCCGGGCCGTTCGTGGAACGGTGATGATGGGCCCGATGGGCGTGATGGACGAAGAACGTCACGAGGCTCCCAGCGTAAACCGAAGTTCTCGTGACGCGCAAGCCCTTCAAGCCCCAAGCCCTCCAAGCCCTTCCAGCCCACCAGCCCACCAGCCCTCCAGCCCTCCAAGCCCTTCCAGCCCACCAGTCCTCCAGCCCTCCAGTCCTCTTTTCCCCGTGGTAGAGTGGCCGCCGACCGCCCCCCGAGAGGAGCCCAGGCATGCCCGACGCCGATCCATCGCGGTCGCTCCCGCCGGATGACGCCGCCCATCGCGTGCGTTTCGAGCTGCCGCACGCCTACATTCTCGAGCGTCTGCAGAAGGGCCGCGTCATTCCGTTCCTCGGTGCCGGCGCCAGCCTTGTCGGTCGTCCCCTGAGCACCGCGTGGACCGGGCCGGCCAGCGGCTTCCTGCCGCGATCGGTCGAGCTGGCCGAGTATCTCGACGAGCGCAGCAGCTATCCCTCCGGCGTCCCCACGGAGTTGACGCGCGTCGCGCAGTACTTCGACGGCGTCATGGGGCGAGGCGGCCTGGACGACGAACTGCACGAGGTGTTCTCGCGCGAATACCCTCCCAGCCGTTTACACCATTGGCTGGCCGGCTTCGACGGCCTCACCATCGTCACCACCAACTACGACCAGTTGATCGAACGCGCCTTCCGGCTGCGCGGCCGCCCCTATCACGTCGTCGTGTATCGCACTGGCGCGCCGTCGTTCTATTACTTCGAGCACGGCGCCACCGAACCGCGTGAGGTGCAGGCCGACGCCACGCTCGACTTCGGCGGCATCACGACGATCTACAAGATGCACGGCGCTGCTGATCCAGTGACGCCCGAACGCGACAGTTACGTCATCACCGAAGACGACTATGTCGAGTTCCTGTCGCGCATGGTGACGGCCACCGCCATTCCGACGATGTTCGCCGAGCCGTTCCGGCGGAGCCACTTCCTGTTTCTCGGGTATGGCCTGCGTGACTGGAACCTGCGCGTGATCCTGCACCGCATCTGGCGCGATCTGCCGCGGCGCTTCGCGTCGTGGGCGATTCAACACCGGGCCGAGCCGCTCGAAGCGGAGTTCTGGAGCAAGCGCGGGCTGACGATCTACGAGTCGGGTATCGACGAGTTCCTCGACAAGCTGGACGCGCCATGAGCGATCGGATCGAGTCGCCGTATGTCGGCCTCGTTCCCTACCGCGAAGCCGATGCGCAGTTCTTCTTCGGGCGTGAAGACGATGTCCGCCGCGTCATTGCGCGGCTGTTCGCGTCGCGACTGACGCTGCTCTACGGCGCCTCCGGCGTCGGCAAGAGTTCGCTGCTGCGCGCCGGCGTCGTCACCGAGTTGAAGCAGCGCGCGGTGCAGGCTGAAAAGGATGGCGAGCGGCCCGACGTGCTCGTCGTCTATTTCAATCGGTGGCAGGGTGACCCGCTGGAGAGCTTCCGCGTTGCCGTGCGCCGCCACGTTGGCGATCGATTGAGCGCCGACGCGCTCACCGCCGCGCTGGCCGAGCCGACGCTCACCGGCATGGTGATGGCGCTCATCAACACGCTGGACAGCGACCTGTTCGTCATCTTCGATCAGTTCGAGGAATTCTTTCTTTACCACGCGGTGCCCGGCGCGTCAGGCACGTTCGAGCGCGACTTCGCCGACCTCGCGACACGCCCCGGCCTGCCCGTCAGCCTGCTCATCTCGCTTCGAGACGATGCGTTGTCGAGGCTGGATCACTTCAAGGAGCTCATCCCCAATCTGTTTGCCAGTTACGTGCGCGTGACGCATCTCTCCCCCGACGCGGCACGCCGCGCCATTGTCGAACCGGTGCGCGCCTTCAACTCCCTGCCCGTGGATCAACGCGAGTGGCAGGCCACGGTGAGCGTCGAGCCGGCGCTGGTGAACGCCGTGGTCAACGGCGTGCGGACCGGACGGGTGGCCGTCGGTGACATCGGCCGCGGCCAGGTCACGACCGACGGTGAAGGGGTGGAGACGCCCTATCTGCAACTCGTGATGAGCGAGCTGTGGCGACGCGAGCACGCCCTGGGATCGACCACGCTTCGCACCAAGACGCTGCAGGCGCTCGGTGGCGCCGCGGCGATCGTCCAGAATCACCTCGACACCGCGGTCGAACGGCTCACCCCGGAGGATCGTGACGCCTGCGCGCTGATGTTCCAGTATCTCGTCACGCCGTCGGGGACGAAGATCGCGCACACGGCGCAGGATCTGGCCGGGCTCGCCGGACGGCCGGTGGGCGAGATCGAACTCGTGCTGTCGAAGTTGTCGGGTTCAGGGATGCGCATCCTGTCGCCGGTGGCGCCGCCGACGGATCGCCAGGGACCCGTGCGCTACGAGATCTACCACGACTCTCTTGCCCAGGCGATTCTCGACTGGCGCCGGCGCTACGTCACCGATCGCGAAACCGCCGCGCGCGATCGGGAACGGCAGGAGCAGGAACGGGAGCTGCAGGAAGAGATCGAGCGGCAGCGTCACGACAAGCTGCAGGCCGAGCAGCTGGCGGCGGCCGAAACGGCACGCGCCGAAGCCGAGACGCAGCGCGCCGTCGAGCAACGCCGAGCGGCGCGGCGTTTCAAGATGGCGGCATCGGTCGCGGCGGCGTTCGCGGTGCTGGCCACGGCGGCGATGCTCGTCGCACTTTATCAACGCGGACTCGCGGTCGACGCCCGCGATCAGGTGGCGCGGCTCGAGGCCAACGTGCGCGATCTGGCCAACTCGCAGGAAGGCCTCATCGCGCGCTACGAGGCCGCCGCGGAGCAACAGAAGCTGGTCGAAGCGGATCTGCGCCAGAAGCTGACCTCGGCCGGCATCGTCGCGCCGCCCACACCGGCGCCCAACACCACGGAGCTCGAGCGCCTCCGCGCCGAGGCGGCGACGCTGAAGGCGCAGTTGGCCAGCTACAACGCGCAGGCCTCGCAGGGCGCGCCCAAGGATGATGGCGGCGCGATGAAGACGCTGCAGGCGCAGCTCGACTTCGCGAACAAGACGGTGAAGGATCGCGAGTTCGACCTGACGCGCGCGAACAACGAGGTGAAGCGGCTCACCGGCGAGCTGCAGACGCTGCGGGCCGACAACGAGCGACTGACGAAAGAGATCGAGACGCGCACGGTGGCTGACGGTCGCGTGCGCGAGGTGCTGGCCGCGTACGAAGCCGCGCACAACAGCGCGGACGTCACTCGCGCGGTGACGCAGATGGCCGCGGTGTTTCCGTCCTATGACGGTCGCCAATGGGCGGCGGCGCGGCGCGACTACTCGGCCTACAGCCTCAAGATCGTTCCCGCCGGACCCATTCGCTACACCACTGCGATCGACGGCGCCACTCTCGTGACGACGATGGAGCAGCAGTATCGACTCGTCGGTGGAACCGCGCAGCAGCGCAGCGTGCGGACCGAGTTCCGCTTCGCGCGCCAGGGCGAATCGTGGCTCATCACCGGCGCGGTCGCCGCGCCCGCGGCGCAGTGAATGACAGGAAACCACGAAGGCACGAAGAGTCCGGATTGATCACGAAGGGCGCGAAGAACACGAAAGGGTTCGTAACCGCGTTCCTCCTCGTTCCTTCGTTTCTTCGCGCTCTTCGTGCCCCTTCGCGCCTTCGTGGTGTCTTTCTAGTCGAGTTCCCGCTCGACGCCGATCGCGAAGCCCGTGGCCGGCCGCAGGCCGTTGGTGCGCAGCGACCGCGTGAGGTGCGCGACGCCGAGCCAGTTGCCGCCGAGCGCCACCTTGATGCCTGCCGACGCGAGCGTCAGGTACGACCCGCCGGACTGCGGCGCCAGCACGCGCACGGACTCGCTGCCGGTGACGATATCGCGCCAGTCGAGCCAGCCACCGCCAATCAAGTGCCGTCCGATCACGTCGCCGGCGACGGTGATGCGCGACGCGGCGCGCCACGACGCGCCGAACGCGTAGTTGATGCCGTGATCGACCGGATCGACCGTCAGCGCGGCCGCCTGACGATCGCCAACCCAGCGCGTGTAGCCGACATTGACGTGCGGCGCCACCGTCCCGAACTCCGTGGTGTAGATCGCCGTGCCACTCACGCGCGCACGACCGGCGCCCAGCAGGTCCCGTGCGCTGCCGGTGGGAAAGCGCACGTCGGCCGACAAGGCCGGCCCGCGCTCGCCCGCCGTGGCGCGCCCCGGCCGGAACTTCGCACGGATCGCGATATCCCCCACCCCCGAGGCATCCGCCTCGCCACTCGCCAGCGTCGTGATGCTGCTGTTGAAGCGTTCACGCACGCTGCCGCGCACGCGCACCCGCATCACCGGCACCGTCACGCCGACGTCGAAGTTGCGTGTGACGGCCACGTTGACGAACGCCGTCGCGATGGTGGCGCCGACGCGCAGGTCGAGCAGCGCCGCGCTGTCGTAGCCGGGGCCGCTCGCGGTTCGCAGCGGCACCTCCTCGACGGGCCAGTCGGCCAGGCGCGAGAAACCGCTGTATTGCAGTGACACGCCGGCTGCCGTCTTCCACGGCCGTCCCAACGTCAGCGTGCGTTCGGCGAAGAGTGGACCATGCGTAGCCCCGGCGCGCCGCGGCATCGACAGCGGATCGGATTCGTTGACGACGTCGCTGAAGCTGCCCGATGACGAACCGACGGGGAACGTGGCGAGTTGCTGCCCGATCAACTGCACCAGGAACGACGCCGTCTCCGGACCTGCCGGTACAACCAGACGATAGAGCAGATCTTCGGCCGGACCGGAGATGTCGGCCGGTTGCTGCGCGTCGGCCGTCACGCCGCTCAGCACGCACGCGAGCGTGGCGCCGATCACGCGCCGCGTCATGGCGCGCATGCGCCCTCGGTGATCCAGCGGCGAATGAGATCGCCGCACCATGAGCCCGGATAGCAGGAGTTCACCGACGCTGGCGTACGATGATTCGGTACGCTCTGTCCGAACTGCGCCAGCCGGCTGGCGTTGACATCGCGCGGTCGCACGAACAGCAGCACGGCGTTGTAGACGTCGGCGGCCGAGCGCGTGAAGTCGAGTCGCGCGCCGGATCCACCGGCGGCGTGGCAGGTCTGACAGCCCTGCTCGGACAGCGCCGTGCGCGGCGTTTGCGCGGCGCCATTGGTGTGGAAGGGCACGCCGCCGCCCTGGCAGTCCGACCAGCGTGTCTCGACGACGCGCGTGACCCGTTGTCCCTGATAGCTCGCCGCCACTTCGCTGAGACCGTTGTTGCCGGCGGTGAGGAGCGCCGCGCTGGAGACCGTCGCAACACCGGCGTCGGCCACCGACCATGCGGCCGTCGCCGTCACATTCTGCGTCGACCCGTTGGCCAGCGTCGCGGTCGCCGTCAACTGGCTCGTCTGATTGCGCGTCGTGAAGACGGTGTTGCCGGCAATCGTCAGCGTCTGGACGGGTGTTGCTGCCACGCTCACGCCCTGCGTACCGGTCACGTTCTGATACACCGCATTGATCGAGGCGGTGCCGGCCCCGACCGCGGTGACCAGGCCGGCCCCCGAGACCGTGGCGATGCCCTGGTTGGTCGACGACCAGGCCGCCTGCGACGTCACCGTTTGCGCCGGACCGCTCGAGTAGCGGGCCTCGGCTTGCAGCTGCGAGGTTTCACCAGCCGCGGTGAAGGCCGTATTGCCGATGATGGCGACGCTGGTCAGGGTGGGCGAAGGCGGCGTGACGGGCGGGTCGTCACCCCCGCCGCATGCCGCGGCGGCCGCGGCGGCGAGCACGAGCGCAGTGAGCATCAACGACGGACGAATCAGGTGCGACATCGACAGTTCCTCCCCCGATTCCGAGCGGTCGCGCGCGAGCGGCGCCAGGGCGCCGTGCGGCCGCGTTGAGACGATGGTGTGGTTCGTTCAGCGTTCGTTTCTACTCTCTTCCGTTCAGCTTTCTCCCGAAAAAGTCCGCCGCCGCCTTGTAGCCACGCACCCAGTTCTGGTGGCGCAGGAAGTCGTGCACCTCGTCTGGGAACACGAGCTGCTCGACCTCGACCTTGCGGGCGCGCAGCGCCGCAATCAGGTTGATCGACTCGATGAACGACACGTTGCGGTCGTCATCTCCGTGGATGAGCAGCACCGGCGACTTCCACGTGTCGACGCGCGCCATCGGCGAGGCCTCGAACGCACCGCGCGAGAAATCCGGATCATCGAGCACGTTGTAGTCGGGAATGAACGTGCGGATGCCCTGGTTCCAGTCGTGCACGCCGTGGAAGTCGACGCCGGCGGCGAAGAGATCCGAAGCGCGCGACAGGCCCATCGCGGTGAGATAGCCGCCGTAAGATCCGCCCCACAATCCGATGCGCGCGGGGTCAACGTCCGGCCGCGACTTCAGATAGAGGCCCGCGCCCATCACGTCGTTGAACTCGGCACCGCCGGTGGCGCCGTAGTTGAGCGCCTCGCGGAACTCGAGACCGTAACCGATGCCGCTGCGGTAGTTCACCGACAGCACGATGTAGCCCTGGCTGGCGAGCCACTGATTCATCGCATACGCGTTGCGATAGTAATAGTTGTAGTGCCACGTCAGCAGCATCTGCCGGCGCGAGCCGCCGTGGAAGAAGATCAGTGCCGGCCGTCGCTCGCCGGCGGTGATGTTGCGCGGCAGGAAGAGCTGCGCCGGGATGGCCATGCCGTCGGTGGCGGTGATCGACACCGGCTGCGGCACCACCAGTGCTGTCGGATCGAACGCGCCGCTCACGTGCTCGAAGAGCGACTGCGACGCGCCGGTCGCGGTCGTCACCATCACGTGCGGCGGCACCTGTGCGTCGGCGCTCAGCATCGCGATGCGGCCATCGCCGGTCATCACCGGCTGCCATTCGCTGCCCGTGGCTTTCGCAGGCAGTCGCGTCGCCTTCGCCGATCCATTCACCGGCACCGTCCACACATGCCGCCGGTCGATGTCGTCCTGATTCGAGTTGTAGAGCACGTGCGTGTGATCCGGCGCGAGGCTCACGTACTCCACCTCGAAGTCGCCGGCGGTGAGCGCGCGCGCCGTGCCGCCCGTGGCCGGCACGGAGTAGAGATGCCGCCATCCGGTCTTCTCCCACGGGAAGACGAGATGATCCCCGGCGCCCCAGTAGAGTTGTGCATCGGCGACGGTGCTCTGGAAGACGCTGCCGTAGCCGGCGTCCGCCTTCCACACTTCGCGGGCGTCACCGGTCTGCACGGTGGCCACGCGGATCGACCACGGTTCGTCGGCGGTGCGGCGTGGCGAGAACATGCGCGCCCGCGCCGCGGCGGCCTGACGAATCCAGGCGATGCGCGTGCCGTCCGGCGACCAGGCCACGTTGCCGTCACGATCGAGCGACGGGTCGATGTAGCGAAGTTCACGTGAGGTCACCGTGAACACGCCGATGTAGCTGTGCGTGCCGCGGCCGCTGGTGAAGGCGAGCATCGATCCATGCGGCGACCACGCCAGGCCGGACGCACCGCCGCGCGCGGTGACCAACTGCGCCGCCTTGGCGGAGGAAGCGGCGAGGTCCACGCTCCAGATCTGCCCGCGCGACACCCAGGCCACGCGACGGCCGACAGATGCGGGCTCGACGCCGTTGCCGGGACCCAGCCGCAGCGGCGCGCCGCCCTTCAGGCCGACGGCATACACCGCTTGCTCGGTGCCGTCCTGCAACTGCGCCGGGTTCGGCGACTCGCCCTGCCGGTTCGGTCCATCACCGCGGACGAACACCAGCGTCTCGCCGTCGCTCGTCCATCTGACGCCGGTAATCCACACCCCATCGTCGGCGGTGTACGGCGTCACCACGCGCGTGGCGTAAGTCGGTGGCTCGGCGACGCGGATGTTGTGCACGCCGTTGGTACTCTCGACCCACGCGAAACGTCCGCCGGCCGGCGCCGCGACAAGATCGGTGGGGAACGGCGCCGCCATCAACGCATCGATCGTCAAGGCGGATGACGACTGCGCGGCGCTGCCAGCCGACCACGCGCGCGGCGCCATCACCACCGCCACCACCATCCACGTCGTTATCAACAGTCGTCGCATGGTCTGTCCCCCCAACGCAACACGAAGAGCACGAAGATCACGAAGGACGGCACGAAGAACACACTCGGAAAACAGAATCCAAGAAAGTCTTCGTGTGTTCCCTTCGTCTCCTCGTGTTCTTCGTGTTCCGGGCTCTTGACTCCTACTTCCTCGGCAGCTTCGCCGGCGCGTTGGCCGCCTGCCACGCGAAGACGGCCGCGATCGCGCCCTGCTGGATCATGTCCGGACGCTGGACGTGATCGTAGGTGTCCATGTTCGAGTGATGCGTGCGCGCCTGGTATTCGAGCCGATCCTGGATGAACTGGAAACCCGGCAGCCCCGCCTGATCGAACGACACGTGATCAGTGGACGTTACGCTGCGCGGGCTCACCGCCTTGAAGCCCAAATCCTTGACGCTGGCGCCCCACTGCTCGAGGATCGGCAGCGCGCCCAGGTTCCCTTGTCCCCACACGCCGACGATGCGGCCGGTGCCGTTGTCGAGATTGAAATACGCGGCGAGGTTGGCGTGCTCGGGCTTCGCGGTGCCGTTCTCGTAGTAATGACGCCGCACGTACTCGCGTGAGCCGAGCAGGCCTTGTTCCTCGGCCGCCCACAGCGCGACGCGGATCGTCCGTCGCGGCTTCAGGCCCAGCTTCTGGATCACACGCACGGCCTCCATCATCGCCGCCGATCCCGTGGCGTTATCGGTGGCGCCGCCGGCGTAGGGATAGCTGTCGAAGTGCGCGCCGAGTAACACCACTTCGTGCGCGAGGTCGCTGCCCGGAATCTCGGCGATCGTGTTGATCGCATTGCCCTCCGCATGCGTCTCCGGATGGAACGTCGTCTGGATGTTCACTTCCATGCGCACGGGCTGTTTGCGCTCGAGCAGGCGGACGATGCGGTTGTAGTGTTCGACGGCGAGTGTCGCCGAGGGCGTCGGGCGAGGGGCCTTGGGATCGCGGCTGCCGCCGTTGCCGGGGAACACCGTGCCGCCGTCGACGCGCTGCTGCATCCACGACAGGTCGCTGCCGCCGGGCGTCTCGTCGCCGTCGCTGCCGCGATCGAGCACGACGGCCGCGCCTTCGGTGACCAGGAACTGCTGCAGCGTCTGCTGGAAGCGCATCGCCGCCTGCTGCGCCGGCGACGGACCGCCCGCGGGTGCGGCGGTGGCGAGCGGCAGGTGCATGGCTTCTTCCCACTCGGCGTCGCCCATGCGCAGGATCAAGCGGCCTTCGAGCATGCGCACTACACGCGGCGCCTGCACGACGACGATCTTTCCGCGCAGTTGTCCCTTGAAGGGCGCGAGCTCGGCTTCGCTGGTCGCCTTCACGTAAACGACATCGGCAAGCACCGGACCGTTCGTCGCGGGCGAGTTCCACCGCGGTTGACCGACGAACGTCTGCGTCTGCGGCGTCACGAGGTGGACCGAGAAGCGCTCGATCGTCCAACCCTGGCCGAACGCAAACCGTTCCTGATGGGCGTTCTTCAGTCCCCACTCGGTGAAGCGCTGCATCGCCCACTGCGACGCCTGTTCGAAGGCCGGCGTGCCGGTGGCGCGCGGCCCGTGCACCTCCGACATCCACCAGACGTGGTCCATCGCTTCCGAGCGCTGGATGGCTTCGGTGCGGATGCGGCCGATGGTGACAAGGTCGGACGCGGACTGCGCGCCGAGTGTGATGACCGAGAGCACGAACAACGACAGAGCGGAGATGGCGTATCGCATGGGCGTCGGCATCTTCGCACAAGTGCCGGGGTGGCGCGCACCGCAGACTCGTCAATGACGCAGGCGTCGCCATGCGGCTGAGGCGGTCTCGCCGATCGTCGGTCACAATGGGATATGCGTGCGTTTGTACTGCTGCTGACCTGCCTGTTGAGCATATCGATCCAGGCGCAGGAGCCGCCGCTGCCCGACCTGTCGACGTTCCTGAAAGAGGCGCGGACGCGACTCGAACCCGACGAGATGCGGCAAAGCGGTTATGTCTACGTCGAGACGCGTCGTGAGCGGAAGCTCGATGCCAGCGGCAAGACGCTCGAGGAAGACGTCAACGTCTACGAGAGCTTTCCGGGTCTCCCGGGGGAGCGGCGCTTCCAGCGGCAGACGCAGCGGGACGGCCAGCCCGTGCCGGCCGCCGAACTGGCGCGCGTCGATCGCGAGCGGCAGCAGAAGATCGCGGCCTATCGACGGCGGATGGATGAGAATCCGGCGCAGGCCCGGGCCGAAGAAGCGCGCGCGCGGGCGAAGCAGCGACGGCAACTGTCGATGTGGCTCGACGATGCCGAGGCGGTGTACGAGTTCACGATGAAGGGGCGCGAGGTCGTCAACGGTCATCGCACCATCGTGCTCGGCTTCACGCCGCGGCCCAACGTGACGCCGCGCACGCGCGAGGGGCGCTGGATGACGCACTTCGCCGGGACGGCCTGGGTGAGTGAGAGCGAGTTCGAGCTGGTGAAGCTGGATGCCGAGGCGCTCGACACGGTGACCTTCGGCTGGGGACTCTTCGCGCGCGTGCACAAGGGCAGCCGCGCTTCGCTCGAGCGCCGCAAGGTGGACGGCGACGTCTGGCTGCCGGCGCGGGCCAGCTACACCGCCAGCGCGCGTGTGATGCTGGTGCGCATGATGCGCGTCGGCGGGACGTCGGAGTTCTCGAACTACCGCAAGTTCAACGTCGCGAAGCAGTAGACGGAGGGCTGGAGGGCTGGGGGACTGGGGGGCTTGAAGGGCTTGGAGGGCTTGAAGCGCTTGGGGGGCTGGGTCGGACGAAGCCTCGCCGGAGCGCGAGGCGCGAAGGCGGGAACTCAGCTCGGATATTCCAGATGAATGAGTGGATATGGCCTGCCCTGCCCGTCGATAGGCGAACGGCCTGTCTGCCTGAATCCCATTCGTTCATAGAAGCGAACGGCCTGATCATTCTGCTCGTTGACATCGGTTGTCATTCCGGGATGAAGCGCGAGGCCATGCTGCACAAGTGCGGCACCAATACCGGTCCCGCGCCAGGCGGGATCAACGAACAGCGCCTCCATGTGCCCGTCGTCAATCAGCATGAAGGCCAGCGGGTAGTCATTCTCATCGACTGCGAGCCACAGTGGCGCGTGCGGCAGGAACCCGCACACCATTTCATCGATGGCGAGGCGATCCTCCGGCGTCAGAAAGTGATGAGTGGCGTCAACGGCG
>JADZCY010000193.1 GCA_020851325.1 Acidobacteriota bacterium | reverse complement strand
GCGCGGAAGTGGCCGCTGCGGGCGTCGGAGAGTTCGCCGATGGTAATCGCCGCGTGGATCAGGCCGACGTGCGTATACGCCTGCGGGAAGTTGCCGAGCAGGCGCCCGGTCGAGGGCTCGATGTCTTCCGAGAACAGGCCCAGCGGATTGGCATAGGACAGCAACTGCTCGAAGCGCGCGCGCGCTTCGTCGAGCTCGCCCATCATCGCCAGCGCCTCGACCCACCAGAACGAACAGATCGTGAACGAACTGCTGGTGTGGCCGAAGTCATCGTCGTGCCGGTAGCGCAGCATCAGCCCGCGATCGACCAGGCGTGATTCATAGGCGCGGACCGTCGAGATGAACCGCGGATCGCGCGGATCGAGCAGGCCCAGCGTCGGCAGCAGCAGGTTCGACGCGTCGGGATGCCGCCCCTGCAGCGCCTGCGTGAAGTAGCCCAGCTCGGTGTTGTAGGCGTCGGTCAGGATGTGGTCGCGCTTCTCCTGCGCCCACCGCGCCCATTCGGTCGCGCGCTCGGGCCGCCCGAAGAGCGCCGCCAGTTCCGCGCCGCGATTGGCCGCCACCCAGGACATCGCCTTCGAAAACGTGTAGTGCCGCGGCATCGTCCGGTACTCCCAGAGACCGGTGTCGAGCTCGTCGTACTTGGCGATGGCCTCGTCCACCAGCCGCTCGATGATGCCGATGATCGTCGGGTCTTCGTGCACGACGCGCGGGTCGGTGAGCAGCGTCTCGAGACACAGCACCATCTCGCCCATCAGGTCGTTCTGCACCTGCGTATACGCGGCGTTGCCGATGCGCACGGGGCGCGTGCCTTCGAAGCCGGCAAGATGATCGAGGTGCGTTTCCACCAGCTCGCGCTCGCCGCCGATGCCGTAGAGCGGCTGCAGCGGCCCGGCGTCGGCGACGTCACGCAGGAAGCGCACGAACGCTTCGCCTTCCGCCAGATGCGTCAGACGCCGCAGCGCCTCGACGACAAACGCCGCGTCGCGGAGCCAGCAGAAGCGGTAGTCCCAGGTGCGTTCGGTGCCGAGCGCTTCGGGGATGCTCGTCGTCGCCGCGGCGATGATGGCGCCGGTGTCGTTGTAGGCGTGCAGCTTGAGGCACAGCGCGGAACGCAGCACCGCATCCGGCGCGAACGACGGCAGCCCGGTGGTGCGCGCCCAGGCGCGCCAGCCCTTGATCGTGGTGTCGAGCGCGCTGGCCACCGCGGATGACGACTCGTAGATCGTCGGCCGCCCCGAGCTGAGCACGAAGAACAGCGGCCGATCGACCCGCACCGGCTGCGCGTGCGCGAAGTACGGCGGCGGCACGTTGGTGCGCAGGAACGCGCGCATGTTGCGGCCCTGGATCTCGATGCCCTGCGCGTCGGGAATGATGTACGGCTCGCCGCGCGCGTAATCCGGACGCGGGTCGAAGCGGACGCGCAGGCGCGGCACGCCGTCGAGCGGCCGCACCAGCCGGTGAATCTCCGCCGGCGCGTCGACGCTGAGGCCGGACGGCAGCCGCGGCGCGAAGTCCAGCACTTCGTACAGGCCGTCGGCGGTCTGCACCTCGGTGCGCAGCACGTTGGTGTTGCGCACGTAGGTCATGCGGCTCGAGACGAAATCGATCGGCTCGAAGGCGAACGAGCCGCCGCGCTCCTCGTCGAGCAGCCGCGCGAAGATCGACGGGCTGTCGAAGCGCGGGAAGCAGAGCCAGTCGATACTGGTATCGGGGCCGACGAGCGCAATGACGCGGCCGTTGCCGATGGCGCCGTGATCGAGCTTCATGCGGCGGCTTCGGACATGCGCCACGCGGCCTGGATCACATTCGCCGCCCAGTCGTAGATGGTGTGCTCCTCGACCCGCAACCGCAGTCCGCGCATCCGCCGCTCCTGATCCGCTATCGGCATCGACAGCGCTTCGTGCAACACGGCGGCGAATTCGTCCACCGCGAAGGGATTGACGTCCAGCGCCTCGCGCAGATCGCGCGCCGCGCCGGTGAACCGCGACAGCACCAGCACGCCGCCAAGGTCCGCCCGCGAGGCGATGAACTCCTTGGCGACGAGGTTCATGCCGTCGTGCAGCGACGACACCACGCAGACGTCCGCGGCGCGATAGAGCGCCGCCACGTCTTCCGGCCCGTGATGCTGCCGCAGATAGATGACCGGTTTCCAGCCGACCGTGCCGAACCGTTCGTTGATGGCGCCGACGGCGAGATCCACGTCGTCGCTGATCGACTGATACCGCTGCAGATGTTCGCGACTGGGCGCTCCCACCTGCAGCATCGTCACGCGGCCGCGCCACGCCGGATGATGTTCGAGCATGCGCTCGAACGCCTTGATGCGCTCGGGAATGCCCTTGGTGTAGTCCAGGCGATCGACGCCGAAAATCAGCTTCGCCTTGCCGACGCCGAGGCGCTCACGCGTCTGACGGATGTCGGCCTCCCACGTCGTCTTCTTCGGAAGCTTGCTCCACGGCTCGGGATCGATGCTGATCGGAAACGGCTTCACGTACGTCCGATGCCCGCGCCGGACGACGGCGAAGTGTTCGCGATCGATGCGGGCCTCGAGTCCTTCGTCCACTGTGTCGAAGAAATTGTTGCAGTGGTACTGGATGTGGAACCCGAGCAGGTCGTTGCCGAGCAGCCCGTCGAGGATCTGATCACCCCACGGGCAGATGCGGAACGCCTCGCTGTTCGGCCATGGAATGTGCCAGAACTGGCAGACGATCGTGTCCGGCCGCACCTGCTTCACGAGCTGCGGCAGCAGCGCGAAGTGATAGTCCTGCACGAAGACGATCGCGCGCGACGATCCGATCTCGTCGATCACCGTGTCGGCGAAGCGCTGGTTGACGCGCACGTACTGCTTCCAGTCGCGCTCGTCGAACTCGGGACGCGCGTAGGCGATGTGGCACAGCGGCCACAACGCGTTGTTGGACAAGCCGTAATAATAGCCCTCCTCTTCCTCCGGCGTCAGCCAGACGCGGCGAAGGGTGTAGGAGGGCTTGTCAGGCGGTACGGCCACGCGGCCGCGCGCGTCGACGACATCACGATCGCCGCTGCCGCTCCCGTGCGCGATCCAGGTGCCGCCACACGCGCGCATCACGGGATCGAGCGCGGTGACCAGACCACTGGCCGGACGCATCCACGACATGCTCGTCTGCGGACCACGGCGGCCGAGGAACGACAACAGGCCGCGGCGTCCGGGCCGGGTCTGTTTCAGGTGAATGTAGGGTTCGCGATTGGCGACAACGATGAGCTTCGTATTGCTCAGGCGGGGCCCCAGCACGGCCATGAGTTCCGGCGCGGTCATGCGTCTGTGCTCCTTACGTGCGTGCGGTGAGCCACCTGAGAAGGGTATCGACATCCGCGATACCGTCAAGCTGATGCGTGGCTGCGGAGGGACGCGAACCCACGAGAACACCAACGCCGCGAGTGATCGCCCGGAACGCATCCTCGTCGGTCACATCGTCACCGAGGAAGAGCGTCCAGACGGACTTTCCGGTTTCCTGTTCGACACTGCGGGCGATCCACTCGACCGCATCGCCCTTGTGCTGCGAAATGTTCGGGAGGTACTCGACAACGAGCGATCCGGCCAGACGGCGGAGCTGGCCGCCGTCGAGCCAGGGCGCGGCGCAGGCATCGGCACGCGCCAGCGCTTCGGCGCGCACTTCGTAGCGCGCCGCCCGCGCGTGCACGGCGACCGACACGGTCTTGTCTTCGAGCACTGCGCCGGGAAATTCGTCCACGACCACGGCCAGGCAGTTCAGCAGTTCCTTGACGTCGGCGCGCGCGCGATCGAGATCCGGATGCTGCCACCGCACATCGTCGTGCTCGATCTCCATGCCGTGCAGGCCGGCGTAGTAGAGGTGCGACGGCAGCGGTGCGCGTCGACGCAGATCGGCGATGCGCCGGCCGCTGACGATACCGGCAAACGTGTTCGGCTGCGCGGCGATATCGCGCAGCCATTCACGCCGCATCGGCGTCAGCATCGGCGCCGCGGGATTGGGATGCAGTTCGGCGAGTGTGCCGTCGAAGTCCGCCAGTACCACGAGCGGCTCCGTCAGGGGCACCGCCTCGATGGCCTGTTGAACGTCGGCGAGCATGAGTCAGTGTAGCTGGAAGAGCACTCACACGGGAGACGGGAGGCCCTTCGACTTGCCCCGAGCGCAGTCGAGGGGCTTCGCTCAGGGCAAGCGGGAGGCGGGAGGCGATTGTTCAGGGTTCCCAGCGCACGACCAGCCACTGCACCATCTGCGCGCCCATCAGCAGGCTGGCGACGGTGAGGTGCAGCACCTGCCCGGCCGGCACCAGTGCAACGAACGCCAGTCCGACGCCGAGCACCACCTGCGTGGCCGTCAACGCGACGACCATGTTCGTCCAGCGCGCCATGATCGGTTGGCCGGGATGCTTCGCCCAGAGGACGAGCAGCGAGACCAGCGCGAGTGACATCACGGCGAGCGACGTGGTGCGGTGCGCGCTGTCGAACCATCCCACCGTCGCCAGCGCCGCCTCACGCGCCACACCGGCGTCCAGCGCATCGTCGATGAGGCCGCGGACCTGCGTGCCGAGCGCCACCTGCACGAGCGTGACGACGATCATCACCGCGATGACATTCGCCAGCGTCTGTCGGCGACGCCGCACGTCGGGCCGGGCGGCGTGCAGGTCGGGTCGATAGATGGCGTAGACCGTCGCGTACACCAGCAGCATCACGATGATGATGGCGACGACGAGGTGGGCCGTAACGATCCACGGCGCCAGGTTGTGCGCGACGACGCGTCCGCCGAGCCAGCCTTCGTAGATGGTCAGCAGCAGCGCGATGACGACGGGCCAGAGGATGTGCGGACTGCGGCGGTGATGACGCCACGCCGAGAGCGTAGCGGTGAGGATGCTGAGGCCGACGGTGACGCCGAGCAGACGGTTGACGTATTCGGTCCACATCAATCGCGGGTTGAACTGCGACACGTCGAACTGCGGTGGGAGCTCTGCTGCCGACGCGGGGGGAATCCAGGAGCCGAAGCAGCGCGGCCAGTCGGGGCAGCCAAGGCCCGCGCCCGAGGCGCGAACGAGACTGCCGACGAGGACCAGGGCATACGTGAGAGCCGTCGTGATGAGGGCGACACGCACGAAAGAGGAAGAGCGCGCGGTCATCCGCGGATTATCCCTCGAACGCTCGTTCCATGGCCGACCTGGTTGTGGCGATATGGCCGAGGCTGTGGCGCCCACAGCCGCAATCGCCACCAGACGGGCGAGAGCGATCGTGAAAACAGGCGCAAAACCGACCTGAGCCCTGGCACCGGTCTTGCCGAACTGCCATCGGCGGTCTGGCGGTCCTGCCAGCCGTGAACGATGGGTTGAATTCCGTATGAAGGTGACCGTGACCGCTCGGGAACACGTGACCGCAGGTGCGAGACGGCTGCTGCTGGCCTGCGGCGCCCTCTTCCTGTTCTGGCTGCCCGCGCCCGCCGCCGCGCAGACCGTGTGCATCAACCAAAACGCGCCGGCCCCGCTCGAGATCTGCGTCCAGCAGAACGGCACGCCCGGCGTGTGGGCCAGCAACAATGG
>JADZCY010000192.1 GCA_020851325.1 Acidobacteriota bacterium | reverse complement strand
GTCAGTGGCGTTGCGGTCGACATCAGCGCGACGGCGTCCTGCAATCGATCGAGTTCTTCGGGCGACGCCGGTCGAGGCACGCGCCGGATCGAGAACTCGTCCGGGTAAATGCGCAGCCGCAGCAGCCACTCGTTGACGCCGTCCGTTCTGTTTCCCGGCGCGACGAATCGTGTTTCGATCCGGATCGGCGCGAGCACTTCCACGGTGCTCATGGCGTCACCTCGAGCAGCGGACCGATCAGCACGCGCACCGGCAGCGCGAAGCGCTGATACGCGATGTTCGAGGCGCTGGTGGCGGCGTCACTCGCATGCGGCGCCGCCTTCGGCTCGTGATAGAAGCGATACCCCGCCGGCGGTTCTTCGAGCACCACCCAATGTGTCGCCAGGTGTGCCGGTGCGACGGGGAAACCGAAGAACGTGATGTCGGCGCCGATCGTACCCGTGAAGGTCGGTGCGATCTTCGCGCCGTCGAGGCTCGTCGCCGGATTCGGCTTCGCCCAGTCCGCCGTTGCCGGATAGAGATAGACCACCGTTGACGGATATCGCCGAAACAGCGACGTGCGGAACACGACGACGGCTTCAGCGTCACGGCCGTTCGGGACAAGTGTGGGACTTCCCAGTGCAGATGCGGCCGGCCACGTCTTGATCGGCAGGATGTCGAATTCGCTGCCGGCACGCTGCCAGAACTTCCTGAGTGGCGACCAGCGTGTCACGAGCGGGATGTTGCGCCACCGCAACTCCGCCGTCGTCTGGTGGTTGGCGCCGGCGAGGAGCGATTCGACGAACGCGGGATTGGTGGAGACGCCGACGACATCGCCATCCTGCAGATCGCCGGCCCCCGGCAGCATCCAGTCCGGCGAGTGCGTGGAGAGGAAACTCCACAGCGGCAGATCGAGTTCCGGTTCGATTTCCACTGGACCGATGTGCGTGATGCCCGGCAGCGTCGACAGCACGCGCTCGACGACCGGTGGTCGCGCCACCGTCGGATCGATGGCGGCAGCGACGACGCCGGAGAGCCGATCGAGATCGATGGGGCGGCACGGTTGCGGGCGGCCGTGCTCGTGCATCCAGCCCTGCCACTCGAGCATGCCGCGATCGGGTTCGGGAAAATACCTCGCGCGCAGAAGCCGGGCGATCGCGTCGCGATTGGGACGGCCGGTGTCGTCGGGCGCGAGCACGCGCAGCACGGCGGCGACGCGGCCCGGAGCGGGAGTCGGCCCGAGGAAGTTGAGCATCAGATCGGCGAGAGCCCGATCATCACCGGCGGCCTCGTGGATCATCCGCGTCAACGTGTCGCCGGGATCCAGCTCGCCCTGGCGAATCATCGCCGGATCGCGGCGGGGCACGCAGTCGTTCGCCGTCTCGAGCACGGCGCCAAATGGCGCGGAGCCGTTGGCGGTGAGAGCGGTGCGCGCCGGGCCGGGCCGCAGCACCCGGCGTGCCGCGGACGAAAACAGTGCGCGCGTCAAATCCGGTGTGCGTCCGGCGACCGTGTCGAGCACGGCGTTGCCGGTGGTGGTCACCAGGCGCGCCAACGCCGGCGCCAGCACGCCCAGGCGATCGATCGGATCGTTCGGCAGGCGTCGGCGCCACAGCGATCGACTGAGCTCGACGCCGAACGCCACGTGCCTGATGCGATCGCGCGCGATGGCCAGATCGCCGGCCTTGATCGCCGCGGCGTCGGCAATCCTGTCCTGCCACGCAATCGCGTTCCAGGCGCCGATTCCCGCGGCGCCGCGGACACGCGGATCGCTCTGCAACTGTTCGATCCAACTGCCAGCCGGAGCGCCGCTCGTATTCGGATCCGTGAACGGCGCGTCGTAGCGCGGTGCGGTGATCACGGCGCGGCCATCCGGTGTGACGAGCCGCGTCGACAGCGCCTTCACTTCTTCCGCGATCGCCACCGGCGGCGCCGCATCCGCCGGATCCGGATCCCCGCTGGTGGCCGGCAGCTTCAACGCGCCAGCCGCCGCCAGGCTCGTCGTCCGCACGGGCGCGGAGCGCGACGTGTAGGCGACCTCGGCGCGGCCGAATGGCTTGCCGCTACTTTGCGCGATCGCCGCGAGATCGGCCGGGCGCAGCTTCGCCGCCAGATCGCGGAAATCACCCTTGGGCCCGGTGCGGAACGTCCACCAGTCGTAGAGATCGCAGGTGACCGCCTGCGTGCCATTCCAACTGTCGCTGCCGTCCGCCTTGAACGCCGGCACCAGGCACGCGACGTATTCGGCGTTGTTCAGATAGTCGAAGTCTCCCGCGGCGGCGCCTGGCGCGAGACGCGGCGGCGCGATGATCCGGCCAATGTCGGCATGCCCGGCCACCTGCTGCACGTGCGCCCATTGCGCCGACTCGCTCAGCACGTGATGCCCTTGTGCGACGAGACCGAGCGTGACGCGTCCGTCGCGCCGGAGCACGATGTCGCCGGCGGCGCGCTGGCCGACGACCAGCACGATCCACGGACGCAGCGTGGCGGCCGCCACGCGAGGCGTATAGCGCCACGGCAGGTCGGCGGCGGCGAACTCGATGAGCGGCGTCTTCGTCGCCTCGGCGTCGCTGGCGTTCGGCGCGGGGAAGCGGCGCGTGATCGCTCCAGCCGCGAGCCGCTGCACGTCGCCGGGCCCGAACAGTTCGTACTGCGCGCGCGCCGTGTGCGTCTCCGCCGCGTTCGCAACATCGACAATCACGACATCGGTGGCGCCCTGCAGCCGTCCGGCGGCCTCGGTGGTGGCGGACTTCCGCAGCGCTTTCTCATAGCGAGAGTAGAAGGTTGTCATCTCACACTCCCGCCAGGTTGAGGGGCGCGGCCGCGTCGGCCGCGGCCTGCGCCACGCCCGCGTTGTAGCGCACGAACTGATGCGCCGCCGTCGCGCTCGTGAACGTCGTCGTCGCGCTGGTCGCGCGCCACTCTTCCTGCGTCGCCGTGACCAGCGGCGACGTGTCGCTCAGTGCCGGCGCCTGGCGGGCGGCGCCGACGAGCACGGCGGTGGTGGCGAGACTGACGCGTTGCCCTTCGCCGTCAACGCTGAGGACGCCGTCGCGAATGACGATCTGCGTGACCTTGCGTGGGTCGCCGATGCGGCCTTCACTCGGACCGGTATCAGCAGGAGCAATCACGCGTCCCGCCGGCAGCACGTCGAACGGCGGGCGATTGAGCGCTTCCGATCCGGTGAGCGTGATGTAGCTGCCGGGACTGAAGCGCTCGGTGACGTCGCTGGTGCCGATGGCGATCCGCACGCCTTGCGGCGACGACAGCGGCCGCCCGTCAACGCGCTCGATGATCAAGCCGAGCGGCGCCCGCCGCTGCTGCACCTGCAGCGTGCCGGTGGGCGGCACGGCGGCGAAGCCGCCTGCCCGCATCTGCGGCGACAGCACGACCTGTGGATCGGCAATGCTGCCGCTGTGGACGTTCGCGGCCTTGTTCAGCTCCTCGAGCATCACGTCGATCAGCAGTGGTCCGCTCGGCAGGCTGTCCGATGGTCCGCTGCCGATCGTGAACGTCTCGTCCCACGACAGCGAGAAGATGAACAGGCTGATGCTCAGCGAGCCGCGAATCACCAGCGGTCCCGGTCCGCTGATCTGTCCGGCGAGCGTCACCGACGCGAAACTGAAACCCGCGACGGAGATGGCGAAGCCGGCGGCAATGCGCGCCTCGAAATAGAACGGGCGGAACTGCACCATCGCATCGACCTGGACGAAGCCGTGCGCCTCGATGCCGAGCGAGATGCCGATCTCGTAGCGTCCGCCGAGATGAATCGAGTTGGACGTGACGGCGAAGTAGCCTTCCGCCCGCATCGAGATGATCGGGATCGGCATGTTCATCGCCAGGCCGACCCGGCGCAGCGCCGGCAGGCGCGCCGGCTCCGGGTTGTAGCCGGGGAAGAACCCGCCGACGGTGACGACCATGTAACCGATCGATCCCCAGCTGAGACGCATCGCCGCGTCGCCGTAGACCTCGAAGATGCCGAGCACGTGGCTGTCGACGAGGCTGGCGTCGATCGACACGAGTTGCTCGACCGGATCGATGATGCCGAGGACGTCGAGGCGGAGGTTGAGCAGGAAGGGCAGACCGGGGATGGCGGCGCGCGCGACGCCGAGGATGGCGACCTTGCCGGTGGGGATCTCGACGATCACCGCGAGGTCGAGGCCGATCAGGCTGCCGGGTGGTCCGAACGACAGCCACGCGAGCTTCAGCGACGGGCCGACCAGATGCGTGGCGCGTTGAAACGGGAACAGGCGATTGGCAGCGCTGACCAGCGCCAGCGGCGACGCCGGCGGCCTCACCGCGAACAGCACGTCACCGGCCACGCCAGTGCGCTGCGCGTCCCGCAGCGCCTCGGTATTCATCCGCCGGTTGACGCCGACGATGCCGCCGACGCGATCGAGCGAGAAGCCGAACGAAAGTTGGATGGGCGGCAGGAAGGCGACGCCCATGATCGCCAGGAACGACGGGTCGCCGTCGATGACGGCAATGATGGCCGCGGCGCTGACCTGCACCGGGCCCAGCGGCAGCTCGAGCGTGCCGCCGTAGCCGTCGGTGAGTCGCACGAGTGAACCGCCGCCCGGCGTGCCGCCGCCGAACGGCGACGCCAGCGTGGCGCCGACCTGGCCGACGCCGTAGGGGCCGATCGCCACCGGCTCGGCGGGCGCGGCGCCGCCGGCGAAGAGCGGCGGCATGATGACCAGCACCGACGAGCCGACGTCCAGCCGGACCGGACCGAGATCGACGCTGCCGCGAATCCCTTCGGTGATCAGCGTCCGCGGATCGGCGACCAGCTCGGCCAAGCCCGGTAGGTCAGCCAGCGGCCCGAGCAGCGCGCCGCCCAGCCTGTCGGCGACGCTAGCGAGCGCAGCGTCCCACTGCTCTTTGGCCGACTGCCACGCCGGCTGCGTCACCGTGCCTGGTGCGCTCGACGCGAGTGTCTCGAGCGATGTGGCGGCGGCAGTGAGCGCGTCGAGTTGAGGAACGCCCGCCCCGGCGGCGTTCAGCAGGCCTCGCAGCTCGTTGGCGTACGCGGTGATCTCGCCGGCCACGGTGCGGTCCTATCGGAAAGGCGCCAGCCACCTCCGTGACAGCACGTCCCTGGCCGCGGCACGCCTGTCCTGGCGCGCGGATGGTAGCACGGCGTGCGGCGCCCTACTGTTGAGCCATCGCGAATACGGTACGGCGCGTGCCGTCATCCTGCGGCCACGCCTCGTCGAATCGATCGAACGGCACCGGCGTGAAGGCGACCTGCAACTTCGCGGGAACGACGGCGCGCAACATCTCGCCGGTGACCGCAATCAGGCGCGAGGTCGAGGCGCTGCCGAGGCCGCTGCCCATCAACTCGATTGCCGACGCGCGCAGCAGCGCGCTCGGGAGCGTGATGGTGGGCGCGGCGAGCGAGCTCACCTGGACGAACCGCATCGGCACCGCTTCACGGCCGGCCCTGGCCGCGGCGATCAGCAGGCGTTCGGCACTCGGTCCCCACAGGTAGTCGATGACGACATCGACGCCCCGCGCGAACTCCGCCGCGAAACGACGCTCCATCGCGTCGCCATCGTCGGCGAGCTGGATGGTGGCGTCGGCGCCGAGTGACGCCATCTCCGCCAGCACCGACGCGCGGCGCCCGGTGGCGATGACACGGCCGGCACCAAGGTGCTTCGCAACCTGCACCGCGAGTCGTCCCGACGTCCCGGTGGCGCCGTTGATCAACACCGTTTCGCCGCGCGTCAGCCGGGCGCGTTCGGTGAGCGCCAGCCACGACGACATGCCCGGATTGCCGATCGCCGCCGCGGTGACATCGTCCAGATCGTCGGGTACCGGCACGCACAACCGCGCATCCACCACGGTGTACTCGGCCATGCTTCCGTGCGGCGCGCGGGGCAGTGCGAAGTACACGCGTTTGCCGTCTTCCGTGCGGCCGACGCCGTCGACGCCGACGACGAAGGGGAACGGCCCGCGGGCGCTGTAGTGCGCGCCCGACGCCCGCGCCTTGACGAGGTGGCTGATGGCGGCGGCGCCCACCTTGATCAGCCGCTCACCCGCGGCCGCTGTCGGCCCATCGAACTCTCCCAGCGACGGCGCCACGCCAGGTGCGGTGACGATTGCGGCTTTCATCTCGAGTCTCCTTGCGAGCGAGCGCAACTGCGACTCCGTATCGGTGCCGCCCACTCAATATGATGCCGGACTTGCAGTAACCTTGCGCGCGAGTGTCCGCCCGCGACTCTCAGGCGTACGAAAGCGCCTCAATACAGATTCGTCTTGTAGTCGTGGTCCAGTTCGCGCTGCACCAGGCCCGGCACGGCGACGGCGGTGCGCACGAAGCGGGCCTTCAGGCCGCGCGTGGCGTTGAGCCTGATGTGCGCGATGAGCAGGGCGGCGCCATCGATGGGTTCGGACGGCGGCATCGCCGGCCACAGCCGCGCGCGCGAGAGGCTGGCGCTGTCGTAATGCGTCAGTGCCGGCTGCTCGATGGCAATGGCCAGCTTCGGCGCCTTGTCCTGCACGGCGAATGCTGCGCGTGCCCGGTCGTCGGTCGTCAGCCGCGCCGTGCCGTTCAGCAGCGCCACGCGCGTCGAGCCGGGACATACCGCGGCGAGCGCGACGCGGGGCTGCGAGAGGATGTTGCGGAAACTGTCGGCGCGTCGATTGCCCGGCCGATCGGCAAACCACGCCACGTCGTTCTCGACGCGAATCGACGAGCCGTCCGGATCGCCCTTGGGGCTGACGTCGCAGCGACCCTCGGCGTCGACGGTGGCCAAGGCGATGAAGCGGCTGGCGGCCAGATGATCGGTGTCGGCACCGGTGGCCGACTCGGTCGTCAGAGGCTGCCAGAACGACGAGCGGATGATCGCCTTCGCGCAGTGGATGTAGCACTCGTCCACCGCGATCTCGACGTGGTCGCGATCGATCGCCGCGACGCGGCCGTTGACGCGCAGCGTTTCGCCGATGGTCGGCACCAGGAACAGCAGACCGACGCCGAACCCTTCGCGCGGAAGGTCTGCGTGGTCCAGCAAGGCCCGGCGTATGCGCAGGCGTGATTCGTCAACGACCTGCGTGAAGCCCGCCACGCCGCCGCCGAGCGTGATCGCGGGGCCGTCGGCACCGCCGAAGCCGGCAAACACGAGCGGCGATGCGGCCAGCCAGCGGCGCGCACCCGCGTCGAGATGGTCGATCGTCTTCTGCGCCACCGCCGCCGACGAGGTGCCGATGCAGGCCTCGAGCGCTGCGGTGTCGCGAATCCGATGGTCGTCCGCCACGCGGCCTGGCTCAGACGCCCGCTGCTCCATGCCGAGACTATACCCGGCGCACTGCCGCACGCGGAGGCGTAGGATTACGTATATGAGCCTCTACACCCGCCACCTCATGACGATGGTGTGTTTTCTGTGCCTGGCCGCCACGCCCGCCGTCGGGCAGCAGCCAGCCGGGGCGCAACACGATAAGCCGATGCCCGATCATCACGCGCACCGCTTCGACAACCCCGACGAACTCGCCAAGGGATTCGACGACCCCGCGCGTGATGCCTGGCAGATGCCGCAGCGCGTGATCGACGCGTTGAAGCTGGCGCCCGGTCAGGCCGTGGCCGACATCGGATCCGGCACTGGCTACTTCAGCATGCGTCTGGCGCGCTCGACGGCGAAGCCCACCGTCTACGGTGTCGACATCGAGCCGGCGATGCGCGACTACCTGACGAAGCGCGCCGCCGCAGAGAAGGTGACCAACGTGCACGCCGTGCTCGGCGGCAGCGATCGCACCAACCTGCCGGCGCCCGTGGACGTCGTGCTCATCGTCAACACGTATCACCACATTCCGAATCGCGTCGCCTACTTCACCACGCTGAAGAAGCAACTGAAACCCGGTGCGCGTCTCGCCATCGTCGACTTCCGCAAGGACGCGCCGGAAGGCCCACCCGCGGAGTTCCGCATGCCGCCCGAGCAGATCACGGGAGAGCTGGCGCAGGCCGGATTCGCGCTGGCCGAGTCGCACGACTTCCTGCCGCGACAGGTGTTCCTGATCTACACAGTCAAGTAGTTGCGCACAGGCGCTCGCGCACGTGCGCACGTCGCGGGCGCTGGCCGCCGAGCGACGGGCGTTCACGCGCGAACCGACAGACGAACGCGCGCTCGAGGGGGAGATCGAGCGCGCGTGCCTTCGGCGCGGAACCACGCGCTCGCGCCGGCGCGCACCGCGCGAAGGCGAGAGCCCCGCGTCAGACGCTCCGGATCGTGCCGTTGAACCCCTGAGGAAACAGTCCGCCGGCGGTGGTGCCCGGCGTGCTGTTCAGATACACCAGCGCCAGCACCTGGCTGGGCGTGCGGATCTTGGCCAGTCCCTGCGCGTCGGTCGTGAAGTACTTGTTCACGACGTCGATGCCGTCGATCGCCGTCGCGGCGATGCCCGACTGTGCCACCTGCAGGCGCAGGTTGCCGGCGTGATACGCCTCGGTCAGCGCAATCCTCGCCGCGGCACCGAGCGTAGCGGCGTCGGAGATGAGCGGCGCGGCGCCGCCGTAGGCCGAGACGCCGACATCCTCGAGAATGCGCGCGATGGTGAGGAAGCTCGTCTGGTTGGTCACGCCCGCGACCGCGAAGTTCATCGCCGGCTTGGCCACCGCTTGCGCTCCGAGTGCAGCGCGCAGATACAGCACGTGCTGGCGTTCGTCGTTGGCGAGCTCTTCGGCGATGGCGCGCAACGCTCCTGTGAGCGGCAGCCGTCCGGCACCGACGGACGGGCCCGGCGTGCCGACACCGGTGATTGGAACGCCGAGCTGATCGATCGTCCGCCCGGTGGTGATGACGGAATAGAACTCCGCCTCGGCGTACTCGAGGTTGAGTGCGAAGTTGAGGATGTCGACATCGGTCAGCACCTGCGCGTCGGCGCGGCGCGCCGACAACATCATGCCGGCGCCGCCAAAGCCGGTGAGTTTGGCGAACGTGCGACGGCTGACCATCTTTTCCACCTGATCGAGAAACGCTGCGTGTTGCTCCATGTCTCCTCCAGTAGCGCGCCCGCAACTCGACTGCGGTGACGAGCCTCGTGCCTGGTCTACGCAGCACACGCGCGAGCGGATGTCATCGCTCGAGGTGGCGACGCGCACGCACGAGCACGATGGTGTTTGCGATGGCGCGTCACCGGACATGCGCGTATGCTGAGCGGGTTGCAGCCGGACGCCACCGACGACCTGCGCGCGATCGATCGCATCCGGAGCAGCGACCCGAGCGGCCTCGAGCAGCTCTACGATGCGCATGCCACGATGGTCTATTCGCTGGCGCTGCGCATCGTCCGGGATGTCGGCGACGCGGAAGACGTTACCCAGGAAACATTCGCGCAGGTGTGGACACGGGCCGCGGCCTACGACCCGGGCCGTGGACCGGTCGCGGCGTGGCTGCTGATCATTGCGCGCAGCCGTGCGCTCGACCGCTTGCGCCGCAATCGGACGGCGCTCAAGCCGGGCCCGGGCGTCGATGGCCTGAACGAAATCCCTGGCGCCGGCCCGAGCGTAGAGTGGATAGTGGCGACAGACGAGCAGGCGCGAGCGGCGCAGCAGGCCCTCGCCGAGCTGCCGTCCACCGAACGCACGGTCATCGAGTTGGCGTACTACGAAGGATTGACACAGTCGGAGATCGCGACCCGCACGGCTTCGCCGCTGGGCACGGTCAAGACACGCATTCGCACGGCGCTCCGGCGCCTGCGGACCGCGCTGACGACGACGTCGTCCCCGGAGCGCGAGCCATGACGCACCTGGATGCGCAGGACGCATTGCCGCTGTACGTCTTGAACGTGCTCGACCCGGTCGAGCGCGAGACGCTGGAGTTGCACCTCCGCGACTGCGTCGAATGCCAGGCGCATCTCGCGGCGGATCGACAGACCGCCGATGTGCTGGGACGCGTCGTCGCGCAAGTGCGCCCCCGCGCCGAACTCAAGACACGCGTGATGCGCGTGACCGGGACGGCTGCGTCCGTCAGTGTGCCGACATCGGAGGCGCAGTCGGGCACGTCCGCGGTTGGACCACTGCCGCGACGCCCCGCGATGCCGGCGACGTGGCTCGCGCTGGCCGCGACGTCACTCATTGCCATCGGCAGCAGCATCGGGCTGATGCGCGCCCGAAACGAGGTGGCCGAACTGCGGAGCGATCTCGCGACGTGGCAGGCTCGTGTCGCCGATGCCGAGGGCCGTGCCGCTCGCGCAACCACCGAGATCACGACGCAGCGGCAGGCGATTGCGCTGCTGACGTCGAGCGATCTGGTGCAGGCGACGCTGAGCGGCGTGCCGCCGACCGGTGCGGCGCGCGCCCGCGCCTTCGTCAGCCGCGCGCAGAACACCATCATCATGAGCGCGCAGGACTTGCCGGCGCCGCCGCCCGGCCAGGCGTATCAGTTGTGGGTGGTCGCCGGCGGTCAGGCCATTAGCGCCGGCACGTTTACCACCGACGCCGACGGCCGCGGGCAGATCATCGGCTCCATCCCAGCGCTGCCGGCCGCGCCGGGCGCGATTGCCGTCACCCTCGAACGCGAGGGCGGTGTCCCGCAGCCGACCGGCCCGAAGGTGCTGGTGGGCACGCCCGTCAACTGAGGGACAACCGGCCGACGCGACGCGATCAGGCGATGGCCGCCGCCTTGGGATCGGGCCCGTACTGGTTGTCACCGGGCTGACCGGCCTGCGCCAGCAGCACCAGCAGGATGATCGTGCCCACCAGCGGCACGAGCGTGAGCAGCATCCACCAACCGCGACGGCCCGTATCGTGCAACCGCCTGATGCCGGCGCCGATGGTGGGAAGGAAGGTGGCGATGACGTAGAGGGCGCCCAGCGTCCCCAGTCCGTTTTCGCGCGCGGTCCCCATCGATCCGTCGGCGAATCCGAGGACGATCAGGATGGTGATGTGGACGAGGAAGAACATCCAGTATTCCTTGCGCCGTGCGCGTCCCCTGAAAACGGCGTACTTCTTCAACACCGCGAGATACCAGCTCATGCCGCACTCCTCTCGATGACCTTGGGGACGCGCGCTGATGATACCCCGCTGAGGATGCGCCGCTGTCGCGTCCGAGGGGCTGCGCGTGTCGTGAAGCGCCGGGAGTAGACTGGCGCGATGGACGAAGCGATCGCCGCCGCCAGAGCGTATGACGCGTTCTTCGTACCTGCGCTGTTCGGTGAATGGGCGCCACGGGTCGCCGACGCCGCGTATCTCGCAGCCGGACAGCGCGTCCTCGATGCGGCCTGTGGCACCGGCGTGCTGACGCGCGAAGCCGCGAGCCGCGCCGGCTCATCCGGCCGCATCGCCGGCGTCGACGTGAACGCCGGCATGCTGACGGTCGCCAGATCGCTGTCGCCAGCGGTGTGGTGGCAGCAGGCCGCGGCGGAATCCCTGCCGTTTGTGTCCAACGCCTTCGACGCGGTGGTGAGTCAGTTCGGCTTGATGTTCATGCACCGCGACCACGCGATCCGCGAGATGCTCCGCGTGCTCGACACGAACGGTCACCTCGCGGTGGCCGTGTGGGCCGGCGTTGACACGATGCCGGCCTATGCGATGGAGGTGGACCTGCTGCAGCGCCTGGCGGGCACGCGTGCGGCGGACGCGCTTCGCGCGCCCTTTGCGCTTGGCAATCGCGACGACCTCGCGCGGTTGTTCGAGGAGGCCGGCGCCAGGGCGGTCACGATCGACACGCGCGAGGGAGCGGCGCGATTTCCGAACATTCGCGCCTTCATGGAGGCCGACCTGCGAGGCTGGCTGCCAGTGATGGGCGTCACGCTCACGGAGGAGGAGATCGTGCGAATCCTCGCGGAAGCCGAACACGCGTTCCGCACGCACGTGGACACCGATGGCCGCATGCGCTTCACGACCCAGGTGCACATCGTCTGCGGCACAAAGCCGTCACACTAAGAACCCTGTTCGACAGCGGCGCTTCGCGCTAATCCGTTCTCAGCGCATCCATCGCCGAGATGCGCGTCGCTCGACGAGCCGGGACATAGCAGGCGATGAGCGCGCTGGTGCCGAGTACCAATGCGGCGGCGCCGAGCGCAAACGGATCGAGCGGGCTGACGCGGTAGAGCAGGCTGCTCGCGAGGCTGCCGATGCCGATCGCCAGCACGAGCCCGAGCACCAGACCCGCTGCCGTCGTCTTCAGTCCGCGTCCGATGACCAGCGTGGTGATGTCGCGCGTGGTGGCGCCCAGCGCCTGACGGATGCCGAGTTCGCGCGTGCGCCGCGCCACTTCGTACGCGTGCAGTCCATAGACGCCGAGCGTGGCGATGAGCAGTGCCACCGCGCCGAACCAGCCGAAGATCGTCGCCGCCGCGCGCACCGCCCATCGGGGAATACTCGCGTCACGCTGCGCCGCCATCGTCCGCGCCGAGAGGATGGGCAGTTGCGGATCGATCTGTCGCAGCTCCCGTTGCACCGCGCTCAGCATCGTCTGTAGGTCGACGCCGCCCGTGGCCACGTGCAGCACCATCGCGGCCCGGAAGCGCGCGCCGAACGGCAGATAGATCTGCGTGCGCGCGTCCGCATCGACGATGTCCTGCGCCGTGCCCGGCACCACGCCGACAATGCTGACGGTGTCGGTGGTGGACGAGGCGCCGCGCCGGAACGTGAGCGGACGGCCCAGCACATCGCCGTCCGGAAACAGCCGCCGCGCCAGTGGCTCGCTGATCAGCGCCGGAGGAATGGCTGTCGATTGCTGATCCTCGTCGGGCGTGAAGCCGCGCCCCTGCAGGATCGGCAGGCGCACGGTATTGAAGTAGGTGGAGGTCACGATGGTGAAGCCGGCGAGGCTTTCGCGTGTCGGCGCGTCGGTGGTGGCGACGATGCCGCTTTCCATGAACTCGCCGAAGGTCACCTTCGACGCCAGACCGGCGTGCTCGACACCGGGCATCGCCTGTACGCGATCGAGCACGGTGCCATACAAGGTTCGCGTCCGTGGCTCGTCGTACGATCCCAGGCTCGGATCGACGGAGAACACCAGCAGGCGCTCGATCCCGAATCCCGGGTCGGCGTTGCCGGCCGCTGTGGCACTGCGGATGAACAGGCCACCGACGGCGAGCAGCGCCATCGAGACGGCGAGCTGCAGTCCGACGAGCACGCCGCCGCTGCCGAATCGCCGTACGACGTCCGGTTCGTCCTTGAGGTCGGAGGTGACCGCGGGGCGTGTGAGCCGCCACGCCGGACCCAGCGCGAAGCACACGGTGCTGACCACGGCCAACATGCTCGCGACCGCGATGGTTCGCCACGAGAGCGCAAGCGTGAGGCTGACACCGTCCACCGCGACCAGACCAACCGCGCGAGCGAGCCAGGCGGACAACGCCTGCTGTGCCCACCACGCCAGGACAATGCCCGCCGCCGCTCCGGCCAACGAGAGCGTCAGACCCTCGATGAGCAGTTGCGCAACCAGACGCGATCGGCCGCCGCCGATGGCTTGACGAATGCCGAATTCGCGCCGGCGCGCGGCGCCACGCGCCAGCATCAGGTTGGCGAGATTCAGGCAGGCGACGGCGAGGACGAGTACCGCCATCAGCGCCAGCAGGCCGGCGACGAAGGTGATGGGTCCGGTGCGTGGAGGCTCGGACGTCAGGCTTAGTCGCGGCACGTCGCCCAGCACGAACGTCCGCTCGTCGTCTGTTGCCGGGAACGTGTCACCGAGTTGAATCGCCAGAGCGTCCAGGCGCTCGTCGGCCGCCGCTCGCGTGACGCCGGGGCGCAGCGCACCAGCGACGAAGAGCGCGTGGTTGGCGCGATTGGTCAGTGCTGCCGGTCCGTCCTGGAACCACTGATTGATCAACTGCTCGTAGGCGCCAAGCGGAAACCACCATTCCGGCGTGATCGACACCGTGGTCTGCGCGTCCGGTGGCGCCACGCCGACGACGGTGAAGAGGTAACCGTTGACGCGAACCTCGCTGCCGACGAAATCGGCGGACAAACCATGCTGGCGCCACACCGCATGCGAGGCGATGGCAACCGAGGCGTGGCCGGACCGCTCTTCGTCGTTGGTGAACGTGCGGCCGGCGACCAGAGGCGTGCCGAGCGTCGAGAAGTAGTTGGACGAGACGATCCCCGCGAAGGTCCGTCTCGTGATCTCACCTTGCTGGACGCCGACGAGCGCCACCGTGTGGGCCATCACGCTGTCGAAGATGTCGCTGCGATCGCGGAGATCGAGATAGAGCGGATACGAGAAGTTCCGATAGACGACGCCTTCCGACCGGTCGCGATTGTAGACGGCGGTCAACGCCTCGCGTCGGCCGCCGCCGGGCTCGAGCAGTGCGGTGTCGACCAGCGAGAACACGACACTGCTGGCCGCGATCGGCAGGGCCAGGATCAACACGGCGACCGCGCTGAAGCCGGGGCTTCGCCGGAGCAGCCGGATGGCGTGGGTGGCGTCGCGACCGAGATGCGCCAGCCAGCGCCACGTCCAGGTGTCCCGCACCTCTTCCTGCGTGGCGACGATGCCGCCGAACTCGACGGCGGCCTGGCGACGGGCGTCGGCTTCACTCAGCCCGTTGCGTCGCAGTTCGTCGGCGCGTTCGTCGAGGTGAAACTGCAGTTCGCGCTGCAGCGCCCGCTCCAGCCGTCGTCTCCTTCCCGGCAGGAAGTTGGTGAGCTTCGCCATCGCGTTATTCCCCGTGCTGGAAGATGAGCCGCACCGCGCCGGCGAGCCGATCCCACGTTTCCTTCTCGACGGCCAGTTGCCGGCGTCCGGCCGCGGTCAGGGCGTAGAACTTGGCGTCGCGTCCCGTGTCGGACGCGCGCCACTCGGCGCGCAGCCAGCGCTTCTGTTCGAGCCGGTGCAGTGCGGGGTAGAGCGAGCCCTGGTTCACCTGCACCGTGCTGCGAGAGATCTGGTGCAGACGCT
>JADZCY010000191.1 GCA_020851325.1 Acidobacteriota bacterium | reverse complement strand
GCCGCGGGCGACGACCTGGTGCCGGATGCCGAAGGCGAGCGCGTGCTCGACATGCTGGCCAGCCGCGTCGCCGAACGACTGGCGCCGGAGGCGCTGCGCGACGAGGCGGTGCACGCCGTCGCCGGCAGCATGCAGACGGCCGTGGCCGACACCGTGCGTGAGGCGGTGATAGCGGATGTGCGCGTGGCTGTTAACGCGGCGGTACAGGCAGCCATCAAGGACGCCGTTGCCGCATCCGTGGGCCCGGTCATCGAAGACATCGTCCGCCGCGAGGTGCGCGACGTCATTGCGCCGCAGATCACCGATGCCCTGCGCGACCTCGTGGGGACCGCGGTGCAGCTCTCGGTGGCCCAGACCGTCCCGCCCGCGGTGCAGGACGCCATCAGTACCGCTGTCGCCGGCCACGTCCGCGAGGCCGTGCACGACGTGTCCGAGCGTCTCGTGCGGGAAGAGATTCAGCGGATTCGGGAGCGACGTTGACCATGCGGTGCCATCGCGCCATGACTGTTGGAATCATCCTGGGGCTGGCACTGATCCTGACCGCGGTCAGGCCGTCGCCGGCCGCGGCGCAGCCGTATGTCTGGGGTCCCTTGGCCGAGCTCCGCGATTTCACCCGGCCGCTCGACAACGTGCTGCGGGTCGCCAATCTGGGGACCACGCATCTGGAATCGCTGGATCTGCCCGAGGGGGTCGCGCTCGGCTCGGGTGACATCGATCCCCTGACCGGCCATTACTTCCTGATCACCGATGGCGGAACCGGCGAGTTTGCCCGCGGGCCGCTGCGGCTGCTGGGCCTGAAACCCTGGCGCGGATCGCTGCTGCGATTCTCGCCTGATGGCGCCTACGCATACCTCTGCACCGGTGCGGTCGGCGAGCTGAGGTGCCTTGTTGTCCGTCGCGCCGACGAAGTCGTGGTGGCCGTTCGTGAGCGCGTCGAACGAATCGCCTTCGACGGCAGCGGCGGGCACGTGGTGACGCGGACGGCCACGACACGTGCGGTCGAATACGCCGCTGCGGCAGATCCCTCAGTCGTCGTGTGGTCAACGCCTGCCGCGGGCGCGGTGGCCGTGCATGGCGATCGTATCTATGTCGGCGTCGCAACGGCGATCCAGGCTCTCGAGAGCGCCAGCGGACAGGTGGTGGCGATCAGCGCGCCGGGCCGGGGAGCTTCCCACCTGGCGGCGAGCGCAACGCGCGTCTTTGCGGTGTCCGAACAGGTCTCGAACGGTATCAGGGTTGTGTACCTGGCGTCTTACGACACATCGACGTTGACGATGGAGACGGAGGTGGTTGTCGGGCCAGCGATTCGGCCGCCCGTTATTTCGGACCTGTCGGTGACCGCCGACGATGCGGCCGTAGTGATCTCGTCGTATGTCACCGGCGCCACTTCGGGAAGCGGCCTGCACGATCCGGTGACGCTGGCGCCGCTTTCGGGCGGCGGAGGGATCGGAATCGGCGTGGTTCAAACACCTGTCATCTCCGCGGATCCGCTGTGCAGGCTGGCAGTGTCACCGACCGCGATCGTTCTGCCCGACACCGGCGGAATGCTCAACCTGAACGTGACACCGGACCCGGGTTGCGGTCCCTGGCCGGTCGCCACCACCGCGCTGCATGGTCACATCGCCGGCCCGCCGGTTCGCACCGGACCGGGTGTGGTGACCGCCTGGTTTGCGCCGAACACGAGTGTGTTCGATCTCCAAGAATCCGTCATCGCCGGCGGCGTCAGGGCCACCGTGCAGATTCTGGCGCCGACGAGCGCTCCGAACGCGCCCATCGATGTCCGCATCGATCGCACGTCGCCAAGTGGGCGCGTCCACTGGCTGCCGGCTGGTACCGGTTCCATGCCTACCGGCTTCATCGTCGAGGGGGGACGGGCCGGGGCACCGCCGACCGCGCGCGTCGAGCTATCAGGCTCGGCGCGGTCCTTCGACATGCCGCCGCTTGGCGCCGGTGACTACGTCGTCCAGGTGAGGGCTCGGAACGCGGTGGGTGAGGGACCGCCATCGGCGGCCGTGCGTTTCGACGTCGGCGCAACGCTGGCGCCCGAGGCACCGATAGCGATGGCGGTGGCGACCGACGCGTCGGTCATCCGCGCGACGTGGACACCGTCGCCGACAGGCTCCGCCCCGCAACGCTTCCTCATCGAGGCGGCTCCCGTCTCGCCTGCCCCCGGCTCCGCGTTTGTTCCGGTCGCGATGGTGGGCGCTGGCGAGACGTCCTGGGCCTTCGCCGTTCCGGCGCCCGTGCTTGGCGCGTACCGTCTGCGCGTCCGCGCCGAGAACACGGTCGGGCGCAGCGCCCCGAGCAACGCTGTCGACATCGTCACGTCTGCGTGTACGGTGGCTCCCGCGGCGCCAACAGCCCTGCGCGCCACCTCGACGGGCCCCGTGGTCACACTGGCGTGGGACGCACCGGCTGGCGGTGCTGAATCCTTCGTGCTGGAAGTCGGTTCGCAGCCGCAGCAATCCGACCTCGGAGTGTTGCCGACGGCGACGCCGTCGCTGGCGCTGAGCGTGCCGGCGCCCGCCGGGCACTACTTCGTGCAGGTGCGCGGCCGTAACGCGTGCGGCCTCGGAGCCGCGTCCGCGCCGGCATACGTGGTCGTGGTCCGCTGACTGACCGCGCGTTGGCGCGGCCGGACAGTGGGCTACCATTGACGGGATATGCCCGTTCCGGAGAAGCCCGCTCTCGAAGGCCTCGAAGCCAAGTGGACCGCACGCTGGGAAGCTGACCGCACCTATCGCTTCAACCGCGCGCGGTCGCGTGACGAGGT
>JADZCY010000190.1 GCA_020851325.1 Acidobacteriota bacterium | reverse complement strand
GCCCCCGAAACTGGCGCGTGGCCGCGCACTTCTGCACACCTTCGCGCGCAATGGCCCGTCACGAAACTGACGGTCTGCGGCCCGAAATCGTCAAGACCTTGACGATGCCGCAAATTGCGCACGGGTGCACCGGGCGACGGTGAGGGGCGCGTAAGTTGTTGTGATTGTTGGGCTTTTGCCTCTCGACGAGCGAATTTGCCCGCTCATGTACGGCGTTGCACGTGTTTGGCATCCGGGTTGCCTCTATGGGGGCCGAGACCTAACCCTGGGTCCGGAGGATACGTAAGCGCATGAGTGTCGAGTCGATTGCTGTAGAGACCAACCGAGTAGAAGCCGGCCTGCCCTTCGTGGAGGCGCTGGCCCGCCGCATGGCCGCCACCATGCCCCACTCGATTGACCTCGGAGACCTGGTGCAGGACGGCGTCATCGGCCTCATCGACGCCGCGCACCGTTTCGACGACAGCCGCGGCATCAAGTTCGAGACCTTTGCCGAACGGCGCATCCGCGGCGCCATGATCGACGCCCTGCGCAAGGACGCCTGGCCGCGCGGTGTCCGCCGCGTCCGCCGCGAACTCGAAGCCGCGCGCGAAAAGCTGCGCGCCTCGCTCGGTCACGAGCCGTCGCTGGCCGACCTCGCCGCCGCCGTCGGCTCCGACGAGAAGCGTCTCGGCAAGACGATCGTCCGCATCAACACCATCGAATCGACCTCCCCCTTCTCGTCCAACGATCAGACCGACGACAAGCAGTTGCCGGCGGTGCTGATGCCGGCCGAGCCCGAGCGGCCCGATGCGCTCTACGAACAGACCGAAGTGCGCGAGCGTGTCCGCCGCGCCGTCACCAGCCTCCCCGCCCGCGAACAGCGCGTCGTCGCGCTCTACTACTACGGCGAAGTGACGATGAAGGAGATTGGCGCCGAGCTGGGCGTGAACGAGTCGCGTGTGTCGCAGTTGCACGCGCGGGCGCTGCGCCGCCTGCGTGATGCGCTGGGCGCCAACACCGCCCCGGCGGAGGCCGCCGCGGCCATCCGCTCGGCCATCCTCGAGTTCCGCGTCAAGCCGGTGATGGCCAAGGCGTCGCTGCCCGAATCCGATACGCGCGTCGCGCCGGCGGCGGCTCGCCGTGCGACGAGCGCGGTGGTGGTGCCTTACGAGAGAGTGTCGCGCGCGGCGCGCAGCAAGTCGCCGAGCCTGAACGGCTTGGACAGCCAGCGGCAGCCGGTTTCGTCGAGGAACCGCTCCGCATCGGTGCCGGCGACGTCGCCGGTGACGAAGATCACGCGTCGCGCCAAGGCCGGCGTCGCCGCTGCCATGGCGCGGTAGAACTGCATGCCGTCGATGCGCGGCATCTTCAGGTCGCAGACGATCAACTCGTAGGACTGTTCGGCGAGGCGGGTCAGTCCCTCCTCGCCGTCGCCCGCCCGATCGACGATGAAGCCGGCGTCGGCCAGTGCTTCGGCCACGGCCATCGACAACGCCGGTTCGTCTTCCACCACCAGCACGCGCGCGCCCTTGAACGCGTCGTCGAGCGTGATCGGCGCCGCCGCGCTTGCCGTCGTGCCGGTGGCCTCCGCCACCTTCATCATCACCGGCAACTCGAGAAAGAACGACGCGCCGGTGCTGGTGTGCGATTCCAGCCAGATGCGGCCGCCGTGTTCCTTCACCAGTGCGTAAGCGACGCTCAGGCCGAGGCCGGTGCCCTTGCCGACTTCCTTCGTCGTGAAAAACGGATCGAAGATCCGTGACTGCACATCCCCCGGCACCCCCGGCCCATCGTCATTGATCTCGAGGAGGATGGCGTTCTTATCCTGATCGTGCCAGCTGCGCACGACCAGCGTGCCGCGCCCGCGGGAGGTGAGCATCGACTGCTCGGCGTTGATCACCAGGTTGAGCAGCACCTGCTTGAGCTGATGGCCGTCGGCAAACACCTGCGGCAATCCCGAGGCGAGCGCGTCGACGAGCGTGATGTTCGACACGCGCTGTTCGTAGGCGCGCAGGGCGAGCGTTTCGCGCACCACCTGGTTCACGTCCACCATGGCGCGCGTGCTCTGCCGCTTGCGCGCAAACGTCAGCAGGTTGCGGACGATGCGCGCCGCGCGTTCGGCTTCGCCGAGGATGACGCCCAGGCCGCGGCGTGTGCGCTCGTCGGCGGGGTTGGCGGACAGCCGTTCGGCCCACGAGAGGATGGTGGCCAGCGGGTTGTTCAGTTCGTGGGCGACGCCGGAGATGGTGTGGCCGAGCGCCGCCATCTTCTCGGCCTGGAGGAGTTCGGACTGGATGCCGCGGGACTGATCGTCCAGCCGCCGCCGTTCGCCGACGTCGCGGAGGATGGCCTCTACGCGCAGCGCATCGCCTTCCAGCTCGGCTGTAGCGGTGACCTCGACCCAGACCACGGATTGATCCAGGCGGCGCAGCCGCATGACGTGGTCGCGCACGGAGCCGTCGGCACGCAGGCGGGTGAGGAAGGCGGCTTGTCCGTCGGCGTCGACGAACCGCGACGCGTCGAAGGGGTGGATGATGCCGTTCGACGCCTCGGGCGGATAGCCGAGCATCAGTTTGAGGTGGGCGTTGGCGGCCAGCGTCGTCTCGTCGTCGGGGCCGAAGACGCCGATATAGAAGCCTTCATGGGCGGCGTCGAAGAAACGGGCCGCCGCGGCCGCGCGATCGGTCACCCGGCCAATCTACCGCATGTATAGCGGTTTGACAGTGCGCGGACGTGCGGCTAGGCTCAGCTTGCGCATGAAGAGATTCGGTCGGCAGGATCTGCTGCCCCTGGCAGGTCTGGCCGCGGCCGTGCTGATTCTGTTTTCCACCCCGCTCACCCGGGTATTCAGCTACGCGCGGCAGGTCGAAGAGAAGAGCGGGTTGTCGCTGCTGCCGGCACTGGTGCTGCTGGCCGCGCTGCTCGCTTACCACGAGGTGCGCAAGCGCAGCCAGGCGCGTGCTGATGAAGCGGCATCGACGGCGCGTCTCGAAGAGCGCACCGCGCGCGCGCAGGAAGTGGAGCATCTGGTCGCGTTCGGCCAGGCGCTCAGCCGTGCCACCGAGTTCGAGTTGATTCGCGTCACCATCGATCAGCACCTGCGGTCGATTGCCGGCACCAGCCACGTGTGGGTGCTGGTGCGCGACGGCACGCAGTGGGAAGCGCTGGCGGGCGACACCAAGGGCAGCGACGAAGTGCTGCGGTGGGGCGACCTCGCCGAACAGTTGCTGCTCTCCGGTCAGGCGCGCGAGGCCGACAGTCATCGCGCCATCGGCTTTCCCTTGATGGTGGGTTCGGCCGCCATCGGCGTGCTGGGCGTGCGCACCGATAACGGCGCGTTGTCGGACGATCGACGCCGCGCCATCGAGGCGTCGACGCCGGCGCTGGCGCTGGCCATTCGTCATGCGCAGTTGCTGCGCGAAGTGCGCGAGAACAGCGTGCGCGATCCACTCACCGGCTGTTTCACGCGCAGCCACACGCTGGAAGTGATCGATGCCGAACTGCGCCGCGCCCGACGCAGCCAGGCGCCGGTGTCGGTAATCATGTTCGACGTCGATCACCTTGAGGACGTCAACGATCGCCACGGGCATCTGTGCGGCGACGCCGTGCTGGCGGTGATCGCCAAACGCATGCGCGAAGTGCTGCGCGGCTCCGATCTCAAGTGCCGCTACGCCGGCGAGCAGTTCCTCGTGCTGCTGCCGGAGACGCCGATGGCCGGCGCCAAGCGCGTTGCCGAAACGCTGCGGCGTGAAGTGGCCGATCGGCCCGTGCCGTGGTCCGGCGAGAACCTGCGCATCACGGCCAGCTTTGGTGTGGCGCAGGCGCTGCCGGGTGAGGTGACAGTGCCGACGCTGATCGCGCGCGCCGAACATGCCCTCGCACGCGCGAAAGACGACGGCGGCAACTGCGTGCGTCTGGGCACCGAGCCCGTGGCCCCCAGCGACGCCGGCGCCGGCCCTGCGGCGTGATCGAGAAAAGAAACCACGAAGACACGAAGGAAGAACACTGATCACGAAGTGCGCGAAGGGCACAAAGGGAAGGCCAAGCCCTTCAAGCCTTGGCCCTCCAAGCCCTCCAAGCCCTCCAAGCCGCAAGCCCTGCAAGCCTTGCAAGCCCGAAGAGTACAATCGCCTCCGTGACTCGCCTGCCGAAGCTTGCCGCGCTGACCGCTGAGTCCGCCGGCTGGGGCTTCTTCCTCTGCGTCTCGAAAGAAACGCGCGTCGGCCGCAGCGGCGCCGACTTCCTTATCCTCACGCTGCAGGACGTGTCCGCGCAGGTCACAGCCAAGATCCTCGACGATGCGGCGCGATGGAGCGCGCAGTTCGAGGCCAGTGAGTTCGTGCGCGTCGAAGGGCGCGGCAGTCTCTACAACGGTCAGATCCAGATCGTGATCTCGAGCATCCGTCGCGTGCACCCCGAGCAGGATCGCCGCGAAGGGTTCCGCGAGGAAGACTGCGT
>JADZCY010000189.1 GCA_020851325.1 Acidobacteriota bacterium | reverse complement strand
GCCAGTACATCGCCGCGTCGGCGCGCACCGCCTTGGCGGCAATCACGTCGCGGAAGCGCTCGGCGGCCTGCGCCCAGCGGCCATTCTCGAGCGAGTCCTGACCGGCCTGGTAGCGGTCCTCGGCGCGTTCGCGCTGCGCACTGGCCCGCTCCTGATCCGCCTCGCGTCGCTCACGCTCCGCCTCTCCGCGCTCGCGTTCCGCCTCGGCGCGCACGCGTGCCTGATCGGCCTCGTCCGCCGCGAGTGGGTCACGCGGCTGCACCGCCCGCGCGATCGGCACGGGCTCGGCTGGAGCCACCGGAATCACCGCCGCCACCGGCGCGGCCTGCATCATCAACGTCAACACTGCGACTGGAATCATGATCAGTTCCTTAAGGACTGGTGGGCTGGAGGACTGGTGGGCTGGAGGCACCAGCATGGGCAACTGCCGAATTGAGTGAACGCGCGATTGTCGGGTGATTGCCGATCGCGCGATTGGGCGAATCGGTGCGGAACACTCGCGGCAAAGCCTTGGCCTTTGTTGTCTGCGCCGTCTGTGGCCATGTCTTCATCTGTGCTGTCTGTGCCATCTGTGCTTTCTGTGGCCTGTGCTTTCTGTGGCCCGTCTCTTCATCTGTGCCATCTGTGTAATCTGTGGCGGCCCTAGTCCCATCTCGCCCCTCTGTGGCGGATGTCGGCGTTCACCACCCGCGTGCGGAAGAGCAGGCCGCGTGTGTCGATGCGGGCGCGGAGCACATCGCGTTCTTCCGGCGACCAGTGATCGCCGTCGTTGGCAATCTCGAGGAGCACGCGCTCGAGCTCTTCCAGCACCGTCGCGAGCGACGTCTCTCCCGCATCCGCGGCGGACTGACGGATCAAGCGGCTGGCGGCGACGAGATCGGCGGCGCGTTCGCGGTCGGCGCCGGCCACCGGCTGACGATCGTCGGCGTTCAACAGTTCCACCAGCACCGCCTGCGTGCGTTCCAGGTGATCGCCGGCCGTGCCGAGCAGCACCTGTTCCGGCGCCACCGCGGCCACCGTCGCCGTGGTTGCTGTTGGCGTCGCGCCAGGTGCGGAGGTCAGCGGCCCGTACCAACGACCGCCGAGGAACGCCACCAGCACTACCGCCGCGGCACCGCCGGCCACGGCCAGCCTGGGCCACGTGAACCAGGCGCGCCACGACGGGACGGGCGGCGTTTCCAATCGCGCCGACACGCGCGCCCACATCACGCGCTCGAAGTCCTCGGGTGGTTCCTGCAGCGACTGCCGGCTCACCGTGTCGAGCGTCCGCGCCAGCGCCGCCTGCGCCTCGCGGCACGCCGCGCACGACGCCAGGTGTTCCGCCGCCCATCTCAGGTCCAACTCGTCGTCGCCGTCGTGCAGTTGCACCTGTTCTTCGTCGGTCAGGTGCCTGATGTCGTCGCTCATCGCCTCATCCCGTCACTTTCTCGCGGGCAAACGGTTCGAGCGTCTGCCGCATCTTGCGCACGGCGCGGAAGATGCTGTGTTTGGTCGCGCTCGTCTTCAGGCCGAGCGCCGATCCGATCTCGTCGATGGACAATCCCTCGAGGTGTCGCAGCGTGAACGCCGCGCGCTCGAGCCGTGTCAGTGAGTCCAGCGCCGCCGTCACCCGCGCGTGAATCTCGCCGCTCTCCGCCAACCGCTCCGGCGTCGTCTGGTGGTCGGCGCCGTGTTCGGCCAGCGCGCCGTCCACCAGGTCCGCCGGGTCGTGCGCAATCTCGCGCGAGCGGCGGGCGCGGATGAAGTCGATGGCGCAGTTCACCGTGATCCGGTGCAGCCAGGTGCGGATGTCGGCGCGGGCCTCAAAGCGCGCCAGTTGCCGGTGCGCCTTGAGCCACGCCTCCTGCACGACGTCCTCGGCGTCCGCCGCGCTGCCGGTGAGGCGATACGCCACCCCGTAGAGGTAGCGGCTGTGCCGCTCGACCAGCCAGCGGAACCCCTCGGTGTCGCCGGCGCGAGCCCGCTCGAGCGCGCCGTGGTCTCCGTCCTGCATGCCTGAACCTTGGACGACAATACGGCGAAATGGTTAGTTAGGGTGCTACACGGGGGTGCTGCACGGAGGTGCTCCACGGAGGTGCTCCACGGGGGGTGCTACACGGGGGTGCTGCACGGAGGTGCTACACGGCTGTGTGACGCGCCTGTCGGAGTAAACTTCCGCGATGGATCGCCGCTACCCCGTCGGCAAGTTTGCGTATCAGCCGTCAATCACCCCCGCAAGCCGTGCGGCGGACATCGAGACGATCGGGCGGCTGCCGCGGGAGTTACGGGCGGCGGTGGAACAGGCGGGAGAGGCGCGACTCGACACGCCGTATCGCGACGGCGGCTGGACGGTGCGGCAGGTCGTGCATCACGTGGCCGACAGCCACATCAACGCCTACGTCCGCTTCAAGCTGATTGTCACGGAGACCTCGCCGGTGCTGAAGCCGTACGAGGAGGCCCGCTGGGCCGAACTCGAGGATGGCCGGAGGGGGGATCCGGCCGTGTCGCTGGGCATCCTCGACGGGCTACACGTGCGCTGGCACTACCTGCTGACGAGGCTGCCGGCCGAGGCGTTCGCGCGGACCGGGCATCATCCCGAGCGCGGCGACATCACCCTCGACTGGCTGCTGCAGTTGTATGCCTGGCACGGCCGGCATCACACCGGGCACGTCAATCTCGTCGCAGCCGATTGACGAACTTCACCATCAGGAACACCACCCACGCCAGGATGAGGAACTGCACCACCTGGGTGATGAACGCGCCGTAGCCGAACACCGCCGCGCCCGCCGCCTTTGCTTCCGCCAGCGACGCATACGGCGCCGGCGCCTTGATGCCGTCCTTCATCACCACGAACATGTTGGTGAAGTCGGTGCCGCCGGCCACCAGCCCGACCACCGGCATGATGACGTCGTTCACCAGCGAATCGACGATGCGCTGGAAGGCGGCGCCGATGATCACGCCGACGGCGAGATCCATCACGTTGCCCTTGGCAATGAACTCTTTGAATTCGTTCAGCATAGTTTCCCCCCACTACCTGCTACCTGGTACCTGCTTCCTGCTATCTACCCGCCGTCGTCAGAACTTGTAGACCACCGACAGCAGAATCGCCACGTCGTTCTTCTGCACGGTGGCGACCGGCGGCCGGTTCTTGAAGGTGTCGAGCAGTTCCGCCTTCAACTGCGTCTGCGCGGTGATGTTGGCCGCCATGCCGATGCCGAAGATATAGAGCGCATCGTCGAAGTCGTCCATCGCCCACAGGCCCGAGGCGCGCTGCGTGAGTTCCGCGGTGGGCGTCAGCTTGTGCTTGAACGTCTGCCCGGCCGTCAGCGCGCCGCTGGTGTTGGCCTCGAGGCCGGGGTTCTTTTCGGTGATGAGACCGACACCGGCATCGACCGCGAACTGGGTGCGGTCGTTCTTGACCAGGTGATGCGCCACGCCGACGGTCGGCGAGATCAGGTAGTCGATGGCCTTGAACTCGTCACTCAGATACTGCGCCTGCGCGAAGACACTGGTGCGGTCCGACAGCTTGCGCGACAGCCGCGCATCGAGCGCCAGACGGTTCGTGATGGTTTCACCTTCGGAGTCGCCGCGGATGAACAGGCCGGTGCTGCGGAACTGGTAGGGCGAGGCGCTGTCGAAGGTCACCTCGTGCGCGATGTTGATGGTCGAGGTGTCGGAGTTCCCCTGCGTCAACGCCAGGCCGGCGCCAAACGAACCGTTCCAGCCGGGCGGCGGAGGCGGCGGCGCCGCCGGAGCCGGGGTCTGGGCGAAGGCGGAGACGGAGGTGAACGAGAGTGTCAGGATGGTGAGCGCGATGCGAACACGAGACATGATGAGCATATTGTCGTGTTGAGGACACCAGCTCGTCCAGTAAAGTCACAAGACGGGGGTGCG
>JADZCY010000188.1 GCA_020851325.1 Acidobacteriota bacterium | reverse complement strand
GAGCGTGGCGTCGGCGAGGCGACGACGCCGGATCACGGTGTCGGCGGGCACCAGCTTCAACAGGCGCCGCAGCGCCGCAAGCTGGGTGCGCAGCGTGTCGCCATCCGCCATCGCCGCCAGCGCCGTGCGGGCGTTGAGTTCGACGCGTCCCGCCGCCTCGTGCACGAACACCGTGGCCGCATCGGCGTGCAGAGCAGCAGTGTCCGTGCTGCCGGCCTGCGCCATCGCCCGCAGCACCGCGCTCTCCGCGGCGTAGGTGTCGATCACGAGGTCGGCGATGAAGGTCAGCACTTCCTGTTCCTGCTCCAGCGCCTGGCCGTACTTCTGCATCGCCGTTCCGGCCACCAGCAGCACCACCTTCTTGAACGCGGTGCAGATGCGCAGTTCCGCCGCCAGCGGACCTTCGTCCTCCGCCGGCGCCAGTGACGGACTCATGATCTCGTCCTGCAGCGCCTTCGCCGCCTGCAGCAGCGGCAACTCGCCCTTCAGCGCCTTCTTGATCAGCATGCCGGGGATGAGCAGCCGATTGATCTCGTTGGTGCCTTCGAAGATGCGATTGACGCGCGCGTCGCGGTAGTGACCCTCGGCGGGGTAGTCGCGCACGAAGCCGTTGCCGCCGTGGATCTGCACGTTCTCGTCGATGGCGAAGTCGGCCACTTCGCTGCCCATCACCTTGGCGATCGACGCTTCGACGGCAAACTCCTCGAGCGCGGCCAGAAGCGGCGCAGCGTCGGTGCTGTCCGCGCCTTTGGCGGCGATGTGAATGTCAATCAACCCGGCGGTGCGATACACCAGGCTCTCGAGCGCGTACGCCTGCGCCGTCATCTCGCCGAGTTTGTGACGGATGGCGCCGAAGCTGCCGATGGCCACACCGAACTGCTTGCGTGAGGCGGCGTAGCGCGCCGCTTCGCCGATGGCGCTCTTGGCGCCACCCGCTGTCATCGCGCCCAGCTTGAAGCGGCCGAAGTTGAGCACGTTGAAGGCCACCTTGTGGCCGCGTCCCACCTCACCGAGCACCGCATCCGCCGGCACCGGCACGTCCTGCAGGATGACCGGCGTCGTCGAGGAGCCGTGCAGGCCCATCTTGTGTTCTTCCTTGCCGATCGACACGCCCGGCCAGGTCCGCTCGACGATGAAGGTGGTGAATTGATCGGCCCTCGACTCGGCTCGGGCCGACCCTGAGCCCGTCGAAGGGTCACCGTTCACCTTCGCAAAGACGATGAAGAGGTCGGCGAAGCCGCCGTTGCTGATCCACATCTTCTCGCCGGAGAGACGGAAGCTGCCGTCGGCCTGCGGCACGGCGCGTGCCCTCGCGCCCAGCGCGTCGGATCCGGATCCGGATTCACTGAGGCAGTAGGCGCCGACCATCTCGCCCGACACCAATGGCGGCAGGTACCGCTGCCGCTGCGCTTCGTTGCCGAACATGAAGATGGGCAGGATGCACAGGTTCGCCTGTGCGCCGAAGGTGACGGCAAACGACGCATAGCGTCCGAGTTGCTCCGAGACGATCAGCGCCGCGATCTTGTCGAGGTCAACGCCGCCGTACGCTTCGGGAACATTGGTGCCGAGCAGGCCGAGCTGTCCGCCCTTGCGCAGCAGCTCGCGGTTGAGCGTCCACTCCTTCTGCTCGAGCCGCTCGGTTACCGGCAGGACTTCGCCGTCCATGAACTCGGCGGCGCTCTGGCCGATCAGCAGGTGTTCATCGGTCCGCCGCTCGGGCGTCATCACGTCGGTGGCGTTCGCCTGCTCGACCAGCCACGCACCGCCCTTTGGACTTGTTGCTGCGCTCATGGCGCTCCTCCCTACATGCGTTCGAAGATGCCGGCCGCGCCCATGCCGCCGCCGACGCACATCGACACCAGCCCGTAGCGCGCGCCGCGGCGGTGCATCTCGTAGATGATCGACGTCGTGATGCGAGCGCCGGTGCAGCCCAGCGGATGGCCAAGCGCGATGGCGCCGCCGTTGACATTCAGCCTGGCCGGATCGATCGGCAACTCGACGAGGCAGGCCAGCACCTGCGCCGCAAAGGCTTCGTTGATCTCGATCAGGTCCATTTGCTCGAGCGACAGGCCGGTCTGCTTCAGCACCTTGCGAATCGCCGGCACCGGTCCGATGCCGAACAGTTCCGGGGGGACGCCGGCCGTCGCGTAACCGACGAAGCGCGCGAGCGGCGTGAGTCCCTGCGCGCGCGCGGTGGACGCCGAGGTCAGCACCACCGCGGCGGCGCCGTCGCTCGTCTGCGACGAATTGCCGGCCGTCACCGAGCCGGCGACGTGGAACGCCGGCTTCAGCTTGGCCAGCGCGGCGATCGAGGTGTCGCGGCGCGGGCCCTCATCGGTCGCAAAGGTGGTGGTCGTCACGGCTGGTGCCTCGACGACCCGCGCGCCACCCCCGCCGACCGCGTGTGCGAACGCGTGTTCGCGGCTCTCGACACGCCGCACCTCGAGCGGCACGATCTCGCCGGCGACGAATCCGGCGTCGATCGCCGCGATCGCGCGGCGATGGCTTTCCATCGCGAACGCGTCCTGCGCGTCGCGCGAGATGCCGGACTGCCGCGCATGATTCTCGGCGACGAGACCGGTGGAGAGATACACATCCGGATAGCTGTCCACCAGCGACGGAT
>JADZCY010000187.1 GCA_020851325.1 Acidobacteriota bacterium | reverse complement strand
GCCAGTGGCACGGTGACCGTCGCCGCGGCCGCCGTCGGTTCGATCGTGTTCCTGTCCGCGACGCCGACCAACATCGCGCTCGAGGGCACCGGCGATGCCAGTCGCCCCGAGAGCTCGACCGTCGTGTTCCGGGTGGTGGATTCGACCGGCGGCCCGGTGTCCGGCGCCACGGTGTCCTTCGCGCTGAATACGCAGGTGGGCGGCATTTCCCTGACGCCTGCGACCGCCACCAGTGGTGCCAATGGCCAGGTTCAGACCGTGGTCAGTGCCGGCACCGTCGCCACGTCGGTCAAGGTGACGGCGACGGTCACGAGCGTGACACCGAATATTTCCACGCAATCGAGCCAGCTGACGGTCACGACCGGCATTCCGACGGACAACAGTTTCTCTTTGGCGGTGGGCTGCTTCAACATCGAGGGCTTGAACGTCGACGGTGTGACCACCGACGTGACGGCGCGTCTCGGTGACCGCTTCCAGAACCCGGTGCCCGATGGTACCGCGGTGACGTTTACGGCCGAGGGCGGCAACATCCTCTCGCAGTGCACGACCACGACCAATGCCTCCGAAGGCGGTGTGTGCACGGTGAGCTACCGCAGCTCCAATCCGCGGCCGCCCAACGGACGAGTGACATTGCTGGCCAAGGCCATTGGCGAGGAATCGTTTACCGATACCAATGGTGATGGCGAGTTCGATAGTGGCACCGATACGTTCACCGATCTCGCCGAGCCATATCGCGACGACAACGAGAACGGTAGCTACGACGTTGGCGAGGACTTCTTTGACTTCGACCAGAGCTTCTCCCGCAGCGCCGCTGACGGTCTGTTCAACGGCGTGTTGTGCACGGGTGGCCTGTGCGGACCGACGTCCACCGGCATCGGCGAGCAGAACCTGATCATCCTGTCGGGGAGTGGCGCGGCTATTACCGCATACCAGGGCGGCACCGACGTCACCGGCACCAATCTGGCGATGGGCAGCACCAATGGCTCGCTGCCACTGGTGTTCCACGTGCGCGACGCCAACGGCAACATCATGCCTGGCGGCACGCGCGTGAGTCTCTCGGCCAGCGGCGCCAGCCTGGGTGTGGCGAGCCCGAGCGGGTTCGACGTGCCGTGCGCGACCCCTGATGCCGGCACTCGTGTCTCCGGCCAGACGGATTTCCCGTTCACGGTCACTTCGGGCACGACGCTGGGCAATGGTGTCGTGACGCTGACGGTGACTACGCCGCGCAACGTTTCGACGGTGTACCAGTTCAGCGTCTCCAACCCGTAGCGGTGCCAGGCCGTCCCGGCGCCGCGGGGCGCAGGGACGCCGGGGACTGCATCCTCGCACTGCGGCCGCCCTCGGGCGGCCGCTTTGTTTATCATCCCCTGCACATGGCGACCGGCAGGGACAGCATCTTCCTCATCGGACCGATGGGCTCGGGCAAGAGCGCCGTCGGACGTCAGCTGGCGCGCAAACTGGGGATGCCTTTCTTCGACAGCGACCACGAGATCGAGCGGCGCACCGGCGTCGATATTCCGATGATCTTCGAGCGCGAGGGCGAGGATGGCTTCCGGCGCCGGGAACATGACGTGATCGCCGAACTTGCCGGGCGCGAGCGCATCGTCCTGGCCACTGGCGGCGGCGCGGTGCTCGATCCCGAGAACCGGCACCACCTGGCTGGGTGTGGCTGGGTGGTGTACCTCGAGACGTCGGTCACCCAGCAGGTCGAACGCGCCGGACGGACGCGTCATCGCCCGCTGTTGCAGGGTGTCGATCCCGCGCAGCGGTTGCAGGAGCTGCTGCGTATCCGCGAGCCGCTGTATCGCGAGATCGCCGACTACACGATCTCCACGAACCGGCGCCGCGTGCCGCAAGTCGTCGATCGCATCGTGCAGGCCTACGCCTCTGCCCGTGCGCCGTTCGCTGCGCCGGCACCACCCGCCCCGGCGGCGCCCGCGGACTGATCGCCCCACGCCGCCGTCGCCACGTATACTGGCGCGTGCCGCGCCGGGCCAATGACTCCGCCTGTGTGCCGCTGCCCCATGCAGACGCTGACCGTACACCTTGCCGAACGCTCCTATCCGATCCACATCGGCAGCGGGCTGCTGCGCGATGGTGACACGCTGCGCGGGGCCGTCGGCCGGCGTGATGTCCTCCTGGTCAGCAACGTCACCGTGGCACCGTTGTACGCGGAGCAGGTGAAGTTGGCCCTGGGTGGCAATCGGGTCATCGAGGTGACGCTGCCGGACGGTGAGCAGCACAAGACGCTGGTGACGGCCGGCCGGGTCTTCGACGTGCTGATTGCCAACCGCCTCGGCCGCGACGCGATCGTCGTGGCGCTCGGTGGCGGTGTGATCGGCGATCTCGCCGGCTTCGTTGCCGCCTGCTATCAGCGCGGCGTGGACCTGGTGCAGGTGCCGACGACGTTGCTCGCGCATGTCGATTCTTCAGTGGGCGGCAAGACCGCCGTGAATCATCCGGGCGGCAAGAACCTGATCGGCGCGTTCCACCAGCCCATCGCGGTGATCTCGGATACCGAACTGCTGGCAACGCTGCCGGATCGCGAGCTGCGCTCCGGCATTGCCGAGATCATCAAGTACGGGCTGATCCGTGATGCCGGGTTCTTCGCCTGGCTGGAGCGCAATGTCGATGCGCTGCTGGCGCGCGAACCTGCGGCTCTGCAGCACGCGATCTATCGCTCCTGCGAGATCAAGGCCGAGGTCGTCGGCCGCGACGAGCGCGAGCTGGGCGAACGCGCGATCCTGAATCTCGGCCATACCTTCGGACACGCGATCGAGGCGGCGACGGGCTACGTCGAGTGGCTGCACGGCGAAGCCGTCGCGACCGGAATGTTGATCGCCGCGGACATGTCCTTGCGCCTGGGGCGGCTGACGGATGCGGATGTCGAGCGCGTGCGGCGGCTGCTGGCGCGTGCCGGATTGCCGGTGCAGGCGCCCAGGATCGGCGTCGACGGCGCGCGCGGCTACATGCAGATCGACAAGAAGGTGCGTGCCGGTCGCGTGCGCCTCGTGCTGCTGCAGCGGATCGGTGCCGCCGAGTTCACCGGGGACTATCCGGATGCCGCACTGAGCGCGACGCTCGAAGCGCATTTCGCGTGAACGGTGCGGGCGGTACCGAGCCGGGCCTGGCCCCTTACGCGGCGCACGAGAGCGCCTCGCGCGGCCGACGTTATCCGGAGCCACCGCCGCAGGCGCGGAGCGAGTTCCAGCGCGATCGGGACCGCATCGTTCATTCCAATGCCTTTCGGCGCCTGGCTTACAAGACCCAGGTGTTCGTGAATCACGAGGGCGACCTGTACCGCACGCGCGTGACGCATTCGATCGAGGTTGCGCAGATCGCGCGCTCGATCGCGCGTGCACTGCGGCTGAACGAGCCGCTGGTCGAGGCCATTTCGCTGGCGCATGATCTCGGGCATACGCCGTTCGGCCATGCCGGCCAGGACGCGCTCAATGAATGCATGCGCGAATTCGGCGGATTCGAGCACAACCTGCAATCGCTGCGCGTCGTCGACGAGCTCGAGGAGCGTTACGCCGCGTTCAACGGCCTTAACCTCACCTTCGAGTGCCGCGAAGGCATTCTCAAGCATTGCTCGGTCGCCAACGCCGCGCAGCTTGGCGCGGTGGGCGAGCGCTTCCTCGAGCACACGCAGCCTGGGCTCGAGGCACAGCTTGCCAATCTCGCCGATGAGATCGCCTACAACAACCACGACGTCGATGACGGCATCCGTGCCGGATTGATCACGCTCGACGACCTGCGCGCCGTACGGTTAGTGCGCCGACACCTCGAGAGCGTCGATACCGAGTTTCCTGCCCTGAGCGGGCGCCGGCGCGTGCACGAGACCATGCGTCGCATGATCAACGAGGTGGTCCTCGACGTCATCCGGGCGAGCGGCGAGCGCCTGCTTGCCGCGCGGCCCGCCAGTATCGATGCCGTGCGCGCGTGCAGCACGACGCTCATCGGCTTGAGCGACGACGTGCGTGC
>JADZCY010000186.1 GCA_020851325.1 Acidobacteriota bacterium | reverse complement strand
GCTGCACGAGCGGCGCCAGACGTTCGGTGAGCGCCGTGATGTCGGTGAGTGCGCGGACGACGCGATGCGACGGGAGTTCGATCAGGTCGGTGACGGGCGGTCGATCGAAACGCGAGTAGGTGTGGAAGGCGAGCCGCGCATTCGGCGCCAGCGTGTAGGCGTGCGTGCCGATCTGATCCGCGGGTGTGACGCGCTCCGGCGTGCCGGAGCCGTCGAGACGCGAGCGATACAGATAGCGTTCGGTGGCGCGCGCGGGTGAGGCGATGAAGTAGAGCCAGCCGCCGGCTTCGTCGACGCCAGACATCGAGATCGCATCGGCGTCGAAGTTGGTGACAACGCGCGGTTCCGCACTCGCGTCTGCGCCCGGCGTCGGGCTCGGTCGACCCACGGCCGGCACGCGATAGACGTGGCGCCAGGCGCCGCGTTCACTCGGCCACAGGAAGGCGCGGCCGTTGTCGATCCAGGTCATGTCGTCGACGACGTCCACCCAGGTCTTCGTGGCGTCGCGAAACATCGGCGTCACGACGCCGCTCTTCACATCCGCGCGCAGCACGTCGTTCTGGTTCTGCAGTCGATTCAGTTGCTGCATCACCAGCGTCCGGTCGTCCAGCCACTCCATGCGTGCGAGGTAGGTCTGTCGCGGATCGCCGGGCGTGTCCATCCAGCGCGTCTTGCCGCCCTTCGCCGGCACCACGCCGATGCGCACGGCCGAGTTCGCCGTGCCCGCCTTCGGATACGGGATGCGCGTGATGGCCGGATAGACGCTGTCGGTGTTGTTGATCAGCGAGAACTCGCCGACGCCGCTGCTGTCGAAGCGCCAGTAGGCGATCGATTGACCATCCGGGCTCCAGCGGAACGCATCGCGCAGGCCGAGTTCCTCTTCGTACACCCAGTCGGAGGTGCCATTGATGATCGTCGCCGATCCATCGCGCGTCAGCGGCGTGATGCGGCCGTCGGACAGTCGCTCGACATACAGGTTGTTGGCGCGCACATACGCGACACGTGTCGCATCCGGCGAGAACTTGGCGAAGAGCAGCGATGAAGCTGGCGCGGTCGGGGCGATCTGCGTGAGGCGACGGGTGTCCAGATCGAGAACCCAGTAGTCGCCACGGGTGTTGTCGCGCCAGACGCGCTCGGTGTTGGTGAAGACGAGGAGCTTCCGCCGATCGGCGGACCACGCGTAGTCGTCGATGGACAGTGGTTCGGTCTTGCCCGCAGGTGTCAACGCCGGTGCGGCGACGAGCACTTCGCGCGCGCCGGTTTCGGCGTCGTAGCGGACGATCTCGCGGCCCTTCGCCGGTGCTGCCGCAGCCTCCACCGTCGAATACGATCGCCCATCGTCCGACCATCGCGCCGGGCCAAAGGACGGCACGGCGAAGTCGCGCGTCGTGAAGATGCGCGTCAGTGCCGCGTCGAGCGCCGCCAACCGCGCGTCCTGCTGCGCGCCGACCAGCACGCCGCACGCCACGGCCAACACCACGATCGCTATCCATCGCTTCGGTGCCACGCTGACTCCTGATTCCAACGAGATCCTACGTCTGTACCAACGCAACACGAAGTCGCGAAGGACACGAAGGACGCACGAAGACTCCGGATGACAATCAAGACCTACGAGAACTTTCGTGTGTTCCTTCGTGCCTCTCGCTCTGAGCGAAGTCGAAGGGTCGTGCCCTTCGTGTTGCCGGAGACACCCGGTCCGCTACCATACCACCCGTGTTCGACGTCATCGGTCTCGGCGCGCATTCCGTGGACGAAGTGTATCGCCTGCCGGCGGCGCCGGATTTCCACGGTGTCAACGCCAAGCTGAAGATCACCTCGAGCACGGTGTCGGTGGGCGGACAGGTGGCCACCGCGCTGGCCACCTGCGCGGCGTTCGGCTGGCGGGCCGCGTATGCCGGCCCGCTGGGGACGGATGAGCGCGCCAGCATCATCGCGCGCGCCCTCGACGCGCGCGGCGTCGACCTCACGTTGGTGACGCACCGGCCCGGCGACAGTCAGCACGCCGTCATCCTGATCGACGACACGACAGGCGAACGCGTGGTGCTGTGGGATCGGCCGGCTTCGCTCGAACTTCGCGACGAGGATCTGCCAGCGGAGGCGATCCGCAGTGCCCGCGTCCTGCTGGTGGACGATGTGGATGCGCGCGCCTGGCTGGCGGCAAGCCGCATCGCGCGGGATGCCGGCGTGGCTGTCGTCACCGATCTGGATCACGTCACGCCGTTCACGCGCGACATCATTGCCACGGCGTCGCATCCGATCCTCTCCGAGCATCTGCCGCACGCCCTTACCGGAGAGCCTGACCTGCCACGCGCGCTGCGCCTGCTTCGCTCACCGGAGCAGCGGATGATCGTCGTCACGCGCGGCCGCCTCGGCGCCATGGCAATCGAGGGCGACACGCTGATCGACGCGCCGGGCTTCGAGGTGACCGTCGTGGACTCCACCGGTTCAGGCGATGTGTTCCGCGGTGCGTTCATCGACGGCCTGCTGCGCGGCCTCGATACGCGGACGCT
>JADZCY010000185.1 GCA_020851325.1 Acidobacteriota bacterium | reverse complement strand
ATACGACCGCTGATCGGCCATCAGTTCGAGATAGCGGTCCCCATCGCTGACGTCGGTCTCGGATGGTCCCGGCACCCACAGCCAGCTTTGCGTCGTCACGGTCCGGTCGCCATCCTGCGCCCGCACGGAAATGCGGAAGCTGCCCGTCTGCCCGGACGGCAGTGTGAACCGCGCCATGCCGCGGCCGTCGTCACCGGTTGTTGCGCTTGTCTCGGCGACCGTCGTCGCCGTCGGGTCGTTGTAATAGCCGGACGCGTAAGTCAGCCGCTCGACGACGATCGATAGCGGCGTACCGGCGCGAGGCACTCCGAGATAGTCCAGCGCGCGGACATCGATGCTGGCGCTATCGCCCGGGCGGAAGATCGAGCGATCCAGCCGCGACGACAACAGGAACGAGCCCCACGTCGCGTGCACGATGGTGGTGCCGGACACCTGCCGGCTGCTGGCGTCGGTCACCTGCGCTTCGATGCGCGCGCTGTAGTCCGCCGCGTTCTCGTGCGGCGCCAGCGGAATGCGCAGCGTGGCGCGACCATCGGCATCGAGACGCGCGTCGCCCTGCGCCGTCTGGTTGTCGCCATACCAGTACGTGCTCTCGCCACCTTCGAACCCATCGTCCCACCGCAGCGGCGACATGTAGGTCTGCTGGTTGAGCACCCAGTGCAGTTGGCCGTTGGCGACCGGCTGACCGAAGTAGTAGCGCGCCTGCACGGTGACCACGGCTTCGCGACCCTGGCGGACGAAGCGTGCCTCGGGCGTGACGATCACTTCGAACTCGGGCTTGCGATATTCCTGAACCTCGAACGCACTGGCCGCCTGGAAGTCGCCACTCTGAATCCGCAATCGGTAGTTGCCGAGTGCGCCCGTCGCCGGAATGGGGAAGCTGGCGGCAACGGCGCCGAACGCGTCCACCTTCAGCATGCGGCGGAAGACCACCTTGTCTGCTTCGTCGCTGGCCACCAGTTCCACTTCGGTGCCATCGAACGCCAGCAGCGCGTCGCGGCTGCGCCAGCGCAGGATGCTCTTCACGTGCACGGTCTGGCCGGGCCGGTAGATCGACTTGTCGGTGTAGGTGTAGGCGACGAGTTCGCGCGCAGGGGAGTCCAGCACCCACGCGCCGGGATCCGTCGCCGCCACGCCGTCGCCGCAGCGCGCGATGCCGAGCACGGCACCGGCGTCGCTGGGCAAGTCCGTCATGAAGACGCCGTCAGTGGAGGTTGTGCCTTCGGCGACCACCCGCTGCTGCCGCAGCACACGCACCTCGCACGCCGGCAGCGGCTCGCCCGTGAAGCGGTCGGCGGCAAACAGCAGCATCTGCCCGGGCGATGTCTTGGTGACGACACCGACGTCACTCACCATGACGATGGTGTAGGCGCGGAGGCGATCGTGGACGGCTTCGACGAGGTAGACGCCGGGTTCGGAGACCGCGAGTGGGACGCGGCGGAACTCCGGATCGCGGTGGTTGGGCAGCAATTCACGCCACGAAGTGACGAGCTGATCGGGGTTGAGTAGCGGCACCTGCGCGAAGGTGTTGACGTTCAATTGCACGCGCTGCGCCGTCTGTGCCTTGTCGGTGGCCGCGCGCCGTTCCGCCCGATAGCGATAGCTCACCTGCGCGCGGGCGACGTTGCGCCACTGATTTCGCTGACGTCGCTTCCAGTCGCTGAGCCGTTCGATCCACGAGCGTTCCTGCGGCACGTCATACGGCTCGTCTGATCCGAACTGATGCGGATCGCGCAGGCCACCGAAGAACGCAAACGGATCGCGCACCTTGTAGACGCGAATGTCGAGCGACGGCACGCGGCGGAAGGTGAGGAAGAAGTGCGGCGCGTCTTTCGTGGTGAACGATTCGCTTGTCGACAGCGAGAACGCCGGCCTCGCGTCCGCGTCGTCCGCGGACTGCGCGGCGGCAGAGGGTGGTGCGGCGATGCTCCAGAGAAGAACGAGCAGCGCAAGACGCAGCATGGTGATCGGGATGCGGGTCATGGCGTGGTCAACGCAGTCAATCGGAACACACCCACGAACTGCGGGTTGGCGGCGAGCGGACGCCAGCGCGGCGCCGGGTGCTGCGCGAGTGTCGCCAGGCGCACCTTGCGCACTTCACCGGCATCGTCGTCAGACGGACCGGTGTGATAGACGACCCAATCGTTGGCGTCCGGGTCGAAGTGCGAGCGACCGACGAACACCATGATGTGATCCGGCTGCGTCTGCGACGGCTGGCGGAAGTAAAGCAGGTCGCCCGGCCGCGCGTGCGACACGTCGCGACCGATTGCCGTCGTGTTCAGCGCGATCAGCGTCTGCGCGTCCGCGAACTCGGCGTAGCGAGGAGTCGTCCCGTTGTTGATGCGGAACAGCGGCCATCCGTTGTCGCCCGCGCGTGGCGCGGAGCGCACATCGGCGAAGCGCGGCGTGAAGGGCAGGCCGATGCGGCGGCTCCACTCTGGCGTGTGCGCGCGCATGGCCTCGCGAAAAGCGAAGCGCACCAGCGCGGCGCAGTCGGCCACGTCGGCTGCGGGCTGTTCGAACTGAAGGTCGGCGAGCAGTGTGAACCAGTCGCGGAAGGCGGCGCGGTCGTGCTCGTCGGCGAGGCGCACCTGCGCCGAGGGCACTGCCGACGCCAGCGCCACGACGATGACGGCGATGGCGGTGCGCACACGCGGGCACCGCGTTCGCGGCGGGACAGGAGCGGTGATCATCGAGAGCAGCGTCGCGCCAAGTATAGGGCCGCGACCGGGGCGTGTGTCAGGCCTGCGATCCGAGCGGCAGGTGCACCACATACCCATGCCAGGTGTCGCCAGACCACCGTTCCTCGACGCGGCCGCCGTGCAGGTGCACGATCAACTCGGCCAGCGGCAGCGCGATGCCGCCGCCCGAGCGGAGCGGCGTGAACGGACGCGTCTCGACGCGCGAGGCTGCGTCGGCGTCAACGACGATGGTGACCTCGTCAATCGATGTGGTGGCGCGCAGGACGAGGCGGAGGCGATCGTCGTCCGTGGCGGCAAACGCGACGATGGCGACGAGCGTCGATAGGGCATTGGCAAGTCGTGTCTGGTCGGCGTTCACCACGATCTGCGTGTCGGCCTCGGCGCGCACCCGCACCGTCTCTGTCGCGGTCAGCGTCGTCATGCCCGCGGCATGTTCCAGCACGTGAATCAACGCCGTGGGTCGCTGGATGAGCGCCGTATCGCCACGGGCGCAGCGGATGTAGTCGGCCAGCGTATCCAGCAGCTCGGCCATGCGATCGGACGCGCGTCCGGCCGCGGTCACCGCCTTCATGGCCCGTTCGTCGAGGTCGGTCCGCAGCGCGAGCAGGCGCAGATATCCGCGCGTCACACCCAGCGGGCCGCGGAGTTCGTGCGACACGGCCGACAGCATCGCGGTGGGCACGGCGGGCGTGGTGCGGGATCCGTTATCCATGGCGGGGCGTCACAAGGCTCAGGCGTGCGCGCACGCCACGTGCATCTTAGCCCCACAAGAGCGGTGAACCGCGCGCTGGTCGTGGAGCGACGGGGCTTCCGCGGCCTGAGTCAAGTCGAAGGCAGCCCCATTGTCCGCGTCGGCCGTGGACGAGGTCAGCCGTGGTCACGCCGTTGTACTATTGCTCCGAGAGGTCCCCATGCTCGTCAAGCCCGCTTCCGATATCCGCGAATCCGAGGTCACGCCCGAGAAGTGGTATGCGCGGCGCCGTGAGTTTTTGAAGGTGGCGGGCTCCACGGCGGTGGCCGTCGCCGCCGGCGCCGGCGGTTCGTGGCTCGACGGCACCGCGACGGCCTACGCGCAGAATCCCAACGCGCGCAAGCTCACTGGTCTGAAGAAGAGCAGCTTCGACACCACCGAGAAGCAGAACTCCTACAAGGAGATCACCACCTACAACAACTTCTACGAGTACGGCCTCGACAAGGGCGACCCGGCGCGGCACGCCGGTTCGTTGAAGCCGTCGCCGTGGAAGGTGGTGGTGGAAGGGCAGTGCGGCAAGCCGGGCACCTACGACATCGACGACATCCTGAAGTGGTTCCCGCTCGAGGAGCGCATCTATCGCATGCGCTGCGTCGAGGCGTGGTCGATGGTGATTCCGTGGGTGGGCTTTCCGCTCGCCGATTTCGTCAAGCGTTTCGAGCCGACGTCGAAAGCAAAGTTCGTGAAGTTCACGACGCTGGTCGATCTGCGGCAGATGCCGGGACAGACCGAACCGGCGTTGCCGTGGCCCTACGTCGAGGGCCTGCGCATGGACGAAGCGCTCAACCCGCTCGCGTTGATGGCCGTGGGCCTCTACGGCGAAGTGCTGCCGAATCAGAACGGCGCGCCGATCCGCCTCGTCGTGCCATGGAAGTACGGCTTCAAGGGCATCAAGTCCATCGTCCGCGTGAGTTTCGATGAGTCGCAGCCGGTGAACACCTGGCAGCGCATGCAGCCGAGCGAGTATGGCTTCTACGCCAATGTGAACCCGGCGGTCGATCACCCGCGCTGGACGCAGGCCAGCGAGCGGCGCATCGGCGAGTTCTTCCGGCGGAAGACGCTGCCGTTCAACGGCTACGCCGATCATGTGGCGTCGCTGTATGCGGGGATGGATTTGAGGAAGAACTACTGACGCGATTGGGACAGGAAGTCGGAGGTGAGCGGATCCGGTTCGTCCGGGCCGCCGCCTCCCGCCTCCCGGTCCGCCCGCTCGCCTCCCGTCTCCCGCCTCCCGCCTCCCGATCTCTGTGGTGATCCTGTTCTCTCCCGCCTCTATCCGCCGCTACGTGAAGCCCGCGGTGTTCGTCGCCGCGCTGGGGCCGTTCACGTGGCTCGTCTACAACGCGTTCTTCGGTGACCTTGGCGTCAATCCGGTCGAGACGATCACCAACTACACCGGCATCTGGACGCTGCGCTTCATCGTCCTGACGCTGGCGCTGACGCCGCTGCGATGGCTGACGGGCTTCAACCCGCTCGCGCTCTTCCGCCGCATGTTCGGCCTCTTCGCGTTTTTCTACGGCACGCTGCACTTCATGACGTATTTCATCCTCGACCACTCGCTCGAGTTCTCGGGGCTCTGGGACGATGTGGTGAAGCGGCCGTATATCACGGCGGGATTCACGGCGTTCGTGTTGATGGTGCCGCTGGCGTTCACGTCCACGCAGGGCTGGATTCGACGGCTTGGCGGCAAGCGCTGGGCGCTGTTGCACAGGCTCATCTACGTCATCGCGCTCGCCGCGGCGCTGCACTATTTCTGGAAGGTCAAGCTCGACACCACGAACCCGCTCTACTACGCGGCCGTCATCGCGGTGCTCCTCACCGCGCGCGCGGTCAGGACATTGAGCAGGCGCCAGCGAAGCGCGGCGTAGGGAAAGCGGCTGAGATCGACGCCGATAGGGGATACGCCCTGCTGCGTTTCGCCTGCGCGCCTCAAGGCGGCGGCAGAATCTGTGGTATCATCGGACTCTCTGGTGACGCGGGGTGGAGCAGTCCGGTAGCTCGTTGGGCTCATAACCCAAAGGTCGCGGGTTCAAATCCCGCCCCCGCAACCACTTTCATCGGCACGCAAAGGTCGCCTGTTTCCGGCGACCTTTTTGCGTTGTTGGCGGCAGTCAGCATCGCGGCCAGGTTCCCTCGCAGCTCGATCCCCAGCTGGCCGTCCCTCGGGGTCAAGACGATCGATTCAACCAGTCCGCGCAAGCTCTCGGACGCCTCCAGCCGCGTGTCCTCGCGCTGCAGTGCGGCGGCCAGTTCCTCGACCTTCGACCGGTAGAGGTCGGCGAGGCTTGGGTGCAGGAGCGGAGGCGGCTCGTCGGCTCCGTCGAGTTGGGCCTGGATGGCAGCCTTCCTCTCCTGCAGTCCGTTCCACTCCGCCTTCAGGTCGGCCCCCGCGAAGCCGTCCTTGATGGCCTGAATGATCTTCTTGATATCCCGCTGCACCCGCTCCAGCTCTCGCTTGGCGCCGCTCAAGCTGGCTCGCTGTTCCATTCGAAGCCGATTCATCTCCTTGGTAAACTCGCGGCAGAACTCCTCGAAGAAGTCCTTCCGCAGGAGCTTCTCCTGCAGGGCCGTCAGCACGCGCGCCTCGACCTCCTGACGCGGGATGGTCAGCTTGTTGGTGCACGTGCCGCGCTCGCGCGTGCCAAAGCAGCCGAGCCGGTCGCGGTAGTAGACCACGAAGCCCGCGCCGCACACGCCGCACCTCGTCATACCCGTGAACAGGTACTTCGGGCGGACGAACTGCCGGAAGCGCAGCCCTGGCTCCGCGGTCTTCCACTGCTTCTGCACTCGCGCGTACCGCGCCTGCACCGCCTGCCACAGCTCATCGTCCACGATGCGTAGCGCGGGCACCTGGCTAATCACCCATTCAGACTCGGGGTTCGGTCGCGACACGCGCTTCCCGCTGTCCGGGTCCTTCAGGTAGCGCAGCTTGTTCCACACCATGCGGCCGATGTACAGCTCGTTGTGCAGGATGCCGGTGCCGCGCTTCGGGTTGCCGTAGATCGTGCTCGGCGCCCACAGCGCCCCGCTCGGGCCGCGCAGCCCTTCGCGGTTCAGGTCTTTGGCGATCTGCTTCGGCGAAACGCCGGCGACGTAGTCCCTGAAGATGCGTCGGATGACGTCGGCTTCTTCGGGGATGATCTCGCGCTCGCCGGTGGAGACGACACCGTCCTTGAACGTGCGGACGATGCGATAGCCGAAGCAGGCTCCGCCGCCGGACTTGCCGAGTTCGATGCGCCCGCGCAATCCCCGCCGCGTCTTGTCCGCCAGTTCCTTCAGGAACATCGCGTTCATCGTCCCCTTCAGGCCGATGTGGAGAAACGTGATGTCGCCCTCGGCGAGCGTGACGATGCCGACGCCGGCGAACGTCAGGCGTTTGAACAGGCCGGCGGTGTCTTCCTGGTCGCGGCTGAAGCGATCCAGCGCCTCCGCGAGCACAACGTCCACCTTGCCGCGCAGGGCCTCGGCCATCATGGCCTGGAAGCCGGGCCGCATCAGCGTGGCGCCGGAGATGGCGTGGTCCGAGTACTCGCCCGCGATCTGCCAGCCCTGCTTGCGCGCGAACTCGCGGCAGATGCGGAACTGGTCCTCGATGGACGCTTCGCGCTGGTTTTCTGACGAGTAGCGGGCGTAGATGGCAACTTTCATTCGCGGCCCTCTTCGGT
>JADZCY010000184.1 GCA_020851325.1 Acidobacteriota bacterium | reverse complement strand
GCGAGCACGTGCCGCCCTCGTGCGTCGACTACATCGTCCGCGACGCCGAGCAGGCCTACTGGCTGCACCTCGCGGTGCTGGGCCAGCCGCGCGCCGAGGCGCGGATTGTCGAGTTCGACACCTACACCGCGAACGCCGCCGCCGGCCGTTGGATCGAAGGCCGCAACCGTCGTTACGGCATCGCGCAGCGCAGCCTTCTACCGGGCGAAGTGCTCCAGCGTGTCGATGTGCTGCACGAGGCAGGCAGCGTCGTCGTGTTTCGCGACCGCACCGCGTCCGCCGCCGCCGATGACCGCTGCGTCAGTCGGTAAAATAGGAACGTATGTCCGCTCCGGTTGAAACCCACGCATTCCAGGCGGAAACCCGCCAACTCCTCGACATCGTCATTCACTCGCTCTACTCCAACAAGGAGATCTTCCTCCGCGAGCTGATCTCGAACGCCTCCGACGCCATCGACAAGCTGCGGCTGGCGGCGCTCGAGCAGCATACGCTGATCGACGACGATCCGGTGTTGGAGATCACGGTGGCGCCCGACAGCCAGGCGCGCACGCTGACGGTGAGCGACACCGGCATCGGCATGACCCGCGACGAACTGATGGCGCTCATCGGCACTATCGCCAAGTCCGGCACGCGCGAACTGGTGCAGCAACTCAAGACCGACACCACCGGCGAAGCGGCCTCGTCGCTCATCGGGCAGTTCGGCGTCGGCTTCTATTCCGCCTTCATGGTGGCCGACCGCGTCGAGATCATCACGCGCAAGGCCGGCAGCGACACCGCGACGAAGTGGGAGTCCACCGGCGACGGCACCTACACCATCGGCGACGCCAGCCGCTTCCGCCGCGGCACCGACATCATCCTGCACCTCAAGCCCGTCGATCCCGAGAACGGCATCGCCGACTACACCAGCACGCAGGTGCTGCGCACGCTGATCAAGAAGCACTCCGATTTCGTCGCGCACCCGATCAAGCTGAAGGAAGTGAAGGACGGCGTCGCCGAGTGGCCGACCGTCAACTCGATGAAGCCGATCTGGACGCAGTCGGCCTCGGAAGTGAGCGAGGAGAGCTACGCCGAGTTCTATCGGCACCTGTCGCACGACTGGCAGGACCCGCTCGACCGCCTGTCGCTGAAAGCCGAAGGGCGTCTCGAATATCAGGCGCTGCTGTTCCTGCCGTCGAAGGCGCCGTTCGATCTCTACTACCGCGATCAGGACTACGGCCTGCAGCTCCACGTGCGCCGCGTGCTGATCATGGACCGCTGCCGCCAACTGCTGCCGCCGTTCCTGCGATTCGTGAAGGGCGTCGTCGACTCGTCGGATCTGCCGCTCAATCTTTCGCGCGAAATGGTTCAGCAGGACCGCCACATCGCGCAGATGCGCACCTGGCTGACGCGCAAGGTGCTCGATCACCTGACGACGATGCAGAGCGGGCGGCGTGAGGTGTTCCTGAAGTTCTGGGGTGAGTTCGGCGCGGTGCTGAAGGAAGGCGTGGCCGGCGACGGCGAGCATCGCGATCGCCTGCTCAAGCTGCTACTGTTCCCGTCCACGCGCGATACGGCGGAGCCGACCTCACTCGCGGATTATGTGTCGCGCATGGTGGAGGGGCAGTCGAGCCTCTACTACGTGACCGGCGAGTCGCGCGCGGTGGCCGAACGCTCGCCGCATCTGGAAGCGTTCAAGGCGCGCGGCTACGAAGTGCTGTTCTTCGTCGATCCGATCGACGAGTTCGTGGCGCAGTCGGTGCACGAGTTCGAGGGCAAGCCGCTGGTGTCGGTATCGCGTGCCGGCGTCGAGCCTGGTTCCGAGGAGGAACGGAAAGCAGCGGAAGACTTGCGCAAGGTGCGTGACACGGAACTCCGTCCGTTCCTCGCGTTCCTCGAGCAGACGCTGTCGGACACGATTCGCGAAGCACGCGTGTCGTCCCGCCTCACCACATCGCCCGCATGCCTCGTCGCCGGCGAGCATGACCTCAGCCCGGCGCTCGAACGCATGCTGCGTCAGGCGTCGGGTAAGGACGAAGGCGCGCCGACACGTCGCATCCTCGAGGTGAACGACGACCACGCGCTCGTCAAGCGCCTCCGCGATATGCATGCCTCAACGCCGGACGATGCCGCGCTGGTGGAAGCGGCGCATCTGCTGCTCGGCACGGCGCTGCTGGCCGAAGGCACCGCTCCGCCGGACCCGGCGGCATTTGCTGAACGCCTCGCTGCATTCATGACTCGGCAAATGCGGTGACATGGGCAATAGACATGGGCAATTGCCGGATTGACGGACCGGGTGATTGTTGATGATTGGGTGATTGGGTGATCGCTGATTCGGATTGGGTCATTGGGAATCGTCGATTCGTGATGTCGTCGATGTGCAGCAGGGCGATGCTCGATGGTGACGCACTGGCCGTAGCACTCGCACGACGGGACCGTCGTCTCCGCCACCATGTCTAGGCTCGTCGTCCGCGTGATCTCGATCGTTGTACTGCCGCTCCTGATGGCGCTGTGTCACGTTCTGTTTGTTCGCGGAACGATAACGATGGAAGCAGCTCTGGTTTCTTCGCTGTCGCAGGCGGTGGCCTTGTCTTCGCTGTTGATCGGGTCCGGCTCACAGCGGTCTGCGAGGTTCAAGGCGGCGCTTGCCATACTCGCGGGAGCGGCTTTGGGAGCAGTCTGGACCAATCTGATCCTGCTGGTCGTGTGGACGCTCGGACCGGCGGTTGTGATCGCGTTGATGGTGGCTCTGTTGGGCGGGCTGATTGGCATCGCGATCGGCATATCTTCAGAGGAGCAGGCCAGCGGGTTACAGCTCCTCGTTACCGGTGTTGCAATACTGGCTGCGATG
>JADZCY010000183.1 GCA_020851325.1 Acidobacteriota bacterium | reverse complement strand
GGTTCGAGATCCTCGAGGCGTTCGCCGCTGCCGACAAACGCGATCGGCACGCCGACGACCGACACCACCGACAGCGCCGCGCCGCCGCGGGCATCGCCATCGGCCTTGCTCAGCACGACGCCGGTGACGCCCATCTGGCGATTGAACTCGCCGGCGCTCTTGATGGCGTCCTGCCCGGTCATCGCGTCGGCGACGTAGAGCAGGTCGTGCGGATCGACGGCGGCCTTGATCGCCACCAGTTCGCGCATCAACTCTTCGTCGATGTGCAGACGGCCGGCGGTGTCGACGATGACGACATCGTTGCCCAGGCGTCGCGCTTCGGCGAGCGCGCCGGAGGCACGCACTACCGGATCGAGTTGCCCGGCCGGATCGTGCACGCGCACACCGGCCTTCTCGGCGACGACGGACAACTGCTGGATGGCGGCGGGACGCCGCACGTCGGTGGAGACGACGAGCGGATGGCGGCCCTGTTTCGCGAGCCACTTGGCGAGCTTGCCGGTGGTGGTGGTCTTGCCCGAGCCCTGCAGGCCGAGCATCAGGATGACGCGGGGACGCGCGCCGGTTTCGACGAGTCCGCCCTTGGCGTCGCCGAAGAGCGCCAGCAGTTCGTCACGAACGATCTTGATGACCTGCTGACTCGGCGTCAGGCTCTTCAGGACAGCCTGGTCCGTCGCCCGATCGCGCACGCGATCGACGAAGGCCTTGACGACCTTGAAGTTGACGTCGGCCTCGAGCAGCGCCATCCGGATTTCCCGGAGGGCGTTCTCGACGGTCCCTTCGCTGAGGCGTGCTTCGCCGCGAATGGACTGGAAGACGTCCTGAAGCCGTTGACTGAGTTGATCGAACACGGGTGTCCCGATGCGCCCGGCACGGCCCGCTGGCCGCGAGCTCGTGCTTCAGCGCAAACCCTTATCCTACTTGAGTTACAGGGACAGCGTCAAACCGACTTGAGGCGATGGCCCAGCTTCTGCTTCTTGACCCGCAGGTAGCGCCGCGTGGTGTCGGAGGCCGGGATCTCGAGGGCCACCGTGGAGGCGACCGAGAGCCCGTACCCCTGCAATCCCACGAACTTACGCGGGTTGTTGGTGAGGAGACGCATCCGCCGGACGCCGAGATCGCGCAGGATCTGCGCGCCAATGCCGTAATCGCGCTGGTCGGCCTTGAAGCCCAGCCGCTCGTTGGCTTCCACCGTATCGAAGCCCTGGTCCTGCAGCGCGTACGCGCGCAGCTTGTTGGCGAGGCCGATGCCGCGGCCTTCCTGATTGAGGTAGAGCAGCACGCCGCGACCCTCGGCGGCAATCCGCTGCATCGCCGTGTGCAGCTGCGGCCCGCAGTCGCAGCGCGCCGAATGGAAGACATCGCCGGTGAGGCACTTCGAATGCACGCGGACGAGCACGTCCTGCCCGTCGCCGATATCGCCGCACACCAGCGCCACGTGCGTCTGTTCGTTGACGACGCTTTCGTAGCCGTGGATGCGGAAGGGGCCGTGCTCGGTCGGCAGATCGGCCTCGGCGACCTTGCGCACGAGGCCTTCGTTGATCATGCGGTAGCGGATCAGATCCGCCACGGTGATCATCAGCAGCTTGTGCCGGCGCGCGAAGCGGCGGAGTTCCGGCACGCGTGCCATGCTGCCGTGGCGGTCGGCAATCTCGCAGATGACGCCGGCGGGATAGAGCCCGGCAATGCGCGCGAGGTCCACGGCTGCTTCGGTCTGCCCGGCGCGGACGAGCACGCCGCCGTCGCGGGCGCGCAGCGGAAACACGTGACCGGGCCGTGCCAGATCCTCGGCGCGCGTCTTCGCGGCGATGGCCGTGCGGATCGTCTTCGCGCGGTCGGCGGCCGAGATGCCGGTCGTGGTGCCGCGCTTGGCTTCGATGCCGACGCAGAACGCGGTCTTGAACTGCGTCGAGTTCTGCTGCGACGGCACCTGGAGCGGGATGCCGAGATCGTCGAGCCGCTCGCCGGTCATCGGCATGCAGATCAGGCCGCGACCGTGCGTCATCATGAAGTTGATCGCCTCGGGCGTCACCTTCTCCGCCGCGATCGTCAGATCCCCCTCATTCTCGCGATCCTCGTCGTCCACGACGATGATCATCTCGCCGCGCCGGAAGGCGGCGACGGCGTCTTCGATGGCGGCGAAGGGCCCCTTGCGGCGGGCGCCCTTGGCGAGGCGAAGCGAGGGGCGGGCAACCTTGCGTTTGATGCTCATGATCGAATCTCGAGACCGCGCAGCACGTACTTCCCCACCATGTCACATTCCAGGTTCACGCGCGCGCCGGGTTGCAGCGTGCCGAGCGTGGTGTGCAGCCATGTATACGGGATGATCTGCACGGCGAAACGGTGGCGTTCCAGCGTCGCGACCGTGAGGCTGACGCCGTCCACCGTCACCGACCCCTTGCGAATGAAGTAGGGCGCGAGTTCGTCGGGGATGCCAATGGTGAGCCAGTGCGAGCCGGCCTCTTCCCGCACGCCTTCCACCGTTGCCACGCCGTCCACGTGTCCGAGGACGAAGTGGCCGTCGAGCCGTCCGCCCAGTTGCAGCGGGCGTTCGAGATTGACGCGCTGTCCGGACGCGAGTGAACCGAGCGTGGTGACGCGGGCCGTTTCCGGACCGATCTCCGCCTCGAAGAATCCCGGATCGAGCGCGACGGCGGTGAGGCACACGCCATTCACCGCCACGCTGGCGCCCATCGTCAGGTCCGCGGCCAGCGGCGTGTCGATGCGCACGCGGATGCCGCCGGGGGACGGCGTCGCCGCGGCGACGCGGCCGGTGGCTTCAATGATGCCCGTGAACATGGAACTCCATCCAGGTGTCGGGACCGAGTTGCTCGATGCGCGCTGGGGCAAAGCCGCGCAGGCGGAGGTCGCCGGTGCCGAACGCCGGCACGCCGCCGGGACCGAGCCGGCGCGTCGAGACGACGAGGTTGATCTGATCCACGACGTGCGCGTCGAGGAGCGCACGGTGGACACAGGCGCCGCCTTCGACCAGCACCGACGACACCTCGAACGGCAGCAGCGCGCGGACGGCGTCGGCCATATTGCTGCCGGCGTCCACCACCACGGCGCCGCGCTCGCGGAGCGCCGCGACCCGATCCATCTGCTCGGTCATCGCGTCGCCCCTCGTCAATATGATGACCGGGCCGGCGTCAAGGGTCGCGAAGATGGCGGCGGTGGG
>JADZCY010000182.1 GCA_020851325.1 Acidobacteriota bacterium | reverse complement strand
TCCTATCGCAAGCGGGAGGCCGAGCAGGCGCAGAAGCGGAAGCAGGAGCAGAAGCCGAAGCGGTGATCACGCCGTCGCCCTCGGCGACGGAGGTCCAGATTTACGCGGTTTTACATGAGCGGCGACAAGTGCGTCCAGGGACGCGCACGGGAGCAGAGGGAACAGACTCCGCAACTCGCGTAGGATGAGAGCGAACGCGTTGCCATGCCGAACACCCACCCAGTCCAGGATCTCGTCAGCTTCTCCCGTCCTGACGGCTTCAGGCGTTAACCCTTCGGCCAGTCTCTCTGGCCGAAATCGCTTTGTCCGAGACACGTCTACAAATTTCGGACGGCCTCAGCTGACGCGTCTCGCGTCGACCTCAGCAAGATCTGAGAGCGACGCAACCTCCGCCACCGTCCACGTCCCGCATCACCCCGACGACTAAGAGCCGCTGACTTGGCCGAACACCCGTGCGAAGTTGCCGCCGCCCACCTTGCCGATGTCCTCCGCCGTGAAGCCCTGGCGAAGGAACTCCTCCGCAACGACCGGAAAGAACCCGCCGGGGATACCCGGCCACGCGCGATTGGTCTCCGCGCCGGTCTTGGTGAGGCCGCCGAGGCTCGTGCCGCCATTGACGTCGCCTAGTGGCGCCACCAGGTCGTCGTTGTCGTGCAGCAACTGCAGGTAGCGGAGGCCACGCTTGTAGACCTCCTCGATGCAGGAGCGGTCGTGCGACCATCAACCGACTCTCAGGGCGCGTGCACCGATTCGATTTCTAGTCGAGAAGTGAAGAGTTCGTGGCAGCGCCGAAACGCGTTCGCACGCACACCCGTTCCATCGTAGATTGGTCAGGTATGCGGATATCGGCGAGGGGGATCCGATGAACAACAAGCGTGTCCTGGCCGGCGCGGTGCTGCTCGTTGCTACGGCAACCGTCGTGTTCGCGGTCCAGCGCGGCCGTGGCGGTCCGGGCGGCGCTCTCCCCAGCTACTACACGAACCGGAGCGCGCCACTTGGTCCGGTCGACACCTCAGCCGCTGACAAGGCCTGCTCGTCCGTGAAAGGGCACCCCCGGGTGATCTGTTTCGCTGACCTCCTCAAGAAGGATCTCACCCCAGAGTTGCTGGCGCGGCTTCAACTGCCGTATGCCGTCGCGGATGCGAAGCGATGGAGCAACTTTCCACCCATGGGCTATCGGAATCGCGTCGGGCCGACGCTCGCCGAGTTCTCGCCGGCACAGCTCGGCGTGATCAAAGCCTTAATGAAGGAAGCGGCCGGCATCGCGGCGAACGAAGGTTATGACGAGATCGAACAGATCCTCAACGCCGATGATTTCCTGAAGAACAACACCAGCGATAGCGGCTTCGCGTCGGGCAACTTCCAGGTCGCGTTTATCGGCACACCAGCCGCAACAGGCACGTGGGAGCTGTACTTCGGGGGCCACCACCTGGCTTTCGGAACCACCTACAAGGATGGTGTGATGGTCGGCGCGACGCCGTCGTTCCGCGGAGTCGAGCCGTTCACCGCCTTTCGCGAGAACGGTCGGGAGAACGCGCCGATGGCGCAGGAGCAGGCAGCGTTCGCCGCGATGTTTGCCGGTTTGACAGAAGCCGAGCGCACGAAGGCTCAGCTCTCGCAAACCTACACCGACATCGTCGTCGGGCCACAGCGGGATGACAACTTCCCAACGACACGGGCTGGCCTCCGCGTCGGGGACCTGAGTCAGGACAAGCGAGACTTGGTCATGCGCGCCATCGAGACCTATGTGCGGGACGTCGATCCGCCGAACGCCGACGCCATCCTTGCGAAGTACCGCGCCGACCTCGGTGAGACGCACATCGCGTATTCGGGCACGCCGACTGTCAACGCCGAGAACGACTACGTCCGCATCGACGGGCCCTCGGTCTGGATCGAGTTGTCGATGCAGCCCGGCCGCTCGCTCCCCGGGATCCATCCGCACTCGGTGTGGCGCGACCGAAAGACTGACTACGGCGGGAACAAGTAATCTGGCCGGGTGCGCGCGGTGCCGCGTTACTTGTGCTCGCGTGCGCCGCTGATCGCGACTCGAAGCCTCTGCGTCGCGGCGCTGATGTTGACCGTCGGATCATGGGCGGACCATGTGTCTGCGCACCCGATGCCCAACACAGTCATCGCGGCCTCTATCAACGACGGCGGCGTCGTTCTCGACCTGGCGATTCCGTTACCCGAGCTCCGATTGGCGCTGCCTGCCGCGATCGCAAAGACCGCCGATCTGCTGAGCGAACCGCAGCGGTCGGCCCTGAGCGCGTACCTCAGTGCGCATTGCTCGGCACAGTCGGCGAGCGGAGCGATGCACCGTCCCATCGTGACGTCGCTCGCAGTGTGGGAGGCGCGCGACGACAACGTCGGCGTCTACCAGGAACTGCGAGCCCGGATGTTCTTTCCAGCCAGCGACGATTTCAATCCGCGCGATTTCCAGTTGAAATACGACGCGGTGATCCACCAGGTGCCGAACCATTTCGCCCTCGTGCAGATCACCCGTGACTTCCGCGCTGGCATGCTGTCTGACGATCGGACGGTTGATGTCGGCGTAATCCGCTTCGATTTTGCACGTAACGACTCGCCGCCACTTCGGCTCACGGCCGCGTCAGCGAGTCTGTGGACTGGCTTCCGCAGCGTAGTCACTCTTGGCTTCCACCACGTGGCGACTGGTTTCGACCACGTGCTGTTTCTGATCACGCTGCTGATCGTGGCGCCACTTCGCGAGATCGACGGACGTTGGTCGTTGTTTCAGGGCTGGCAGTATGCGGCGCGTCGGTTCCTGCGTATCAGCCTGGCCTTCACGGCAGGACACTCCGTCGCGCTACTGGTCGGAGCGTACGAGCTTATCCCGATCCCGCGAGCGGCAATCGAGGTGCTGATCGCAGCGTCGATCGTGATCGCCGCGCTTCACGCGATCCGGCCGCTCTTCGCGGGACGCGAATGGCTGGTCGCCGCAGTGTTTGGCACAGTGCACGGGTTCGCGTTCTCGGAGAGCCTTGCAGAACTGGCGCTCACGCCGTGGATTCGTGCAGTGGCCGTGGGTGGCTTCAACGTCGGCGTGGAGGGAGCGCAGCTGGTCGCGATGGCGTGTGCGGTGCCGCTCTTGGCTGCCAGCCGATTCCGGTTCTTCCACGCCCTCCGCGTGTGGATGATGGTCGCCGCGACCGTAGTCGCCGGCGCGTGGATGGTCGAGAGGGGCCAGGTGTTGATCGCATCGCAGGTGCCACGAACCGCTGAACCTGCGCTGTCAGCGAACACCGGTCAGGGTGCCCCCTTGGCTTGTAAGGAATCGGCGCGAGCTTGCGTTCATTCCCTGTAGGAAGGCGTGTGACGTGCGGTTGAGCTGGCTGGGTGTTCGGGACGATTTCCGCAACTGGTTGATCCGGGACGGCATGATCAAAACGCCCGGCGGCATTCGCATCAGTGCCCGGTGGTCGCCGGACTCACGGCTGCCCCGGCGGCTCCGCCCAATTGATGATGAGCCGCACCGGCGGCTCCAATGCGCCGAGCCGCCTGGCGCGGCAGCCTACTTGCCCGTCGGGCGTGCAGTCGGCACGGGGACCAGAAACGGTCATCGTCTCGGTCACTGCATCGCCGAAACTGTGACGCGGAGCTGAGACGCGGAAGGGTCGGGTCGAGCCGGCGCTCGGGTGAGGGCGCTGCCGCCGTACGCTCGTGAAAAGGCGCATCAAGACGTGCTGGCCGCGCGCCGGCACGGCGCTGCGGCGCGTGGCGCACGCGGGCCTACGCCGTACGACCGCGCCACTGCGTGTCACCGAACGTTCAAATGCGGCCACTGAGGAACGTTTAAAAAGCGGCCACGCGGTAGGCGGCGTCAGTATTCTCTGATTCCTTCCTCGCGCGCAAGCGCGAGATGCATGTCGTTCTTCATCCCG
>JADZCY010000181.1 GCA_020851325.1 Acidobacteriota bacterium | reverse complement strand
GTGTGACCACGACGCCCGCGACCGGCCGTCTGGCAATCGGCGACGACGACCACGCCTGCCGGGCTGCCCCGCTCCGCCGCCGAGGCGACGACGTCCATCGTCGATGCGACGGAGTCGAACCAGCGCAGATCGATGGCGAGGTCGGGACGGCGATCGTGCAGTGCGGCTGCGGCGTCGCGCACGTCCGGCGGCATGGCCCCGGGTTCGCGGCCGTCGGAATCGATCACCGGCGCTTACTCCGGCTCGATCTCGAAGCTGATGTCGGCGGCCGGCGCTGAATGCGTCAGCGCGCCCACGGACACGAAGTCCGCGCCGGTGGTGGCCAGTTCGGGAATACGTTCGAGCGTGACGCCGCCGGAGATCTCGACCTTGGCGCGACCGGCAATCCGCTCTACCGCCTGACGGATGTCGTAGGTGGTGAAGTTGTCGAGCAGGATGCGCGGCGCACCGGCGGCCAGCGCCTGATCCACTTCTTCCAGCGTCTCGACCTCGACCTCGACGGGCAAGCCCTGCGCCGACGCCAGTGCCGCACGCACGGCCGGCTCGATCCCTCCGGCGAGACGCTTGTGGTTGTCCTTGATCAGGATCCCATCGTCCAGGCGCACGCGATGGTTGGTGCCGCCGCCACAGCGTACGGCGTACTTCTCCAGCGTTCGCCAGCCCGGTGTGGTCTTGCGCGTATCGAGCACGGTGATGCGATCGCCCGCGGCGACAACGAAACGGTTCGTCAACGTCGCGATGCCGCTCAGCCGTTGAAGAAAGTTGAGCGCGGTTCGTTCCGCCGTCAGCAGCGCGCGCGCCGAGCCGTGCAGCGTGGCGATCGTGTCCAGCGGCTGCACGTGCGAACCGTCGCTCCACGCGATCTCGACGACGACCTGCGGATCCAGCAGCCGGAACGCCGACAGCGCGACGTCGAGACCGGCAACCACCAGTGGCGACTTGGCGACGAGCGTCCCGCGCGCTTTCGCGTTCGCCGACACGATGGGCGTGGACGTGCGGTCGTCGGCGGCCGCGTCTTCTTTCAGCGCGACGCGCACCATGTCGAGATAGCTGTCCGGCGCGAGCGGTGTGAGCGACATGCAGCTACGCCTCCACCGGCTTCGGCACGACCACCACGGCCGCGTCGCCGTCGTTGAAGATCAACTCGCTGGCGCGAACCGCCGCCTTCACATCGGCCTCGATACGACGGAGCGCCGCAACCTCAGCGGCGTCCGCGGTGTACGACACCGACTGCACTTCGGTGCCGACCGACAGCTTGAGGTCAGCCTTCGCTTTACGAATCGCGTTCAGCGCCGGCGCCAGTTGCGCGTAAGCGGCGCGCACGTCGTCATCGCCGGCGGTCGTGCGAATGACGTCTTCCGGCCGCGGCCACGCTTCGCGGTGAATCGATTCGTCGTGCCACCACGACCACACTTCCTCGCAGGTGAACGACAGGTACGGCGCCAGCAAGCGCAGCATCACGGACAAGGCGGTCTGCATCGCCACCGTTGCCGACAACGCAGCCTCGGCACCGCGATCGCCATAGCGGCGCGACTTCGCCGCTTCGACGTAGTTGTCGCAAAAGTCCCAGAAGAAGCTCTCCACCTTCGCCAGCGCCTTCGCGTACTCGTAACGCTCGAGCTCCGCCGTCGCTTCACGAACGACGTCAGCCAGGGCCAGCAGCATGCCGCGGTCGAGCGGCTCGGTGACCTCACCCGTCGCGGGTTCCCCCGACAGAATCAGCCGCGAGACGTTCAACACCTTCATCGCCAGCTTGCGGCCGATCTTCATCTGGCCGACGTCGAAGGCCGTGTCGACGCCCGGACCGCCGCGCGCCGCCCAGTAACGGACGCCGTCTGATCCGTACTCCTCGAGCAGGCCAAGCGGCGTCACGACGTTACCCTTGGACTTCGACATCTTCTTGCGATCGGGATCGAGCACCCAGCCCGAGATCGACGCGTGCGTCCACGGCAGCGAGTCGTTCTCGAGATGCGCGCGCAGCACGGTCGAGAACAGCCACGTGCGGATGATGTCGTGCGCCTGCGGCCGCAGGTCCATCGGGAAAGTGCGCGCGAAGACGTCGGCGTCCTCTTCCCACTGCGTGACGATCTGCGGCGACACCGACGATGTGGCCCACGTGTCCATGACGTCGGGATCACCGATGAAGCCGTTCGGCTGACCGCGCTGCGCCGAGGTGTAGCCGGGCGGTACGTCCGTCGACGGATCGATCGGCAGGCTTGCTTCATCCGCGAGGATCGCCTTGTCGTAATCGATCGAACCATCGGCGCGCACCGGATACCAGCACGGGAACGGCACGCCGAAAAAGCGCTGGCGGCTGATGCACCAGTCGCCGTTCAGGCCGTTCACCCAGTTCTCGTAGCGCGCCCGCATGTATTCCGGGTGCCACTGCAGCTGCCGCCCGCGCTCGAGCAGCGGCTCGCGGAACTCGATGGTCTTGATGAACCACTGGCGGCTGGTGATGATCTCCAGCGGGCGGTCGCCCTTCTCGAAGAACTTCACCGCGTGCGTGATCGGCCGCGGCTCGCCCTGCAGATCGCCGCTTTCCTTCAGCAGCTCGACGATCTTCGCCTGGGCCTTCTTCGCTGACAGACCCGCGAGCTGGTCGTACGCCTGCTGCGCGCGCGACGCGTTGTCCGATTCCCATCCCGGCGCACCCCACGTCACAGCGCCGAGCGTGCCGTTCGGCTGGACGATGGCGCGGACCGGCAGCTTCAGTTCGCGCCACCACGTCACGTCGGTGATGTCGCCGAACGTGCAGATCATCGCGATGCCGCTGCCCTTTTCAGGATCGGCAAGCGCATGCGCGCGAATCGGCACGCGGACGCCGAAGAGCGGCGTGATCACCTCGGTGCCGAACAGCGGCTTGTAGCGCTCGTCATCCGGATGCGCAACGAGCGCCACGCACGCCGGAATCAGTTCGGGGCGCGTCGTCTCGATGGCGATGTGCCCGTCGCCCGAGGCCTTCGCGAAGTGGATGCGGTGGTATGCGCCCGGCTGCTCGCGATCTTCGAGTTCCGCCTGCGCGACGGCTGTCTTGAAGTCGACGTCCCACAGCGTCGGCGCTTCGAGCTGATACGCGAGGGCCTTGCGCACGAGACGCAGGAACATCATCTGCGACACGCGCTGCTCGCGACGGCCGATGGTGGCGTAGGTCATCGACCAGTCCACCGAGAGCCCGAGATAGCGCCACAGGTGCTCGAACGCCTTCTCGTCCTCGAGCGTCAGCTTCTGGCACAGCTCGATGAAGTTGGGCCGCGAGATCGAAATGGGATGCTTCTCCGGCTTCCCCGGCGGCGTGAACGACGGGTCGTACGGCAGCGACGGATCGCAGCGGACACCGAAGTAGTTCTGCACGCGGCGCTCGGTCGGCAGGCCGTTGTCGTCCCACCCCATCGGGTAGAAGACCTCCTTGCCGCGCATGCGCTGGAAGCGCGCGATGATGTCGGTGTGCGTGTAGGAGAAGACGTGCCCGACGTGCAGCGAGCCGCTCACCGTCGGCGGCGGCGTGTCGATGGCATAGACCTCGTCACGCGACCGCGCGCGGTTGAAGCGATAGGTGCGGTCAGCTTCCCAGCGTGCGGTCCACTTGGCTTCGAGGCCTTCGAGAGCGGGCTTCTCCGGAACGGGCATATCCCGTCAATGGTAGC
>JADZCY010000180.1 GCA_020851325.1 Acidobacteriota bacterium | reverse complement strand
GGACACGGGCCGTTCGTGATGAACACCGAGCAGGAGATCGAGCAGGCCTTCGCCGACTACCAGAGCGGGAAGTTCGGACAGATCGCCCGCTGAAACCACGCGCCTCGACGCCCACGCCGGTCACGCGTCGCTTCCGCCACTTTGCGATGCGACGCCGTGATCGGCGGACGAGCGTGGCGACGGAGGCGACCATGCCGCACCTTCGTGCCGCACCTTCGTGCCGCACCTTCGTGCCGCACCTTCGTGGAGCACCCTCGTGCCGCACCTTCGTGCCGCACCCTTGTCTGCTACTTCGCCGCACGACGGCGCGAGCGGCGGACGAGCGTGGCCACCGAGGCGACGAGTTCACCCGGATCCGCGGGCTTGGCGAGATGCAGCTCGAAGCCGTTCTCGAGCGCACGCGTGCGGTCTTCCGATCGCGCGAAGGCGGTGAGCGCCGCCGCCGGGATGTCGCGCACCTGCGGATCGTCCGACTCGCGCAGCCGCGCGATGAACTCGAAGCCGTCCATGTACGGCATGCCCAGATCGACGACGATCGCATCGGGCCGGATCGTCGCGACGCGTTCCAGCGCCAGCACGCCGGAGGTGAGTGTGGTCACCGTCGCGCCCGCCGCTTCGAGGACGATGCGCAGCAGGCCGAGTGAATCCGGCTCGTCGTCCACGGCCAGCACCGAGATGCCGGTGAGATCGCCCAGGCGCGTCAGCGGCGAATAGCTGGCGGCCTTCGGATGCTCGCGCGGCGGCGCCGGTTCCGCCGCCGGCGCGTGCACGCTCATCAACGGAAGTGCCACGCGGAACGTGGAGCCGGTACCGTCGCCGTCACTCTCGGCGTGCACCGTGCCGCCGTGCATCTCGACGATGTGCCGCACGATCGACAGGCCGAGCCCGAGTCCACCAACCTTGCGCGTCGGCCCCGCGTCGGCCTGACGGAATCGCTCGAAGACGTGCGGCAGGAACTCGCGCGCGATGCCAATGCCGGTGTCGCTGACGACGATCTCGATCTGCGAGTTGACGCGCTCGAGCCGCACCTGCACGCGCCCGCCGCGCGGCGTGAACTTCACGGCGTTCGACAACAGGTTCCACACCACCTGTTGCAGCCGTTCCGCATCGCCAGCCACCGGGCCGACCTCGGGATCGACGAGCGGCTGCAGTCGCACACCGCGCGCATCGGCCGCCGGTTGCACCGTCGCCATCGCGTTGTGAATCACCAGCGACAGGTCCACGGGCCGCACGTCGAGCCGGATCCGGCCCGACACGATCCGCGACACATCGAGCACGTCGTCCACCAGTTGCGCCAGCGACTGCGCGTTGCGCTCCAGCGCCTCGAAGCCGCGTTCGGCCGCCTCGCCCTGGACGATGCCGCCGCGCAGCAACCGTGTGTAGCCGACGATGGCGTTGAGCGGCGTGCGGAGTTCGTGCGAGAACACGGCGAGGAATTCGTCCTTCAACCGATCGGCTTCACGCGCCGTCACATACAGCCGTGCGTTCTGGAGCGCCAGCGACGCCCAGCCGGCAATGCCGGCCACCAGTCGTTCGTGGCGCTCGGTGAAGACGCCTGCCTGCGAGTGGCCGAAGAAGAGTCCGCCGAGCACCTCGCCGTTTGCCGTCTTCACCGGCACCGCCAGATAGCTGCGCACCGGCAGATGACCATCCGGCATGCCGAAGTACGGTGCGTTCTGCCCGAAGCGCGGATCGGCGGTGACGTCATCCAGGCGCATGATGCGTTCGCCGTGGAACGTCGGGGCGAAAATCGCCGTCGCGCGCGGATGCGGGAAGTGCGCGAACGCCTCGCGCGGCGCGCCCGACAGCGCGTAGAGCATCAGCGACTTGCCCGAGGCCACGTCGACGACGTTGTAGAAGAAGGCGCCGAACTCGGCGCGAATGAGGCCGGTGGCGGCATCGGTGACGCGCTGGGCGACGGTGGTGCCGTCCAGCGTCGAGGCCACCGTGGCGCCGACTTCCTGCAGCGTTTCGGCAATGGACTGCTGTTCGGCCGCCGCCGCCCGCAGCCGCACGGACTCGCTGATGTCACGCGCGATCTTCGACGCGCCGACAACGTGTCCGTCGTCGTCGAGGATGGGCGAGACGCTCAGCGAGATCTGGAGGAAGCTGCCGTCCTTGCGCTGCCGCGTCGTCTCGAAGTGATCGACGGAGAGGCCGCGGCGGATGCGATCGATCACCGCGTCTTCCTCGGACTGCAGGTGCGCCGGGATGATCATGCGGATGGACGCGCCGATGGCTTCGTCCGCCGTGTAGCCGAACATGCGCTCCGCGGCGCGGTTCCATGAGGTGATCGTCCCGTCCAGGTTCTTCGACACGATCGCATCGTCGGAGGAATTGACGATGGCGGCCAGACGACGGATGGCGAGGGCGGGAGACTCGGGCGGCATCAGGGGAAGCCGATCATAGAACGATCGTGCTCCACGAGGGTGCTCCACGGAGGTGCTTCACGGAGGTGCTTCACGGAGGTGCTTCGCGAGGGTGCTCCACGGAGGTGCTTCACGGAGGTGCGTCACGGTCGTGCTCCACGAGGGTGCTCCACGCGGGTGCGGCACGACGGTGCTCCACGGTAGTGCTTCACGGAGGTGCTCCACGCGGGTGCTTCACGGAGGTGCGGCACACGGTGCCAGCGCGGCCGTGCGGCGCAGGCGTGCGGCACGACCGTGCGGAGCTCGACTATTCGAGGCGGGGCGGGACGCGCCTTTTCGTCGCCTGCTCGAACGCGTAGGCGAACGCGATGAGCTTCGGCTCGCTGCATGCGGTGCCGGTGAACCCGATGCCGTATGGTGCCGGCTTCGCGTCGAAGCCGGCCGGGAACGGACGCGCTGGCGCGTTTGGCACGGTGCCGAAGGGTACGACGATGATCGGGTAGCCGGAGCGGGCGGCCATGCCGGCGCCGCTGCTGCCTGGCGTGAGGATGGCGTCGAGGCGATGTGCCTGCAGCGCCGCGTCGATGCCCTGATCACGGCTCAGGCGCCAGTCCTTCGCGTGGTCGGCGTCGTTGCGTGCCTTGTCGCGTTCCAGATCCATCTCGTCCGAGATGTCGAGGCGCGACTGGTTGTAGCGGATCGCGTTTGCCTTCGCGTGCGCAAGATTCCACTCGCGCAGCGCCGTGAGCGACGGCACCGGCGCCGACGCGCCGAGTGACTTCAGCCACACATTGAAATCGCGCTTCATGCCGTACTTGAAATTGATGGAGCAGTTGGCGTCCTTGCCGCGCGCGTGCTCCGCGCCGGAACAGAAATCCCACGCGGCAAAGTTGTCGGCCGCGGCGGTAGCGGTGAGGCTCGGGATGTCGGCGGGATCGATCACCTCCGCGCCCTGCGCGCGCAACGCGGCAATCGCCTCGTCGAGCACACGGCGCTGCTCGGCGGAGATGCCGCCTCGCGGCGCGGCATCACCACTCACGGTGATCGCGTCGACGTAGAACGCGCGCGGCACGCCGATGCGCGCGCCCTTCAAGGCGCCGGCTTCGAGAGACGCGGTGTAGTCGCGATTCGGCGGCGGCGTGCACGTGCTCGTCGCCGGATCGTTCGGGTCGGGCGACGCGCCTTCCATGGCGCCCAGCATGATGGCGGCATCGGCGACGGTGCGCGTCATCGGTCCGGCGGTGTCGTGATCGGCGGTGATCGGGATGACGCCGTGACGGCTGATGCGGCCAATCGTCGGGCGGATGCCGACGAGCATGTTGGCGTTCGACGGGCTGATGATCGAGCCGCCGGTGTCGGAGCCGACGTTGCCGGCCCAGAAGCTGGCGGCAGTGCCGATGCCTGAACTCGATCCGCCGGTGCCGAGCGCCGGGCGTCCATCGCCAGGATCGTCGCGCGGATCGGGCCGCGGATCGTACGGGTTGAAGCCGAAGCCGCCGACGGCGTTGTAGTTGCCCGGCATCGCGGTGGGGTTGCCCGCCACCCAGTTGGCCAGCTCGGTCAACCCGGCCTTGGCGATGATGATGGCGCCGCTCTCGCGCAGATTCGTCGTCAGCGTGGCTTCATATGGCGGCGTGAGGCCGGCGAACGCCAGCGCACCGCCGGTGGTGGGCAGGTGCGTGGTATGGATGTTGTCCTTCAGCGCGACCGGGATGCCGTGCAGCGGTCCGCGCACGCGTCCGGCGGCGCGTTCGCGATCGAGCGCGTCGGCTTCGTCGAGCGCCTTCGGATTGATGGCGATGGCGGCGTTCAACCGGTCTTCGTAAATGGCGATGCGCTGCAGGTATTGCTCGACGATCTGCCGCGACGTGACGCGTCCTTCCGTCATCGCGCGCTGCAGATCCTGCAGGCTCGTTTCAACGACGGTGAACGGCACTGCCGGCGCCGGTGGCGGCGTCGAGCCACCGCATCCCATCGACATCGCCATCACGCCGCCCGCGATCCATCGTCTTGCATGCGGTCTTTTCATGTGGACTCCAGTAGCAGGCAGCAGGAGGCAAATAGCCTTCACCGTCACCTGGGATGCGCGGCATTGTAGCGCCGGCTGGCCCGGCCATGCGGGGACTGGAAGGGCTTGAAAGGCTTGAAAGGCTTGAAAGGCTTGAAAGGCTTGGAGGGCTTGAAGGGCTTGAAGGGCTTGAAAGGCTTGGAGGGCTTGAAGGGCTTGGGCGGCGAGCGTCGCGGAGCGTGGCTGTTATCCTGAAAGGAATGATCTCGCCGTTTCTGCCTCTCGATACCATTGCCGATCTCGACGCCGCCCTCCTCCGTTCCACGCACGAACCGATTCTGATCTTCAAGCACAGCCCGACGTGTGGCATCAGCGCCATGGCGCATGCCAGTCTCACCGAGTGGCTCGAGCGCGGCGCGCGCCTGCCGGTGTACGTGGTGCTCGTGCGTCAGCACCGCGAAGTGTCGGCGGCGGTGTCGGCGCGCTTTTCGCTGCGGCACGAATCGCCACAGGTGCTGCTCGTGGAGGGGAGCGAGGTGCGCTGGCACGGGTCCCACTTCCGTGTGACGCCGGGGGACATCGACACTGCGCTGGCTCGGCTGTCGCGTGCTAGCCTAGTGCCGTGATGACGCTTCAGCCCCGTGTCCGACGCCTGTTCTCCGCCGTGGCCCTGCTCGCCGCGGTGGCGGCGCTTCCCGCCTGCGACTCCATCTACTACAAGACGATGAAGAAGTTCGGGATGGAGAAGCGCGACATCCTGGTCAAGCGCGTGCGCGACGCCCGCAAGGCGCAGCAGGACGGCAAGGAGGAGTTTGCCTCGGCGCTCGAGCGGTTCAAGACGGTGGTAGCCACCGACGGCGGCTCGCTCGAGGAGAAATACAACAAGTTGAACGGTCAGCTCGAACGCAGCGAGAACCGCGCGAAGGAGATTCACGACAAGGTCAAGTCGGTGAAGGACGTCGCGTCGGACCTGTTCAAGGAGTGGGAGAAGGAGCTGGGGCAGTACAGCGACCGCTCGCTGCGGGCCGAGAGCGAACGGGAACTGCGCGAAACAAAGCGGCGCGCGCAGACGGTGATTGCGGCGATGGAGAAGGCGGAGAAGCGCGTCGATCCGGTGCTGCAGCCGCTGCGCGACCGCGTGCTGTTCCTGAAGCACAACCTGAACGCCGCCGCCATCGGCGCGCTCGACAAGGAACTGGTGGCGCTGCGCGTCAACGTCGACGTGCTGATCGGCGAGCTGGATTCGTCGATCGCCGAGGCGGAATCCTTCATCGCGCAGATGGAAGCCGACGCACAGGCGACGTCGTAGTTCAGGGGACACCACGACCCTTCGACTCCGCTCAGGGTCGCCCCGAGCATCGTCGAGGGCGAAGGCGCGAAGGGCCACGAAGGGCGCGATGGTCTCGAAGGGCGTCTCCAGCCCAAGCCGTAAGACCTACGCGACGCGGAACTTCACGATTCTCGTAAAGCTGTCGACGTCGAGGCTGGCGCCGCCGATGAGGGCGCCGTCGACGTCGGGTTGCGCCATCAACGTCGCGACGTTGTCGGGCTTGACGCTGCCGCCATACAGCACGCGGCAGCGCGCCGCGGCGTCTGAACCGAACCACTGTGTCAGGCGGCCGCGAATGTGTGCGTGGGCGTCCTGCGCCTGCTCCGGCGTCGCCGTGCGCCCAGTGCCAATCGCCCATACGGGCTCGTAGGCAATCACGAGCGCCGCGAGTTCCGCGCCGGTGACGCCGTCCAGCCCGCGCTGGATCTGGCGGTCGAGCACGTCGTGCGTCTGGCCGCCTTCGCGCTCGTCCAGCGTTTCGCCGATGCAGACGATCGGCGTCAGCGTCGCCGTGATTGCTGCCCGCAACTTGCGGTTTACCGACAGATCGGTCTCACCGAACAATGTCCGCCGCTCCGAGTGCCCGACGATCACCCATCCAGCGCCAGCGTCGCGGATCATCGCCGCGCTCACCTCGCCCGTGAACGCGCCCTCGCGCTCCCAGTGGCAGTTCTGCGCCGCGACATGGATACCACTGCCCTCGAGTGCCGCGGCCACTGCCGGCACCGCCAGAAACGTCGGCGCCACGAGCACGTCGACACCGGTGACGCCGTCGATCTTCGGCCGAAGCGCCGTGACCATTGCCACCGACTCGCGAACGGACTTGAACATCTTCCAGTTGCCGGCCATCAGTGGCGTGCGCATCGTCATGTCCTCATCTCAGGAAACCGCGAACAGGAACAACAAACAAGAAACAACGACGGCGCGACTATCCAGGCCTAAGCCCTTCAAGCCCCAGGCCCTGCAAGCCCTTCAGGCTTTCCCTTCGTGCCCTTCGCGCCCTTCGTGCCCCTTCGTGTCTTCGTGGTTTCCTTTACTTCTTCTCAGGCAACGCCGCCACACCGGGCAGCGTCTGACCGCCGAGGAACTCCAGTGACGCGCCGCCGCCCGTCGAGATGTGCGTCATCTTGTCGGCGACGCCGGCGGCGTTGACCGCCGCCACCGAATCACCACCGCCGATGATCGTCGTCCCCTCGACGCGGGCACAGGCGCGGGCCACGGCCATCGTACCGGCGGCAAACGGCGCCAGCTCGAACACGCCCATCGGCCCGTTCCACACCACGGTCTTCGCGTCCTTCAGCAGATCCGCGAACACGTGTGCTGACGCGGGTCCGATGTCCAGACCCATGCGTTCGCCGATCGCTGCGTCGTTCACGGTGAGCACGGCCGTCTGTGCGTTCGCATCCATCCGATCGGCGACGACGTGATCGACCGGCAGCTGCAGCTGCACGCCACGCGCCTGCGCGTGCGACATCACGTCGCGCGCCGCGTCGAGCTTGTCGTCCTCCACCAGCGACTTGCCCACCGGCATGCCCAGCGCCTTGAAGAACGTGTAGGCCATCGCGCCGCCGATAATCAGGCGATCGACACGACCGAGCATGCTCTCGATCACCTCGATCTTGTCGGACACCTTGGCGCCGCCGATGATGGCGACAAACGGCCGCTCCGGCGCGCCGAGCGCCATGCCGAGATAGGTGAGTTCCTTCTCCATCAGCAGGCCGGCCGCCGCCCGCGTGCCGAAGAGGCTGACCATCGCTTCCACCGACGCATGCGCGCGATGCGCCGCGCCGAAGGCGTCGTTCACATACACGTCGGCAAGCGAGGCCAGCGCGCGCGCGAACGCCGCATCGTTCTTCTCTTCGGCGCCGTGGAATCGCAGGTTCTCCAGCAGCACCAGACGGCTGCCGCCTTCACCGTGCGCCGTTGCCACCGCGGTTTCAGCGGCGTCGCCGATGCAGTCGGTGGCAAAGGTCACCGGCCGATCGAGCAGCGACGCCAGGTGATCGGCCACCGGCTTCAGGCTGAACTCCGGCACGGGCTTGCCCTTGGGACGTCCGAGGTGCGACGCCAGGATCACCGTCGCGCCCTTGTCGAGCGCGTAGCGGATCGTCGGCAGCGCCGCCGTGATGCGCGTGTCGTCGGTGATGCGGCCGTCCTTGATCGGGACGTTGAAATCGACGCGGAGGAACAGCCGTACCCCGTTCAGGTCGAGGTCGCGAATCGAGTATTTGGTCATGGCAGGTGACGCCGGGGCACGCGCCCCGGCGCTCGGGAAAAAGGTGGGAGAGGAGAACTACAGCTTGGCGAGCAGGTCGACGCAGCGGCTCGAATAGCCCCACTCGTTGTCGTACCAGGCCATCACCTTGACGAAGTCGTTGTCCATCACCTTGGTGTAGGCGGCGTCGACGATTGACGAGTGCGGGTTGCCGCGGAAGTCGATGGACACCAGCGGGTCGGTGGCGAACTCGAGGATGCCCTTCAGCGGGCCCTCGGCCGCGGTCTTGAACGCGGCGTTCACTTCCTCCGACGTCGCTTTCTTGTCGAGAATGCAGACCAGGTCCACCACCGAGACGTTCGGTGTCGGCACGCGCATCGCGATGCCGTCGAGGCGTCCCTTCAACTGCGGCAGCACTTCCGCCACCGCCTTGGCCGCGCCGGTCGTCGTCGGGATGATCGACATCGCGGCGGCGCGCGCCCGGCGCAGGTCCTTGTGCGGCAGGTCGAGCAGGTTCTGATCGTTGGTGTAGGCGTGCACCGTTGTCATCCAGCCCTTGCGGATGCCGAAGCTTTCGTCGAGCACCTTGGCCACCGGCGCCAGGCAGTTCGTGGTGCAGGAGGCGTTGGAGATGATGTGGTGCTTCGTCTTGTCGTAGGCGCCGTCGTTGACGCCAAGGACGAGGGTGATGTCGGGGTTGGTGGCTGGCGCGGTGACGATCACCTTCTTCGCGCCCGCCGCCAGGTGCTTCGCGGCGTCGTCGCGCTTGGTGAACTTGCCGCTCGATTCGAAGACGACGTCGACGCCGAGGTCTTTCCACGGCAGTTGCGCCGGGTCCTTGACCGACAGCACCTTGAACTCGTCGCCGTTGACGGTGATGCCGTTCTCGGTGGCCTGGATCGTCGCCGAGAGATTACCCAGCACCGAGTCGTACTTCAGCAGGTGCGCCAGCGTCTTCGCGTCGGTGAGGTCGTTCACCGCGACGAAGTCGATGTCCTTGCGGCCCAGGGCGGCCCGCATGATGTTGCGGCCGATGCGGCCGAATCCGTTGATGCCGACTTTCAGAGCCATGTATGAGTCCCTCCGGGATAAACGTCTCAGTTTACACACGTAACGGCCTTGCTGGGTCGGCCTTTGACGCGATATACTCCAGCGGGTATAAGTCCTTTAATGTATACCCTTTACAGCGTCCTCGCGCTGGCGGCGGTGGCGATCGCGTCGCCGTGGTTCGTCTACCAGGCGCTACGCTACCGCAAATACGTCGGCAGCTTCAGCCAGCGTCTCGGCTATCTGCCCGTCTCGTTCAACGTCGATGGCGACCGCTCGATCTGGATTCATGCGGTCTCGGTCGGCGAAGTGCTGACGGCCCGGCCGCTGATCGCCGACCTGCGGAAACGCTATCCCGAACTCCGCCTCTTCCTCTCCACGACGACGATGGCGGGGCAGCAACTGGCGCGGCGGAGCGTGCGCGACGCCGATGCGGTGTTCTACTTTCCGTTCGACGTCGGCTTCGTCGTGCGGCGGACGCTGGACCTGGTAAAGCCGCGCCTGTTCCTGATGGTCGAGACGGAGATCTGGCCCGTGCTGCTGCGCGAGTGCCAGGCGCGCGGCGTGCGCACCGCGATCGTCAACGGCCGCCTGTCGTCGCGATCCTTTCCCCGCTATCGCCTGATTCGTCCGTTCATGCGGCGCGTGCTCGGCGACATCGATCGCTTCTGCGTGCAGAGCGAGGAATCGGGCCGCCGTTTCATCGAGCTCGGAGCTGACCCGGCGCGCGTCAGCGTCACCGGCTCGCTGAAGTTCGACTCGCTCGGCACGCCCGGCACGACGCGCGGGCGTGACCGCGTGCTGCGCTATTTCCGTGTGGCTCCGTCGCGGCCAGTGATTGTCGCCGGCAGCACGATGCGCGGCGAGGAAGGGCACGTGCTGCGCGCGTTCCGCCGTGTCCGCGCCACCACGCCGAACGCGCTGCTGCTGATTGCGCCGCGGCATCCCGAGCGTTTCGACGAAGTGGAGCAGATCTGCCGCGAGGACGGCTGGAAGACGGCGCGACGCACCGATCTCGCCATCGACGCCGAACCGCGTGCCGACATCGTCGTCATCGACACCATCGGCGAACTGGCGGCGCTCTATCAACTCGGCACCGTCGTCTTCGTCGGCGGCAGCCTGGTGCCCACCGGCGGACACAACGTGCTCGAGCCGGCGGTCTTCGGCAAGCCCATCATCGTCGGTCCGCACATGGACAACTTCCGCGAGATCGCCGACGCCTGCGTCGCCGCCGGCGCCATCGTCCGGCTGGACGAGCCGCGGCAGTTTGAAGGCGTCGTGGTGGATCTGTTGAGCGATCCCGTGCAGCGGGCGCGTCTGGGCGCTGCCGCCCGCGCGCTCGTCGAGGCCAACCGCGGCGCCAAGGACAAGACGATGGCCGTCATCGAGGCGCTGGTGCAGCCGGCAGCCACGTCCAACGTCGTTCCGTTCCGACCCATTGTTTGATCTCCTTTACGCGCAGGCCGCGCGCATGCGGCGCCGTGCCGCCGAGCGGCATCCCGAGCGCCAGCGGCGTCTGTCACGCCCCGTGATCAGCATCGGCAACCTCTCGGTGGGCGGCACCGGCAAGACTCCGATCGTCGCGGCGATAGCGTCGTGGCTCGTCGAACAGGGCGAGCGGCCGTCGATCCTGAGCCGCGGTTACGGCCGCGCCAACGAGATGCCGGGTGTCGTCGTCGTGTCTGATGGCGCGGGTGTGCGGGCGCGGCTCGCGGAATCCGGCGACGAGCCGTTGATGCTTGCGCATGCCGTGCCCGGCGCGCGCTTCTGTGTGTGTGCGGATCGCTATCTGGCCGGCACGCTGGCCGAACGCGTCCTCGGCGCGACGGTGCACGTCCTGGACGATGGGTTTCAGCACCTGGAACTGGCGCGGGATCTCGACGTGCTGGTGACGCGGCGTGGAGAGATCACGTCGGGACGTGTGCTGCCCATGGGCCGCCTGCGCGAGCCCATCGACGCTGCCGCGCGTGCGCACTTCGCTGTCGTGATGGATGCCACCGCAGACGAAGCGCGCGACGAAGCCTGGCTGCTCGGCATTGGCGAATCGTGCGGCGCCACGCGGCGGATTGGCGCGCCGATCGCACTGACGAACAGCGGGACGGTTGCGAGTGAACTGTCGCCCGACGCGCGGGTCTTTCTCGTGGCGGGCATTGCCAACCCCGAGCGCTTTGCCGGGGATGTTCGGGGCGCGGGATGGAACGTGGTGGGTGAATGCTGGTTCCGCGATCATCATCGCTTCACCGCGGCCGACATCGCGCGTGTGCGTGACGCTGCCTCACGAGCGGATGCGAGCCTCGTCTTCACGACGGAGAAGGACGCCGTCCGCCTCGAGCCGCTCGGCGCCCTGCCGTTCGCAATCTACCGCGTGCCGCTGCAGGTCGCGTTCGATCCGCCCCGCGTGCTTTTCGATCGTCTGAGGGCCACTATGGCCGCAACAGCGAAGCTGAGGGCAGACAGTCCCGGCAAGAGCGCTGTCCCAACGCCGTTCAGTCCCGATCGCAACGCAGTCCCGGCGGAGACTGACGGCGTCGAACGTGCAACTCCCGCCTCCCGCCTCCCGCCTGCCGCCTCCCGAGGTGATCGGTGGTGAGGCATGCGATCGAGTACTACGCGGTGGCGACGGTGCGCTGGTTCGCCTGCCGTCTTCCCGACGCCGTCGTGCGCGTGTGGGGCGACGCCCTGGGCATGACCTTCTACGCGCTCGATCGCCCGCACCGCCGCGTCGCGCTCGGCAACCTCGCGGAGTGTTTCCCCAACCGGCCCATCGCCGAACGCCGCGCCATCGCGCGCCGCACGTTCCGCCACTTCGGCCGCCTGCTGCTGGAACTGCTGCGGTTCAGCGCGTTGCCCGTTGACGAACAACGCGCGCTGGTCGAGATCGAAGGCGCCGATCGCGTGCGCCAGGCATACGCGCAAGGCAAGGGCGTGCTCTTCTTCACCGGACACTTCGGCTTCTGGGAACTGCACGCCATCCATCACGGCACCGCGTTCGAGCCGATTGGCGTGCTGGCGCGCATCCTCGACAACCCGCGCCTCAACGCGCTGCTCGAAGAGATCCGCGGCGGCAACGGCAACCACTGCATCTACCGACAGGGTGCGGTGCGCAAGGTGCTGAAGACGCTGGCCGGCGGCCACGGCGTGGCGATGCTGATCGATCAGCACATGCACAGCCCGGACGCCATCTGGGTCAACTTCTTCCAGCGGCCGGCGGCCACCACATCGACGCTCGCGGCACTGGCGCTGCGAACGGGCGCACCGGTGGTGCCGGTCTTTGCCCTGCCGCTGCCCGGCGGACGCTACCGCTTCGTCTACGAATCTCCCGTCGATCCGCCGGAAGGCGACGGACCGGAAGCGATTCACCAGTTCACGCAGCGGTGTACCGACGTCCTCGAGATGTACGTGCGTCGCCATCCCGAGTTGTGGTTGTGGATGCACCGCCGCTGGCGCGACGCGCCGGCGCCGGTCACCTCCGGCATGTTCCCGGCGGCGCAGTCATGACCATCGTCGTCCTGGCGCCGAACTGGCTCGGCGACGCGGTGATGGCGCTGCCCGCCATCGCCGACATCCGGCGTCACTTCGACGATGCGACGATGCATGTGGCGGCGCGGCCATCGGTGGCGCCATTGTTTGCGTTGGTGGATGGTGTCGAGTCGGTGGTGACGCTGCCGTCGCGGAGTGGCGTGGGATCGCTGCGCGCGTGGAAGAGCGAGGCGGCGGCGCTGGTGAGT
>JADZCY010000179.1 GCA_020851325.1 Acidobacteriota bacterium | reverse complement strand
TTGATCATCAGATCACCACATCAACAGATCACCAGATTCTCTGTCTTCCACCCTTCCTCCATGAGCGTGCGCTGGCGCTGCTCGATGAAGGCCTCGCACTCCGCCGAGGTGACGAATCGACGTACCTGGATGAACGGCGGTGCGTCCGGTTGATCCTGGCGGATCCAGATCTGCACCTGGGCGCCGACGCGCCGGCCGCTGACGCTGATCAGCCGGCCGTCCTTCGACAGCATCCACAGGAGTGTGAGCTGGCGTTCCTGATAAAGGGCTTCCCAGACATCCTCGATGGAGACGGGCGTCATGGCGGTTCTCCTGCAGCCACACACTGCACATCGCGCGCCAAGGAGGTCTGGGGGGGGCTGGAGGTCTGGGGGTCTGGAGGTCTGGCGGGCCACTCAGCCGTGACGCGGCCCGCGGTCGAAGTGCCGTCGCAGCGCCGCGGCGATGAAGGCGTCGCCCAGATCCGCAGCCACACCCTCGTCCGGCGTGACGGCGGCTGCCTCGAGCAGCGGCCGCGCGCCTTCGGGCGCGCCTCGGTGGCGGTGATCGCCGCGACGACCTCGTCCCGTTGCGACGCGGATGTGCCATCAGCGGTGAGCACGCCGACCGACCAGGTGCCGATCGCTCATGCCATCAGGAAGCGCAGCACGTCCTGCTCCACCTGACGCTTGTGCGAGGCCAGCAGTCCATGCGGCGCGCCCTCATACTCGACGAGACTCGCCGCCGGAATGGCAGCCGCGGCCGCACGTCCGGTAGCGTCGATGGGCACGGTCTGATCCGAGGTGCCATGAATGATCAGCGTCGGCACGCCGAAGGCCTTGAGGTCCGGACGGAAGTCGGTGGACGCGAACGCCTGCGCGCAGGCGAGCGTCGCCTTCAGGCTGGCCTGCATCGCCACCTGGCGCGACCACTCCACGACTTCGTCGCTCACGGGCTGCGTGATGTAGCCGACGCCGTAGAACTGATCGAAGAAGCTGCCGAAGAACGCCGCGCGGTCTTCGCGCATCTGCCGCGCCATGTCGTCGAAGGTGGCCTGCGGCACGCCGTTCGGGTTGTCGTCGGTCTGCAGCATGAACGGCACCACCGACCCGAGCAGCACCGCACTGCGCACACCGCGACCGGCGTGGCGCGACATGGAGCGCGCCACTTCCCCGCCGCCCATCGAGAAGCCAATCAGCGTCGCGTCGGTAGCGCCGGTGGCCTCGACAACGGCGGCCAGGTCGTCGCTGAGCGTGTTGTAGTCGTAGCCGCCCCACGGCTGCGCCGATCGGCCGAAGCCGCGGCGATCGTAGGCGATGGCCCGCATGCCGGCGTTGGCGATGGCCAGGCCGAGATCGTCGAAGGTGTCCGACGACAACGGCCATCCGTGCAGCATGATCACGGGCCGGCCGGCGCCCCAATCCTTCACGTACAACTCGACGTCGTCTCTCGTGGTGATGTGTGTCATGACGCTTTTCGCTCCCCGACATGCTGTTGCGGTTTCCGTTGCCCGTGCGACGGCGGTTCCTGCGCCTGCTGTTCCTGCTGTTCCTGTTCCTGCTGCGCGACTTCCACTTCCTGCTGTGCCACCTCGACGCGCTCGCGCTTGATGTCGAGCCGCAGCCGCACATACAGGCTCATGTAGACGTTCGCGATCCACACGAGGCTGAACCACGCGATCACGATGCCCGTCCAGTCGGCCTGCAGCAGACGGAAACCGGTGACGGCAATGGCCAGCGCGGCCACGTAGTGGCTGAAGCAGTACTCGCAGGTGAAGAGGTAGAAGAACTTCCGCGCCCACCAGGTGCGCGCGGATTCGCTCCTGGCGACGCACCATTCGTGGAACTCTTCGAACACCTGCTCGTGCGTGACTGTCCAGGCCACGCACGCCACGGGGACTGCCAGCAGGAACAATTGTCCCACCTGCACGGTCAGCGGGATGTCGAGCGCGGCGTTCATGCGGCCGCCGAAGCGGCCGGGCGCCGGCCAAGTCGCCGGTGCAGCAGGGCCAGCACGGCGGCTTCCGGGCGCGACAACCGCGGACCGGCGTCCTGAAGGCGCGCCATCAGGCCACCGCGCAGCGCGCGCGCCAGACTGCGGTCCAGATATGCGTTGAGGATTTCGGGATGCACGTAACTCCTGCGGCACACCGCCCGCGTGTTGCCGAGCACCTTGGCCACCGCGTCGATGGCCGCCTTGATATTGCGCTCGGCGTGCGCGGATGAATCGAACTGCTTCAACTCGTCGAGCGCCTGCGCCGTCAGCACGGTGGCCGCCCACGTGCGGAAGTCCTTCGCCGAGAACGACTCGCCAGTCACCTGTCGCAGGTATTCGTTGACGTCGCCCGATCCGACGTCCCGCACGTGCCCGTCGTCATCCACGTATTGGAACAACTGACTGCCGGGCAGATCGCGGCACTGCTTGACGATGCGGGCGAGGCGACGGTCGGAGAGCTCGACTTCATGGGTCTTGCCGCTCTTGCCGCGAAACCGGAACCGCGCCGCTTCGCCTTTCACCGCCGCATGTCGATCGAGCAGCGTCGTCAGGCCATACGAGTTGTTGTCGCGCGCGTACTCGTCGTTGCCGACGCGAATCAGCGTGCGCTCGAGGAGACGGATGACGGCGGCCAGCACCTTCTGGCGCGGCAGTCCGCGGGCGCCGAGGTCGCGAGACACACGGCGGCGCAGCGCCGGCAGGCGCCGGGCAAAGTCGAGAATGCGCTCGTACTTCGCCTCGTCTCGCTGCGCGATCCAGTCGGGATGATAGCGATGCTGCTTGCGGCCGCGTGCGTCCCGGCCCGTGGCCTGCAGGTGACCGTTGGCGTGCGGACAGATCCACACGTCCGTCCATGCCGGCGGAATGGCGAGACTGTTGATGCGTTGCACGTCCGCTGCGCTTTTCACTCGACGGCCATCGGGACGGACGTAGGCAAAGCCCGATCGTCCTTGTCGTCTTCTTGCGATGCCCGGCTTGGTGTCGTCGGCGTGAACGAGACGCTTCTGACGACGCGGCCGTGCCGAGGCCAGGCGAATGGCGCGGGCGCTCATGCGGCCGTCCGCTTCCGCGACGCGCCGGTCTTCCGCGTCGTCTTGCGCGCGGCGGTCCGCTTGGACGAGACCTGCTTGCGCGCGGGTGATCGCTTCGCGGACGTGCGCGCCGGTTTGGTGTCCCCTGCCGCCGCGAGACTGGCGCGCAGCCGTTCCACCAGATCGACGACGTTGGTGGTCTTGACGCGGGTTTCGGCCGGCGGCGTCACCGTCTTGCCCTTGGCCTTCGCCTTGATCACCTTCATCAACGCCGGCACGTAATCGTCCTTGTAGCGCGACGGCTCCCAGTCGGCCGCCAGGCCATCGATGAGTTGCATCGCCAGCGACAGTTCCTTGGCCTTCACGTCGCCACGCTTCACTTTCGGCAGCTCCGCGAGATCCTCCTCGAAGCGCAGCGTCGTCAGCAGGAGGTGTCCGTCGAGGCCACGGACCGCGGCGAGATGCTCGCGATCGCGCATCACGTACTTGGCGATGCCGGCGCGGCCGCTCTTCTCGAGCGCGGTGGCCAGCAGCACGCACGTCGATTCGCCGCCTTTGCCCGGCGCGGCTTCGTACGGCACGTCCCAGTAGCTCGGGTCGATGTCGTCGATCGGCACGAACTCGGTGATGGTGATGGCGCGGCTGCGCTCGACGGCGGCGGTCTTGAAGTCGTCGGCGGTGAGGGCGATGAACGTGCCCTTCTCCACCTCGTAGCCCTTCACGAGGTCGGCCCAGGCCACCGCGTGGCCGTCGCGCTGGCACACGCGCTCCATCGAGATCGGCGACAGATCCTTGCTGTGCAGCAGGCGGAAGCGCGGCCGTCGATCGCGCAGCGCCTTGTGCAGCTCGACAGGCACGTTGACGAGCCCGAAGCTGATGGACCCTTTCCAGACCGGCCTGGCCATACGGATGCGGTGTTCAACCTCCGTGCCACTCAGCCTGAGCGCATGCAGGCCGCTCGCTGCATATATTCGGCACTTGACTGCTGGAGAAGGGCCGCGCGCTTCACTCGGGGTCGGTCGACAGCCTCAGCTCGCAGCGAGCGGTGCGTAGGAAGGCGGGAGGCGGGAGGCGGAAGGCGGCCGGCTATGATCCTGAGCATGCCCGAACTGCCCGAAGTCGAAGCCGTCCGTCAAATGTTGCTGCCGGTCATGCGCGGCCGTCGCATCACCCAGTTGACGCTGCATCGGGATGGGCTGAGGCGGCCGTTCGATGAGCAGTTGGTGGATCGCGTCTCCGGGCAGCGCGTCGACGACATCGAACGCCGCGGCAAGCATCTGTTGATGCGGCTGTCCTCCGGCGACGTGGTCGCCATGCATCTCGGGATGTCGGGCGACTTCCGAATCGAGCCTGCGGGCGGACTGCCGGACGAGCATCGACAGCGTCACGATCACGTCGTCTTCGAGTTGCCGCAGGCGACGGTGGTGTTCAGCGACCCACGACGCTTTGGCGCGATGGATCTGCTGCGACCGGGCGAATCACACGCCGCAATCGAAGCGATGGGGCCGGAGCCACTCTCCGCCGCGTTCACCGCCGACTCGCTGGCAGCGGCGTGCCGTGGCCGGCGGACGCCGATCAAAGTGGCGCTGCTGGATCAGTCGGTGGTGGCGGGCGTCGGCAACATCTACGCGAGCGAAGCACTGCACCATGCGCGCGTGTCGCCAAAGAAGGCGGCTTCCGCGCTCGCCACCGCCACCGGCCGCCCGCGACCGATCGCGGTGCGCATTGTCGACGGCGTGCGCGCCGTCCTCACACGAGCCATCGCGCGCGAGGAGAAGGCGTATCGAGCCGGTCGCTTCCGCGTTTACGAACGAGAAGGCTCTCCGTGCCCGCGACGCGGCTGCGGCGGTACCATCACGCGCATCGTTCAGACCGGTCGATCCACCTACTACTGCCCCCGCTGCCAACACTGAGGCGTGGGCCGAGCGACTCCGGCTCTCGCCCGTCTCCCGCCTCCCGCCTCCCGCCTCCCGTCTCCCGCCTCCCGCCTCCCGTTTCTAGGGGCACTTTTCAGCGACCGTCTTGACCGTCGCGGCGATGATCGTCGGCGGAGGCAACGCGGGCTTCGCGTCACCACCCGGCATCACCTTCGGCGGCGGCGCCGCGCCCTGCGGCAGCGCCGGGCCTGGCTGCGGCTTCATCACCTGCAGCGTGCCGGCGATCTCCACCTTGTGCTCAACGTGTTGCGCCAGGTTCACGGCCGCACCTTCCGCTTTCACCATGTACGAGTTGTGCGCCATGCCGGCTGGTGGCTTCTCACCGGGAGACGGTGGTTCCGGCGTGCCCGACGCCGGCGGCGGTTCCGGACGCGTCGCGGGCTCGACGTTGGTGAGGATGAACACGTTCTGTGGATCCGCGCCGCTCGTGTGCGGCACCGGCCCCATCGAGTGCGTGTCCCACCGCGCCAGGCAGCCGGTGAGCGTAGCGACTTCGCTCACCGGGGCCATCCGCTGCGACTGACCGGCGGGAGACGGAGGAGCTTGCGCGGCCATGATCGCGCTGCCGACGACGATCACTCCGCAGGTGATGAGGGATGAATGACGCATGTCACCCGCATTGCAGATCGCGGGCCATCACCAGCCCATGCGCGCCCGGCGCGTCGGTGTGACGGGACTGCCTGAGATTGTTTCGCGCGTTGCTCAGAATGAGCACGGCGAGCGGAAGCTCGTCCGCTATTCGAGGAGTTGCTCGAGCCGATCCGGAGACACCGGCTTGACGATGTGCTCGTCGAAACCGGCTTCGCGGGATCGCTGGCGATCGTGTTCCTGGCCCCACCCCGTCAGCGCGACGATCGGCACCGCGGCGGCCCACGCCTCCGCTTTCAGTTCCCGGCAGGCGTCGAAGCCGTTCATCACCGGCATGCCGAGATCGAGCAGCACGATGTCGGGTCGCACCAGACGCGCTACCTGCACGGCCGTGGCACCGTCGCTGGCCGTGTGCACCTCGTGGCCCATCGCCCGCACCAGCAGCGCCAGGCTCTCGAGCACATCGTCGTTGTCGTCGGCAATCAGCACGCGACGCGACGTCGTGGCCACGCGACGGCGCGTGATGATCGGCGCGGGTGCCGCGACGGCTTCGGCGGCCGGCCGCGGCAGCGTGACGCGGAACTCACTGCCGCGCCCCACGCCATCGCTCTCGGCGCAGACGGTGCCGCCGTGCATCTCGACGAGGCGCCGCACGAGTGAGAGCCCGATGCCGAGACCTCCACGGCCGCGCGCCAGCGTGCGGTCCACCTGCGTGAACATGTCGAAGATGCGCGGCAGCATGTCGGGCGGAATGCCGACGCCGGTGTCGCGCACCACCACCTGCACGTGCGACGGCGTGGCCACGGCTTCCACCTGAATGCGGCCACCCGGCTCGCTGTACTTGGCCGCGTTGTCGAGCAGGTTGGCGAATACCTGCACCAGCCGCACTTCATCCGCGTCGAGCATGACGTCGTCGGGGATCTCGGCCTCGAGCCGATGACTGCCGGCGCCGATGGCCGGCGCCGCCGCCTCCATCGCCTGATGCAGCACGTGCGACAGCGAAACGCGTCCGCGCCGCAGTTCCAGCTTGCCGCGGCTGACGCGGCTGATGTCCAGCAGGTCGTCGATGAGGCGCACCATCTGTCCGAGCTGCCGCTCCATGATGTCGCGGGCGCGAATCATCAGCGGCGCATCGTCGCGCGCCACTTTCATCAGGTGCAGCGCCGTGCGCATCGGCGCCAGCGGATTGCGCAGTTCGTGCGAGAGCACGGCGAGGAACTCGTCCTTGCGGCGATCGGCTTCCTGAAGCTGACCGCGGCTCGACTCCGCGTGTTCGAGCGCGAGCCGCAGCTGCTCTTCGCTGCGCTGGCGTTCGGCTTCCGCTTCCTTCTGGTCGTGGATGTCGGTTGACGTACCGAACCACTGCGTGACGGCGCCGGCCTCGTCACGGGCCGGATGCGCCCGCGTCAGGAACCAGCGATACTGCCCGTCCGCCGCGCGGCGCATGCGGATCTCGCACTCGAGCAGCGTGCCGTCGCGAAGTGCGTGGGCCCATTCCGCCTGCAAGCCGCCGAGGTCATCGGGATGCACGACGGTTTCCACGCCATGGATGGTCTGCAGGCCGCAGTATTCGCGCCAGCGCCGATTCAGGTAGACGACGTGGCCGTCGGCGTCGGTGACGTAGACGATCTGCGGCATCGAGTCGGCCATGCCGCGCAGCGCCTGGTCGCTGCGTTCCCGCGCCGTCATCGTCTCGATCAACTGCCGCCGCTGCACTTCGACGCGTTCGGCGTTGCGACGCATCGTGCCGAACATGTAGATCACGACCGCCGACACCATCGTGTAGGCGAACAGGCTGGCTCGCGTGTCGGCCGACGGTGGAAAGAAGTCGCCCGGCACGACCAACCAGTTGACGCCGACAGCGCCGGTGACCAGCGCCACCAGCGACGGACCGACGCCCGCGTGTCGGGCAATGATGGCGACCGCCACGATGATGATCGTGTAGGGCAGCCGGTCGCCCATCATCGGCGTCAGCGCCACGCGCAGGGCCACCGCGGCCACGATGGCCGTCAGCGCCCAGAGATACGGCTTCCAGCCAGGCGGCATTCGCGCTCATCCTATGCGAGTCGGTGCGCTGTCTGCATGTCGATCTCGCGCGGCTTTGGTGCCGCCACGACGAACGGGTGTTACGCCGCCCGTTGCATCGTTGTCATCGCGCCAGCAGGCCGACGAGCGGAAGGCCGTCGGCGTCGGGCATGTCGAAGCCCAGCAGTTGCGCCACGGTTGGCGCGATGTCGATCTGCCGCACCAGCGGCAGCGGCACGCCGGCGCGGATCCCGGCGCCGGCGGCGATGAAGCCGGTACGCATGCGCGTTTCCGTCGGCAGGAAGCCGTGTGCCCCGCGCCGGGTGGTGCCCACAAGCACCGCGTTATCGACGACACCATCCGACACGTAATAGCCTTCCGCCGGCTCGATGCTGAACGCCGCCTCGGGATACGCGCCCAGCGTGTCGAGTTCCGCGCGCGACACGACGCGGAAGATGCCGCGATACCGGCCCTCGGCCGCGGCGCGGAACGCCGACTCGATGGTGGCGGCCAGCGCGCGATCGTTTGGATCGCGCAGGCGGATCGCGGTCGCATGTGCCGCCGCCTGCCAGCTGACGATGCGTCCGCGCGGATCGGTGGTGAGCCAGCCGCCCTCGCGCAGAATCACGTTCGGCTGCACGAGCGCGTGCACGCGCGAAAAGCCGTGATCGCCGGAGACGATGAACGTCGTCCGCGGTCGGATGCCGGCCTCTTCGGTCGCGCGAACGATGGCGCCGATGTGCGCGTCGATGCGCTGAATGGCCTGGCGCGACGAGGGCGAGCCAGGACCGTCCGCGTGCTGCGTCGTGTCGGTCTCCATCAAGTGAATCATCAGCAGTCCCGGCTTCTCGCTGCGGATGATGTGCGCCGCCATGGCCGCGGTGAAGCGATCGCGCTGGATGGCGTCGCGGTTGTCGTTTTCACCGAAGCCGCCGAGCGTCTTCACCACCGCGTCCACGAGACCTGGAGTGGAATCCTGCCGCGCCCGCGCCAGCCAGGTGGAGTCCGGCGGCGCCTGATTGGATTCGGGAAACAGCACGTCGATGCCGGCGCCCACGGTGACCGGCCACGATGCGCCGGCCGTCTTCACCCCGTGCTGCTTGGCGACATCCCAGATCGCCGGCACCTTGATTGCCGATGCCTCGTAATACCACCGCGTCGATCCTGCCGGCGGACCGAACATCGTGTTGCTGATGATGCCGTGACGCGATGGCGAGACGCCGGTGGCCAGCGAGGTGTGCGAGGGATAGGTCAACGACGGCGCGCTCACCTGCACGCCGTCGGCGGCGGAGCCCGCATCGCGCAACGCGATCAGGTTCGGGACGCGAATGCTCTCGCCCTCCGGGTCGAGATAGATCGCCGGGCGGAAGCCGTCGATCGAAATGACGATGACGTGGTCGGCCGGGCGTGTCGTAGCGGGCGGCTGCGCCCCGATGGGCACCCGCGCGTGGAACACCACAGCCACGAGCACCGCCAGCAGGCCGGACCAGCGAAGGAGACGCATGCGCACGCCACAGTATGCCCCTACTCGGCCGCTGCGTTATCCTGACGGCCACACTCCCCATGAGCAGCCCGAACCGCCTGTCCACGATTCCCCTGTTTCGCTCGCTCGACGCCGCCGGCCAGACGGCCCTGCACGACGTGATGGTGCGCCAACCGGTCAAGGCCGGCGATCCCATCGTCTGGTTTGGCGATCACGGCGACACGATGTTCGTCGTCGACGAAGGGCGCGTGGAGGTGACGGCGCCGGACCGCGAGGGCGGGCACGTGCTGCTCGACACGCTTGGCCCCGGCGGCGTGTTCGGGGAGCTTGGCCTGATCGACGGCGGTCC
>JADZCY010000178.1 GCA_020851325.1 Acidobacteriota bacterium | reverse complement strand
TCAGCCGTGGCATACACGGGCGTGCCGCGATCGGCCGAGATGTCGAGACCGCGGTGATAGTCCGCTTCGCCGGTGAACGGGTCGGAGCGGCCGCCGGTACCGGACGACAGCCAACCCTGCGTCGGCCAGATCGACGGCGTGGACGCGGCGAGTGCGTTGCGTCGATCGACGTCAGTGCTGACGATGCGGAGCCGGCTTTCGAGCCCCTTCAGCAGATCGTGCAGCAGGCCAAACGTGTTTTCGGGAGAGGTGAGACCGGGCGCCAGCGCCGCGACCGTGGCGTTGGTCGTGGCCGAGGTGCCGCCCATCGCGCGGTTCTTCACGATGGCGGGGAGCTTGTCCATCGCCGACTGCAGCGCCGGATCGAGCGCGGCCTTGCCGCCGAGGTCGGACACCGCGGCCTGAAGGCCGGCGATCTGTCCCGTCAGAGCTTCCGTCGCGCCGCGGAAACTCGAGTTCTCGAGTTCGAGCGCCGCCTGCGTCGCATACAGATGGGCCACTTCGGTCTTGGCCTTCCACGCCGCGCCAAAGCCGACAAGAACCGGCAGCGTGACGATGGTGGCGACGACGCTCAGCAGCGGACGTAAACCAATAGTGAACCGGCGCACGACACCCGTACGTCGATCGGCAATCACAACCGTGTAGCGATTCGAAAGCATTCGTTCAGCGATGAAATTGGCGAGCCGGGGAACCCCGGAAGAGTAGCACGCTCATCCAATCCGTTGGAATCGCAAACTGCAGGGCTCGTGAGAAATCACAGGGCCCGGTGTGCCGGTCTTCGCCGTTTATTCGATCAACCGGTATTGCAGCGCCTCCGCGATGTGGGTGGTGTCGACGGTCTCGGCGCCGGCCAGATCGGCGATGGTCCGGCCGACGCGCTGCACACGGTGATACGCCCGTGCCGACAAATGCAATCGCTCCGATGACTCGCGGAGCAGCGCCTGCGCGGCGGTGGACACCCGGCACGTCGTCGACAGCGCTCGTGCCGGCAGTCGCGCGTTGAGACGCGGTTGACGCTGCCGCTGACGCGCCCGCGCCGTCATCACACGCGCGCGCACCGACGATGTGTCTTCACCAGAGGGCTGCGACTGATCGAGCGAGGCGATCGGCACCGCCTCGACTTCGACAATCAGATCGATGCGGTCGCGCAGCGGCCCGGAGAGTCGCGCCCGATAGCGGCTCACCATCGGCGGCGTGCAGCGGCACGTGCGAACGGTGCTGCCGCTGTAACCGCACGGACACGGGTTCATCGCCGCCACGAGCATCAGGTCGGCAGGGAACACCACGGCGCGGGCCGCGCGCGAGATGGTGATGCGGCCTTCTTCGAGCGGCTGACGCAGCGCGTCGAGCACGCGGCGATCGAACTCCGGCATCTCGTCGAGAAACAGCACGCCGTGATGCGCAAGGCTGATCTCGCCCGGTCGCGGCTGCGCACCGCCGCCGACAAGTGCGGCGTCGGAGATGGTGTGGTGCGGCGCACGGAACGGTCGCTCGCGCAGCAGACCGCCACCCGGCGGAATCAATCCGGCGACGGAGTGAATCGCGCTCGCTTCGAGCGCCTCGTCGAAGGCCAGCGGTGGCAGCAACCCGGGCAGTCGCCGCGCCAGCATCGTCTTGCCGGCACCGGGCGGACCGATCATCAGCAGGTTGTGTCCGCCGGCGGCGGCCACTTCCAACGCACGCCGCGCGAAGGCCTGTCCGCGCACATCCGCCAGATCCGCCGCATCGTCCGCGGCGGCGGTGGGTGCCGGCGGCGGAATGCGGGCCGGCCATCCTGCCTGACCGCCGTTCAACAGCGTTACCGCTTCGCTCAACGTGCGCACCGGCAGCAGTTGCAGGCCTTCGACGACCGATGCTTCCGTCGCGTTGCCGGCGGGGAGGAGCAGCGCCGCGGCACTGTCGCGTCGGGCACCGACGGCGATTGGTAACACGCCGCGCGCCGGATGAATGGTGCCGTCGAGCGACAGCTCACCAACAATCACAATCTCGCGGATGCCGGTCGCCGTGACGACGCCGCTGGCCGCGAGCACGCCGAGTGCGATTGGCAAGTCGAACGACGCGCCAGCCTTGCGCAGATCCGCCGGCGCCATGTTGATGACGATGCGGTGCTGCGGGAAGTCGAAGCCGGAATTGCGAATCGCCGCGTGCACGCGATCGCGGCTTTCCTTCACCGACAGGTCAGGCAGGCCGACGAGTTGAAAGCGGGGCAGACCGAAACAGAGGTCCACCTCGATGTGCACCGGACTGGCGTCGATGCCGATGACGGTGGCGCTCCGGAGCGTGGCAAGCATGCGCCAGGTAGTGCAAGCCGAACGCCACGGGTGATTCAGCCGACGGCGTCGCCGCTATCGCGCGGAAATCATGGAGAAGCAGGCGGCAGGTGGCGGGAAGCAGGTCGCAGGAAGCAGAGATGTGCGAGGAGCAGCGAGTGTGAGGTGGCGGAGGCTGCGTACCTCGCCGGTCACGAAGTACGCAGAAGAAAGCAGGTCCTAAGTCCTAGGCAAGTGATCCTGCCTAAGACGTAGGACTTAAGACCTAAGACCTTCGATCCTACTGCTGCGCCAATGCCGGCCGCGCCGGCTGCACGACGAGGCGGGCGCCGATGCTGAGCGTCGTGCTCTTCAGACGATTCCACTCGCGAAGCTGATCGACCGACACACCGTGGCGCCGTGCGATGGCGTACAGCGTGTCGCCCGACCGCACGCGGTAGATCGTCGCCGGCACGTCCTCGTCCGGCTCGTCGACGGTGGTGACGGCGACGGCGCGGACCGCGTCGGTGCCGCGGGGACCGGTGTTGCGCGCCAGCAGGGCCGCGGACGGCATGCGGGGCACCACCAGCTTCTGTCCGGGCCGCACGCGCGCCGTGATCTTCAGGTAGTTGGCTTCCGCGAGGTCGGCGCGGCTCACCTTCAGCTTGCGCGCGATGGAGACGAGCGTCTCGCCCGACTTCACCGTGTGCCACTGCAGCGCGTTCAGATGTGACGTGTTGGCGACGGCGAGAGCTTCGACGACACGGGCGCCGCTGCCTTCGGGCACGCGGAGTTCATAGCTGCCTTCACGGATCGGCGTCGTCCAGCGGCGGAGTTCCGGATTGAGCTGCTGGATGCTGTCGACGGCCACGCCCGTCCATTCGGCGACGCGCCGCAGGTCCAGCGCCGCCGGCACGGCGATGCGTTCGGTCGGAATCGGCACCAGCGGTTCGATGTTGTCGAAGCCGTATTGCGCCGGGTTCTTGGCGATGATGATCGCGGCCAGGATCATCGGGACGTAGTCGCGCGTCTCGCGCGGCAGGAAACGGGTGGACGAGGTGAGCTTCCAGAAGTCGTCCATGCCGCTGCGCTTGATGGCGCGCTGCAGGCGTCCCGGCCCGCCGTTGTACGACGCCATCGCGAGGTGCCAGTCGCCGAACATGCCGTTCAGCGTCTTCAGGTACTTCGCGGCGGCGACGGTGGCCTTTTCCGGATCGGCGCGTTCGTCGATGTACCAGTCGGCGACCAGGCCATTCTCGATGGCCGTGCCGCGCATGAACTGCCACACGCCGCGGGCCTTGGCGCGCGACAGCGCCGTCGGCTTGAACGCGCTCTCGATCAGCGGCACGTACGCCAGGTCCAGCGGCAGTCCTTCGGCGCGGAACACCTTCTGGATCATCGGCAGGTACTGCGCGCCGCGCGCCAGCCCTTCCGAGAGGAAGGTGCGCAGGCTGCCCTGGAACACTTCGACCCAGCGCAGCACGCGGTTGTTCATCGGAATCGGGATGTCGTGCACGGTGGCTTCGAGGTCCGCGGCCACCGCCTGCGCGGTGGAGAGCTGCGGCGGCGTGGTGTCGAAGGTTTCGATCG
>JADZCY010000177.1 GCA_020851325.1 Acidobacteriota bacterium | reverse complement strand
CTCGAGGTCTGGAGGTCTGGATTCGCCGAGTCGGCGACCCGCATCGTCAGCGTCAACTCGTCCGAGGCCAACCCCTCGACGCCGCTCGACCGAACCGTGGCGCGCAGGCTGAGCCAGTGGCGGCCGGGCGCCAGGCGGGGAAGGGCGGCGCTGCAGGCATGACCATGCGTGCCTGCCTCGGCCTCGCACCGGACATCATCCAGCGCCATTCTCTCTCCATTGACGATGGCCGTAAACTCTATGTCGTCAATAACTTGCGGCTGAACAACAAGCTGCGACCAGGCCAGGCGTTCGCGGCCGGTGACGTCAATCGGATCGGTCGGTGTCGGCTCGCCCGAATCGGGACTGCCTTCGTCGGGGTTGTCCGCGGCCGGATTGCCCTCGCCGGGATCGCCCGGGGTGTCGGGCGGCTGGGGCTCTTCCGGGTCCGCCTCGGGCGGCGCCACCTGGCGCGGCTCGTCGTCTCCGAGGTGCCGCACGTGCTGGCCGGCGGCCGGCAGCGCCAGGAACACGCACGCAACGCCGACGAGGATCTGCCGATAACCCGGGAACATACGGAAACCGTCTTCAGAGACTACGCGCCTTCGACCGAATCGATCCAGTAAATCCGCAGGTCCGGGTCCGTCAGACGAAAATCCACCACTCAGGGGACTTTTGTTGTCAGGAAACCGGCGCTCCAGGCGGGTCCCGTCCAACGGTGCCTTGGAGACGAGGATGGAGCTGTCATCCGATCTCTATGAAAACAAATGAGTTGTGTGAAATAATCGGCTCGGATCCTCCCGCGGTGCCGGCCTTGCAACGGCTGCGACGTTGACGTTTCGATCTGTCATGAGCTCGATCAGGCCCAGCGTACCGGCGTCCACCGACCGCGATTCCGACCGCGGCACGGCGGCCTCGCGTCCCGACACCCAGACGGGTGCGTGGGACGACCCGACGGCGCCCAGCCTGGAGGCCAGCCGCGACGAGGCGGCGAGCTGGCGGCGGCGTCCGCTGTACGGTCCGTTCTACGGCGTCAACGAACCGCCGTTCGACCTCACGCCGAATCCGCGTTTCCTGTTCCTCTCACATCGCCAGCGCGAAGCGCTGAGCAACCTGCGCTACGCGCTCGCCACCTCGAAGGGCTTCACGCTCATCCTCGGCGACGCCGGCACCGGCAAGACCACGCTCGTGCGCACGGCGCTCGGCGAACTCGGCGACACGCCGAGCCGTTACGTGCTGGTGAGCAACCCGTCGCTCGGCCGCGCCGAGTTCTACGAGTTCCTCGCCCGCGAGTTCGGCCTGAGCGACGAGGCCGCGCATTCGAAAACGCGCTTCCTGTCGGAACTGCAGCAGGACGTCGAGGCGCGCTTCAGCGCCGGCGGCCTCACCGGCCTCATCATCGACGAGGCGCAGAGCATGCCGTACGAACTCCTCGAGGAAGTGCGCCTGCTCGGCAACATCGAAACGACGACGACCAAGCTGCTCAACATCGTGCTTTGCGGCCAGCCGGAGCTGGCGGATCGGCTGAAGGATCCGTCGCTGCGGCAGTTGAAGCAGCGCATTGCGCTCCGCTGCGAACTGCGGCCGCTCACGCTCGACGAAACCGCGGCCTACGTCTCGGGCCGTCTGCGCATTGCCGGCGGATCGCCCAGCGAGATCTTCACGCGGGACGCGGTGGTGGCCATCCACACGGCGTCGCGCGGCATCCCGCGCACCATCAACGTGCTGTGCGACAACACGCTCATCGGCGGCTTCGCGGCCGAGGTCAAACCCATTCCGGTCGAGATCGTCGAAGACGTCTGCCGCGATTTCGACCTCGATCTCCAGGCCGCGGACACCGTGTTGCCAGGCGGACCCTCGGTGCCGCATGCCGTCGAACCCGGCGCGCTTCCGCCTTCGTCCACGCTGCCGGCGCGGATCGACCGGCCGACGCCCGGCGGCATCACCCCGGCGCCGAAACGGCGCTTCTCGTTTTTCTCGTGAGGTCCTCGTGAAGCTTCTGACATCGCTCGCGCTCGGCGGCCTGCTGGTGGGGGCCGCGATCGATCTTCAGGCTCAGGCGCCGGCACAGCCGCCCGCGCCCGCGCCGTCACCCGCGGCCGCGGCCGCCCCCGCCGCGCAGGTACCGGCGGGCTACGTCATCGGCGCCGCCGACGTCCTCGGCGTCGTCTTCTGGCGCGAACCGGAATTGAGCGGCGATGTCACGGTACGCCCCGACGGCAAGATCAGCCTGCCGGTGATCGGCGAGATCCAGGCGGCGGGCCTGGCGCCGGAAGCGCTGCAGGCGCAGGTGCGCGACGCCTCGGCCAAATACATCACCGACCCCAACGTCGTCGTCGTCGTCCGCACGATCAACAGCCGGCGCATTTTCGTGACCGGCCTGGTGGCGACGCCGGGCGGGCAGGCGCTGGTCGGTCCGCTCACCGTGCTGCAGGCGCTGGCGCAGGCGGGCGGGGTCACCGAGTACGCGGACTCGAAGAACATCACGATCCTGCGGACCGAGAACGGCCAGCCGCGCGTGTTCAAGTTCAACTACAAGGACGTCAGCCGCGGCCGCAATCTCAATCAGAACATCACGCTCCTGCCGGGCGACACGGTGGTGGTGCCCTGAGGCGATGATGCGGAGGCTGGTGTTCGTGATCGTGGCGTGCCTGGCGGCGTCGTTCGATGCGGCCGCGCAGGGCATCGACCGCCCTCCGCGGGCGACCGGCGGCATCTTCGCGCAGCGCCGCGCGCCCGATCCGTCGCGTCCGACGCGTGAGCTGAGCGCGATGTTCGACTTCTTCGGCGGCTACGACGACAACGTCACCGACGGCGTGCCGGTCGGCGGCGAAGTCCTGCCGCAGAGCACGTATGTCGGCCGCGCCGAAGGCGAACTGCGGTATCGCCGGGCGCGTGGACCGCGGCTCTTCGAGATCTTCGGCCGCAGCTATTTCAACCACGCGACGGTGAACGACAACCAGTTCGTCGGTGGCGAAGTGGCGGCGCAGGCGGCGGCGCCCATCGGCCGGCGCTTCGACGTCACCGCCAACGGCTCATTGGGCTACGAGCCGACGTTCCTGTTCAACGCGTTCGGATCGCTCAGCGGCCAGATGGAGGGCGCACCCGTGCCCGACAGCTCGCCGACGCTCGGCATCACCGATCAGCGCTGGCTGGTGACGACCGGCAGCGTGATGCTGGCGCGCGACTGGAACGCACGCCAGCGGATGGAGATCTCCTACACCGGCGGCTTGCGGCGGCCGGCGCGTGGCCCCGGCCTCGAAAGCCTCACGCAGGCGGCCGCGCTGCGCCACGAGTGGCGATTCCGCCGCAACAGCGGCGTGCAACTCGGCTACGCCTACACCGACACGCGGCAGGAGAACGAGGACGGTCCGGCGGCGCCCGTGAAGGCGCACAACTTCGACATCGGCCTCCGCCTGGCCAAGCCGGTCACGGCCCATCGCGGCACCACCTTCCTCGCCGGCGGCGGTGCCGCGGTGCTCCAGGTGTCGCCCGTCGACGGACCGAACTTCCAGACGACGCTGCCGACCGGTTACGGATCGCTGCGCGTCGACATGGCGCGCACGTGGTCGATGACCGCGGACGTTCGCCGCGACGTCTCGGTGCTGCAGGGCATCACGCCGGAACCCTTCGCCTCGACCGCCCTCACCGTCCGCGCCGATGGCCTCATCGCCGAACGGCTGCAGATCGGCGCCTCGGCCGCCTACGCACGCGGCGGCGCGGTTGACGATGGCGCGGCGACGTTCGAAACCTCGGGCACCACCGCGCAGGTGCAGTTCTTCGTCGCGCGGTACTTCTCGATCTTCACGACGCATCGTTTCTACCGGCATCGCCTGGAGGACATCCTCGGCGAAGTCGAAGCTTTCCCGCTGCGCTTCGATCGCACCTCGATCCAGTTCGGCGTGACGATCTGGCTGCCGCTGGCCGGAACTTTCTAGGACGAACCCGCACCATGCTCCCTGGCAAGACCCCGACTCCCGCCGACGTGCTGGCCATGCTGCGCCGCCACGTCGGGCTGATCGTCATCCCGCCGATGGTGACGCTGTTCGCCGCGCTGATTTACTCGTCGCGCGTGCCGAACCTGTATCAGTCCGACATGCTGATCGCCATCGACCCGCAGCGCGTGCCGGAAGGCATCATCCGCTCCACGGTGACGATCCCGATCGATCTGCGCATGGCCTCGCTGACGGTGCAGGCGCTGAGCCGCACGGCGCTCGAGCAGATGATCGTGTCGCTCAACCTCTATCCCGAACAGCGCGCGTCGATGCCGATGGAAGACGTCGTCCGCAAGATGCGCGAGGACATCGACACGCCGCTCGAACGGCCGCGCGAGAACTTCGACGGCCGCAACGCCGCCACGGCGTTCCACGTGCTTTTCACCTACACCGATCCGCAAACGGCCGCGGCCGTGGCCCAGCAGATCGGCTCGCGCTTCGTCAACCAGAACACGCGCGATCGCGGCGCCCTGGCGACCGCCACCAACACGTTCCTGGAGCAGCAGCTCGAAGACTCGCGCGTCCAGCTCGAGGCGCAGGAAGCGCGGCTCGAGTCGTTCCGCCAGCGTCACGGCAAGGAACTGCCGACGCAGATGCAGTCCAACATGCAGGCGCTGAACAACTCGCAGCTGCAGGTGCAGTCGCTCGTCGAATCGATGGCGCGCGACCGCGACCGCCGGATGATGCTCGAACGCATCTATCGCGAAGCGTCGGCCATTCCCGCCGCGGTGCCACAGACCCCGGCGGCCAGCGCCGGCGGCCAGCCGACCGGCACGATGCAGCAGCAGTTGGCGACGGCGCAGGCCAACCTCGCGCAGCTCGAACTGAAGTATCGGCCCGAGCATCCGGACGTCATCCGCGCCAAACGACTGGTGAGCGAACTCGAACCCAAGGCAGCCGCCGAAGCGCGCGCGGCGCAGCAGGCTGCCGCGACCGCCGCGGCCACCGACACCACCACACCCGCCGAGGTCGCCGACCCGGCACGGCGCGAAAGCCTGCTGCAGATGCGCGCCGAGATCGAAAGCCTCGACCGCCAGTTGACGTTCAAGGAAAGCGAAGAGCGGCGCATCCGCGGCGAGATCAGCGACTACCAGTCGCGCGTCGAAGCCGTCCCCGGACTCGAGTCCGAGTGGATGAAGCTGACGCGCGATTACGACACGCAGCAGGCCGCCTACAAGGAACTGCTGACCAAGAGCAGCGAAGCACAGATGGCCGCCGACCTCGAGCAGCAGGACATCGGCGAACGCTTCCGCATCGTCGATCCGGCCAACGTGCCGGTGCGGCCGCTGCCCTCGAAGCGCGTCCAGTACAACGCCGGCGGCCTGGCGCTGGGTCTGCTGTTCGGCCTCGGCCTGACGGCCCTGCTCGAGATTCGAGACAAGAGTTTCCGCACCGATGCCGATGTCATGTCGACGCTCGGTCTCGCCGTGCTGGCCTCGGTGCCCAAGATCCAGACGACGCAGGAGCGGTTGAAGGAGAAGCGGCGGCGGCTGGCCTTGTCGGTGGCGGGCGCGGTGTGCGTCGTCGCCGCCGGGTATGTGACGTGGACGTTGCGGCTGTGGAACAGCCTGATTTGAGGGGACAGGAGTAATGGCGTGAGCCGCATCGATGACGCACTTCGGCGGGTGGGAGCGGGCCCCGGTTCCGCCGCCGACGAACCGCCGGCCCAGGTGCCGCCGCAGCAGGCCTTCGTGCCGGCGTGGCCGATGGCACGGCCGTCCAACGACGATAACGATCGCGCCGCCGCGACCGAGATCCGCGGCTGGGATCTCGAGCGGCGAACGCCCGATCGGCAGATGGGCGTGCTGCAGTTCTCGTCGGAGTGGCGCGAACGGCTCGCCGGCGGCCCCGAGGGCGATGCCGGGCTGATCGAGCAGTTCCGCCGCCTGGCGGCGACGCTGCACCACGCGCAGAGCAACAGCGGCATCAAGAGCATCATGGTGTCGAGCGCCTCGCCCGGCGACGGCAAGACGCTGACCGCCGTCAATCTGGCGCTGGTCCTCGCCGAGTCGTATCGCGCGCGCGTGCTGCTGATCGACGCCGACCTGCGGCGTCCGTCCATTCCGAGCGTGGCCGATCTCGGCGACGGCCAGGGGTTGAGTGAAGCGCTGCGCGCGGCAACGGAACAGAAGCTGGCGCTGGTGCCGATCACGCCGCGCCTCACGCTGCTGCCGGCCGGCCGGCCGGTGGCCAACTCGATCGAGGCGCTCACCTCGCCGCGCATGCGGCAGATTCTGGACGAGGCGATCGCGCGCTTCGACTGGGTGATCCTCGACGCGCCGCCTGTCGGCCCGACGGCCGACGCGCGCCTGCTGACGCAGATGGTCGGCGGCGTGCTGTTCGTCATCCACGCCGGCCAGACGCAGCATCCGGAAGTGGAAAAGGCGATCAACGCCCTCGGCCGCGATCAAATCATCGGTGTCGTCCTGAACGGCGTCGAACCGGAGCCGATGGTCGGGTACTACGGCGTCTCGGCCAAGGAACACGGGCACGGCTGACCATGTACCGCATCATCACGGGCAACTTCAGCATTCGGCGCACCGCGCTCGTCCTCGTCGAGCACGCGCTGATTGTGCTGTCCGTGGTGGTGGCCGCCATCCTGCGTCTCGGCTGGCCCGAGATCGCGCCTTCGGAAATGCTGATGGACACGGCGCTCCGCGCCGTCGTCGTCGCCAGTGTCTTGCAGGTGTGTCTGCACTACGGCGACCTTTACGACCTGCGGACGCTGACGGATCCGCGCGACCTGCTGACCGGCCTCATCCGCGCGCTTGGCGCGGCGTCGGTGATCCTGGCCATCCTCTACTACGCCGTGCCGGCGCTGGTGATCGGACGCGGCGTCTTCGCGCTGGCCACGCTGCTCATCATCGCGCTCGTCGCCGGCTGGCGGCTCGCCTTCGAATGGCTGTCGGAACGCGGACGCCCGACCGAGCGGTTGCTGATTGTCGGCACCGGCGGCGCGGCGATCACGCTGGCGCGCGAGTTGTTCGAACGCCGCAGCGAACTCGGCGTGGAGCTCGTGGGCTTCGTCGATTCCGACCCGACCAAGGTCGGCACGCCGCTGGTGAACCCCGGCGTCATCGGCACCGTCAAGGACATTCCCGGCATCGTCCGCGGACGCCGCGTCGATCGCGTCGTCGTGAGTCTCGCCGACGCGCGCGGCAAGCTCAACATGGACGAACTGCTGGCGATGAAGTTGAACGACGGCGTGCGGTTCGATCACCTGGCGTCGGTGTACGAGCAGTACACCGGCAAGATTGCCGTGGAGAACCTGCGACCGAGCTGGATGATCTTCTCCGACGGCTTCAACAAGAGCGCGATGCTCGAGATGGCGAAGCGCGTGTCGGACATCGCGCTGTCGTCGATCGGCCTGGTGCTGGCGGCGCCGCTGATGGCCTGCTCGGCCATCGCCGTGCGCGTGAGCTCGCCGGGACCGGTGCTCTACAACCAGCGACGCGTCGGCAAGGACGGCGTGACGTTCACGATCTACAAGTTCCGCTCGATGCGCGTCGATGCCGAAGCCACCACGGGCGCCGTGTGGTCGACGGGACAGAACGACCCGCGCGTCACGCCAGCCGGCCGCTTCATGCGGCGCACGCGCCTCGACGAACTGCCGCAGTTGTGGAACGTGCTGCGCGGCGACATGAGCTTCGTCGGCCCGCGTCCCGAGCGGCCGGAGTTCGTCGCCGAACTGACGCGGCAGATCAACTTCTACGGCCAGCGCCACGTGGTGCGGCCGGGATTGACCGGATGGGCGCAGGTCCGCCACCGCTACGGCAACACGGTGGACGACTCGCAGGAGAAGCTGCAGTACGACCTGTTCTACATCAAGCACATGTCGATTCCGTTCGACATCTACATCATTCTCGAGACGGTGAAGACCGTGCTCGTGCGCGGCGGGTCGTAGCGTCATGAGCGGCGTGCTGAACGCCATGACCGTGGACGTCGAGGACTACTTCCATGTCTCGGCGTTTGCCGGCGTCATCGACCCGGCCACCTGGGAGCGCTACGAAAGCCGCGTCGTCGGCAACACCAACCGCCTGCTCGACATCTTCGACGAGGCGCAGGTGCGCGCGACGTTCTTCGTGCTTGGCTGGGTCGCCGAGCGGTATCCGGCGCTGGTCCGGCGTATTCACGACGCCGGTCATGAACTGGCGTCGCACAGCTACGATCACGGCCTCGTCTACGACAAGACGCCCGAGACGTTCCGCGCCGATCTCGCGCGGGCGCGCGCCGTCATCGAGGACGCCGCCGGCGTGCGTGTGGTGGGCTATCGCGCCCCAAGCTACTCCATAACGACACGATCACTGTGGGCGCTGGACGTGCTCGCCAGCGAAGGCTACACGTTCGATTCGAGCATCTATCCCATTCGCCACGATCGCTACGGCATCCCGGATTGGGATCGACACATCCATCGCCTCGAGCGCGGCGGCCATGCGTTGTGGGAGTTACCCGGCTCTACCGTGCGCCGTTTCGGCAACAACCTGCCGATGGGCGGCGGCGGCTACTTCCGTCTGCTGCCGTACGGCTGGACGAGCTACGGCATCCGCTCGCTGAACGAGCGCGAGCAGCGGCCCGCGATCTTCTATCTGCACCCGTGGGAGGTGGACCCCGACCAGCCGCGGCTGCAGGCAGGCCTGCTCTCGCGGTTCCGACACTATTCGAACCTGGATCAGACCGAACCCCGCCTGCGGCGGCTGCTGAGCGAGTTCCGCTTCGGCCGAATGAGCGAAGTGCTCGCCGAGGCGTCGAAGGCGTCCCCGCTCGCGGCGGCTTGAGCTTCCAGCCCTCCAGCCCTCCAGTCCCCCAGCCCTCTCGGCCCTCATTGTCGCCAATTGGCGGACTTTTTTCCGGCGTCCCCGGCTCGCTCGATCCGTCTCGTCTCACGCCTGCGCATCTCGCCCCGCGATGGCAGTGGCGGCCCCATCCGCGCCATGGCCGGGTCTTTGCTATTGTGAGGGCGGGCGTCGGCTGACCGATGCCCCACCCCCACGGGTCAACCCATGCATCAAGGGCGTCTTTATGCTGGCGTGTCCGTGTAAGTCAGAGGGCGAAGCTACGCCCTGCCGCAGATGAACCGCACCATGGCCGACACCGTCAAGTCCGACATCAAGTCCTTTATCATCAGCAACTTCCTCTTCGGCAACGAGGGGAAGGGCATCGCCGACAATCAGTCGTTCCTCGAGAGCGGCCTGATCGACTCGACGGGCATGCTGGAACTGGTTTCCTTCATCGAATCGCAGTACGGCATCTCGGTGGCCGACCGCGAACTGGTGCCCGAGAACCTCGACTCGCTCGACAACATCAGCGCCTACGTCGCGCGGAAGCAGGTCGGCGCCACGGCCTGAGGGCCGTTTCGCCGCCGGGATCGACCATCCGTCGCGTCGCGGCGGTGATCCGCAGCCGCGACTGCTCATGCGCATCCTTCAGCTCATCGGATCGCTGAACTTCGGCGGCGCCGAGGATGTGCTGGTGAAGCTGGCCACCGGCCTCACAGCCGCCGGTCACGACGTCCACGTCTGCGCCACGCTCGGCCTCGGCCCGCTGGCCGATCGCCTGCGCACCCGCGGCATCAGCGTCGAGCGCGCCGGCCCGAACGGCCGGCTGCACAACTACCTGCGTCCCTGGCACGTGCACGACGCCATCCGCCGCTTCCAGCCGGACATCGTGCACACGCACGGTCTGCCGCCGCTTGCCGAGGTCAGCCAGGTGGCGGCCGTGCACCTCGGGCCGCGCTGGGTCCACACCTTCCACTTCGGCAACTATCCGCACACCGAGAAGCGCCGGCACATGCACGTCGAACGCGTCGGCGCCACGGCACCGGATGCACTGGTGGCCGTCTCGGACCGGCAGCGCGACCAGTTGATCCGCTACCACCGCATCGCGCCGTCGCGCATCCGCACCATCCTGAACGGCGTCGAACCCAACCCGTTCGTCGCCGACGGCGAGACCCGCCGCCGCAAGCGCGCCGAACTCGGCATCTCAGACGCGGCCTGGGTGGTGGGATCGATTGCGGTGCTCACCGAACAGAAGGGGATGAGCTACCTGTTGCAGTCCGCGCGCGACATCATCGCGGCCCGACCGGACGCGCGGATCGTGATCGTCGGCGGCGGCCCGCTCGAAGCGTCGCTGCGCGCGGAAGCCGCGGCAGTGGGTCTTGGTGATTCGGTGATCTTCACGAGCTGGCGTGCCGACGCGCTCGAACTGCTGGCCGCCTTCGACGTCTACGTGATGGCGTCACTCTGGGAAGCCATGCCCATCGCGCTGCTCGAAGCCATGGCCGCCGCACGCGCGAT
>JADZCY010000176.1 GCA_020851325.1 Acidobacteriota bacterium | reverse complement strand
TGCTAGTCTGCGGAAGCCTATGCACACCGGTTCCTTCATCAACGGCGAGTGGATTCATCCGAAGTCGAGCGCGATCACACGCAACATCAATCCGGCTGACACCTCCGATGTCATCTCCGAGTTCCCGCTGGCAACCGCCGCGGACGTCGATCGGGCCATCGCCGCCGCGCAGGCGGCGTGGGCGGGATGGCGCAAGACGCCAGGGCCCGAGCGCGGGCGCGTACTCTGGCGCGCCGCCGAGATCGCGCGACGCCGCGCCGACGAGATCGCCCGCACGCTGACACGCGAAGAAGGCAAGGTGCTGAAGGAAGCACGGGGCGAGGTCACGAAAGGCATCTCGCTGCTCGAGTTCTACGCCGGTGAAGGCTTCCGGATGCACGGCCGCACACTTCCCTCCGAGGCGCGCGACACGTTTGCCTACACCCTCCGCCAGCCCCTCGGCATCGTTGGACTGATCGCGCCGTGGAACTTCCCGTGGGCGATTCCGGTGTGGAAATCGGCGCCCGCGCTCGTCGCCGGCAACTGCGTGGTCTTCAAGCCGTCGGAGCTGGTGCCGGCAACGGCGACGCTCCTGGCCGAAGTGTATGAAGAGGCCGGCCTGCCGCGTGGCGTGTTCAACATGGTCGTTGGCACTGGTCCCGAGGTTGGCGAAGCAATGGTGCAGGCGCCGGCGCTGCGCGCCATCTCGTTCACGGGATCGAATCGCGTGGGCGGCGATTTGTATGTGAAGGCGGCGCAACGCGGCGCCAAGGTGACGTGCGAGATGGGCGGCAAGAATGCCGTGATCGTGATGCCCGACGCCGACCTCGACAAGGCGGTGGCGGCCATTCACGGCGGCGCGTTCGGCTCCACGGGACAGCGCTGCACGGCGACATCGCGCGTGATCGCGCATCCCGACGTGCGGCGCACGCTCGTCGATCGCCTGGTCGCTTCGGCCGAGGCGATCAGAATGGGACCCGGCCTCGACGAGACGATGGACATGGGACCGTCGATTGCCGAGAAGCAGTGGGCGACGGTGATGGATTACATCGCCGTCGGGAAGAGCGAGGGCGCGCGCCTGTTGACGGGCGGCACGCGGCCGGATCATCTGGCGCAGGGCTACTTCATCGCGCCGACAATCTTCGACGAGGTCGAGCCGTGCATGAAGATCTTCCGCGAGGAGATCTTCGGTCCGGTGCTGTCGGTGGCCGAAGCCTCGTCGCTGGAGGACGCGCTCGCCAGGGCCAATGCCGTCGAGTACGGCTTGACGACCTCGATCTTCACGCAGGACATTACCTCGGTGATGCGCTTCATCGAGGACGTCGAAGTCGGCATGGTCCACGTCAACGAGCCGACCGTCGGCGGCGAAGCGCAGCTGCCCTTCGGCGGAACGAAGTCGACGGGCGTGGGCGAGCGTGAGATGGCCGAGGAAGGCTTGAACTTCTTCACCGACATCAAGACGGTGTTCATCAACTACTCGGGCAAGGCCGAACGGTCGTTGACACGCTGATGCTGAGCGGCCTGCTGGCGCGTGCCGGGCTGGTGACGCCGGAGCAACGCGCCTGGGCGTGGTACGACTGGGCGAACTCGGTCTACTGGACCACCGTCATCACGGCGGTGTTCCCGAGCTTCTTCGCCACCTACGCCGCCGCGGGCCTGGCGCCGGCGGCGGCCACCGCCCGCTTCAGCGCCATCACGACCGCGTCGATGGCGGTGATTGCGATCAGCGCGCCCATCCTTGGCGCGCTGGCGGATCGCACGGGGCGGCGCAAGCGGTTGATGGCGATCTTCCTCGCCATCGCCCTCGTCAGTTGTGCGTCGATGGTGTTCATCGGCGAAGGCGCGATCGCACTGGCCGCGGGACTGTTCTTCCTGAGCAACGTCGGCGCGTCCGGCTCACTTGTCTTCTACGATTCGCTGCTGCCACACGTCGCGCGTCCCGATCAGATGGACCGCGTCTCCTCCGCCGGCTACGCGCTCGGCTACATCAGCGGCGGGCTCGTGCTGCTGCTCAACCTCGCGTGGATCATGCAGCCGGCGACGGTCGGCTTCGGCAGTACGACGATGGCGGTGAAGGCGTCGTTCCTGTCGGTGGCGGTGTGGTGGGGCGTGTTTTCGATCCCGCTGTTTCGCCGTGTGCCGGAGCCACCGGCGTCGGTGCTGCCGGACGAGATCGCGGGACAGTCGTCGCTCGTCGCCGCGTTCGCGCGGCTCGCCCACACGTTTCAGGCCATCCGCCGCTACCGCCAGGCGTTCCTCTTCTTCATCGCCACGCTGCTCTATCAGGATGGCATCCAGACGATCATCCGCATGGCCGGCGTCTACGGCGCGGAGATCGGCATCGATCAGACGTCGCAGATCATGGCGTTCGTCATGGTGCAGTTCCTCGGCATTCCGTTCGCGTTTCTGTTCGGCTATCTCGGGTCGCGCATCGGAACCAAGCGCGCGATCTTCATCGCCATTGCCGTCTACGCCGCCGCAACGGTGCTCGGCTACTTCATGACGACGGCGGCGCACTTCTTCATGCTGGCGGGTTTGGTGGCCACGGTGCAGGGCGGCGCGCA
>JADZCY010000175.1 GCA_020851325.1 Acidobacteriota bacterium | reverse complement strand
GCACCTTCGTGTAGCACCTTCGTGTAGCACCCTCGTGTAGCACCATCGTGTAGCACCCTCGTGCCGCCCCCCCCCCGTCTATGACATCCGTCATACGGCACCGCAACTGAATCGAATCAGAATCGGAGCGATGCCCGCCGCTCCCGAATCCGTCACACACGTCTCCGGTCTCCTTCTCACCGTCTCGCCCGGCTGTCTGCCGGCCGTCGCCCGCCTTTCCGCTGCCGTCCCGGGCGTCGATGTGCACCTCCAGGACGAGGCCGGCGGGCGTCTGGTGATCACGGTGGAGACCGATACCCGTCGCGACCTCGAATCGGCGTGCGCCACTCTGGCGGCGCTGCCGGGCGTGCAGTCGCTGGCCCTGACGTGCGACTACGTGGACGAGGAGCGGGCGTCATGAGCGGGACCAGTCGCCGCGATTTCCTGCGGGCCAGTGCCGCCGCTGCCACCGCCGCGGCGGCCGGACTGCCGCTGCCGGCGCCACTGGCCGCGCTGACGCGCGATACGCAGCCGGACTGGCGCTGGGACAAGGGCGTGTGCCGCTTCTGCGGCACGGGCTGTGGTCTCCAGATCGCCACGCACGAAGGCAAGGTCGTCGCCGTCAAGGGTGATCCGGATTCGCCGGTGAATCGCGGCCTGCTCTGCGTGAAGGGTTACGCCAACACGCAGATCCTCTACGGGCCGGACCGCCTCACGCGACCGCTGCTCCGGATGAAGGACGGCAAGTTCGACAAGAACGGCGAGTTCACGCCGGTGTCGTGGGCGCGCGCGTTCGACGAGATGGCCGCGCAATTCAAGCGCGCGCACAAGGAACTCGGACCCACCGGTATCGCCGTGATGGGATCCGGGCAGTACACGATCCAGGAAGGGTACGCGGCCTCGAAGCTCGTGAAGGCCGGCTGGCGCAGCAACAACCTCGAACCCAATGCCCGTCACTGCATGGCCTCGGCCGTCGCCGGCTTCATGCAGACCTTCGGCATCGACGAGCCCGCCGGCTGCTACGACGACATCGAACTCACCGACACCATCGTCAGTTGGGGCGCCAACATGGCCGAGATGCACCCGATGCTGTGGGCGCGCGTCACGGCGAAGCGCCTGGCGTCGGCGGACTATCGCATCTTCCATCTCACGCCTTACACGACGCCGACTTCGGCGATGGCCGATGTGGAGATCGTCTTCAAGCCGCAGACGGACATGGCGATCTGGAATTACCTCGCCCGCGAGATTCTGGCGCGCGGCGCGGTCGACCAGGCGTTCGTCGATCAGTACTGTGTCTTCGCCACCGGCTACACCGACATCGGGTATGGCCTGCGTGACGACGATCGCGGCATGTCTCCCGCGGAGCAGGACACGCGCTCGGAGCAGCGCTCCCACGTCCTCACGCGCGAGGAGGCCATCCTGCAGGGGCGCGCCGGCGACGCCGGCCGTGCCGTGCCGCAGGATCGTCGCGCGCAGGCCAACGACCAGTGGCTGATCACGTTCGAGGCGTTCAAGCAGGCGGTGGAGCCCTACACGCTCGACCTCGTCGCCGAACTCGCGCGCGGGCTCGCCGACGAGCCGCTCGACGCGTTCAAGGCCAAGCTTGTCGCCCTGGCCGACGTCTACGCCGATCGCGCGAAGAAGGTCGTCTCGTTCTGGACGATGGGCTTCAACCAGAGCACGCGCGGGACGTGGGTGAACGAGCAGGCGTACATGGTGCACCTGCTCACCGGCAAGTACGCGAAGCCGGGGAACAGCGCGTTCTCGCTCACCGGTCAGCCCTCGGCGTGCGGCACCGCGCGCGAAGTGGGCACCTTCGCGCATCGCCTGCCGGCGGACATGAGCGTGGAGAGCGCCGCCGATCGCAAACGCGCCGAAGAGATGTGGGCGCTGCCGGCCGGCACCATCAACCCGAAGACCGGCAGCCACATCACGCAGATGATGCGCGACCTCGAAGACGGCCGCATCAAGTGGCTGTGGGTGCAGGTCACCAATCCGTTCCAGTCGACGGCCAACGCCGGTCGCTGGGTCGAGGCCGCCCGCAAGCTCGACGCGTTCATCGTCGTGTCGGACGTCTACCCGGGGCTGTCGACGCGCGTCGCCGATCTCGTGCTGCCGTCGTCGATGATCTTCGAGAAGTGGGGCGGCTACGGCAACAGCGAGCGCCGCACGCAGTTGTGGCGGCAGCAGGTGGCGGCGCCGGGCGAGGCGCGGTCGGACGTCTGGCAGATGCTGGAGTTCTCGAAGCGCTTCACGCTGGCCGACGTGTGGAGCGAGCAGACGGTACCGGGCCTGGCGGCGGCGGGCTTCACCGACGGGCGGCTGCCCGATGTCGTCGGCGCCGCGAAGGCGCTCGGCTACTCGCCGCAGACGACGCTGTACGACGTGTTGTTCGCGACGACGGCCAACAAGAAAGTGGCGTGGCCGGATCCGATCGCGAAGGGACAGGCGAACGACACGGTGACGCACCTCGGCGAACGGTGGTTCGTCGAGAAGGCGCTCTTCGAGGAATATGCGGCGTTCGGACGTGGACACGCGCACGACCTGGCGCCCTTCGACACCTACCTGGCCGATGACGTGCGCGGCTTGCGGTGGCCGGTGGTGAACGGCAAGGAAACGCGCTGGCGGTTCAACGCCGAGCACGATCCGTATGTGAAGTCCGGCGCGCCGTTCGAGTTCTATGGCCCGGCGATGAAGTCGCTGCCGACCGGCACGCAGCACGCGCCTGCAGCGGGGCCGCCGGTGTCGCTGGCGGGGAAGGCGAAGATCTTCTTCCGTCCGTATGCGGCGCCGCCCGAGGTGCCGGACAAGACCTACGACCTGTGGCTGAGCACGGGTCGCGTGCTCGAGCACTGGCACTCCGGAACGATGACGCGCCGCGTGCCGTCCTTGCATCGCGCCGTGCCGCACGCGCTGCTCTACATGCATCCGGAGGACGCCAGGGCGCGCGGGCTGGCGCGTCACGACGCGGCGTGGATTGAATCGCGCCGCGGTCGCATCCGGATCCGCGTCGAGACCGAGGGCCGCTACGGTGTGCCGCGCGGTCTGGTTTACGTGCCGTGGTTCGACGAGCGGATCTTCATCAACGTGGTGACGATCGACGCCACCTGCCCGATCTCGAAGCAGACCGATTTCAAGAAGTGCGCGGTGAAGGTGACTCGGGTCGCCAGTGACACCGCCGCCGGAGGCTGATGATGCGGCGAATTCCCACATTCGGGCTGTTGCTGGCGCTGGCCGGCGTGCCGGCGTTGGCCGGTGCGCAGGCGGCCGCTCCCGCTCCGGCTGCACCCGCGACAGCCACGTCGCCGGCGCCGGCCGCGGACGGCGCCGCGGCCGTCTACGACCACGGGGACAAGCGGCCGGGCCAGAGCGCCCGCTTCCCGCGTGAGTGGGAGGGGGCGCCAGCGCTGATTCCCCATGCGCTGAAGGGGTTGACCCCGGTGACCGCCAAGCGCAATGCCTGCATCGGCTGTCACGGTCGTGCCGGCGCCACCACCGGCCCGCCGGCGGCACCGGCGAGTCACTTCACGACCGCCACCGGCGACGCCGCGGCGACGGCCAAGCCGCAACTGGCCTCCTCGCGCTGGAACTGCACCGCCTGCCACGTCCCGCAAACCAACGCCCCGCCGCTGGTCGCGCCAGCGTCCGTGACGGGAAGATAAAAACACGCACGGGACGGCTGGCCCGCTGACGCGCTACTCGCCCTTCAGTTCCTCAGGCGTAGCCGAACGCCTCGCTCCGCGCCTGATGTGCACGACGTAGACGACGTGGAACTCGTCGTCCACGGTGAAGAAGATGCGGTAGATGTGAGGCTTCCGCCCGTAGCTCAACACGCGCACGGGCAGTCGAGGGTCGAAGCTCTCAGGCGCCACCGGACATCGTTTCGGGTGTTCGTCCAGCGACAGGACCGCGCGTTCGAGCCCGTTGAACCACCTCGCTCCCTGCTGCGGGGCGCGCGCCACCACCCAAAGGTAGATCTCTTCGAGCTCGGCTTCGGCACGGCGCGCAATCTCAACGCGGTATGCCATGTTTGCGGCGCAGCCGATCGAAGACCGGGGCGGCAGCCCTCGTGCGTCCGGCTTTCACGTCGGCCAGGCCGCGCTGAATTCCTTCCACTGCCTCAACCCGGTCGAGCAGTGCCTGGTACGCCTCGGCGTCCTGAACCACAAGCTCGGCCTTGCCGTTAATGGTCAGGACCATCGGATTGCCGGTCTTCCGGATGCGCTCCAGCAGGTCGACGGTATTTCGCTTGAAATCGGAGAGCGAACGGATGTCGTTGGCCAGGTCCAGCATCACGTCAACATTATATTCGCACTGAATCTGATGCTCGATGCCGACAACGCTGGAATGCCGACGCGCGGCGTCCGTTCGAGCGCTACATGATGCCTCCGCGCGGCCAGTGTCGACGGAACGCGCGCCGTTGGACCAGACGGCTCCCGAACAACAGCACGACAAGCACAGGCAGCACGGCGGCCGCCGCCAGCCCGAGCAGCTCTGCCTCGCTCACGGGGACGACCTCGGCTTGCCGCGGTCTCGGCAAGGCCTCCCAGGGCCACGACCAGGGCCGAAGCGCCAGTCCCCAGAGCAGCGTGGTCACGCTCACCGTGGCCGCCACCACGCCCAGGTGCGCACCGCGTGTCCGCTCGCGGAGAAGGCTCACGGCCAGATCTCCGCTCGCGCGCACGCCGAATTCGACTCTTCGCCGCCAGCCACCCGCCGCGGCTTCGCGCCAGCCGTCTTCGAAGTCGAGTGCCATCTCCACCCCGTATCGACGATGGAAGTCTTCGGGCAGGAGGCGCAGGAACAGCTTGTAGACATGGTGCACGGCGTTCTCCCGGCTAACGGCTCGTCGCTCGTGGCCGGAGGTGCGGGCGTTTGGCCAGGCGCACAAGCGACTCGAGCCGCCGCACCTCGACGTCGAGCGCCAGCCGACCGTCGTCAGTGAGTCCGTAAAAGCGCCGGCGTTCGTCGCGGGCCGATCGAGCCTGCGGCGCCGGCACTTCGACGACCCAGCCGGTTTCGGTCAGGCGTAGCAGGTTGCTGTACAGGGTGCCGGCACCCATCTTCAGCGCGCCTGCTGTGTGATCTTCGATGCTCTTCATGACCCCGTACCCGTGCTTCTCGCCGTCGGCGAGAGCCAGAAGGATGTGGAACACCGCGGGGGCCAGCGGCTGATAGGCGGCCATGGTCACTGGCGATCGTAGATCCAGACGGCGTCGTGATCGCCCTGCGGGCTGCGCCCTTGCTCCGTGGCGCGCAAGCGCGTGCCGCCGTTCAGGAGCTCGTAGCGCACGTCGTTGGTGGCGTTGAACCCCGGACCCTGGATTCGCATCGCGAGCACCAGAACGTCGCTCGCCCATTTCATGGTGAGGGTGATAGTCTCCCCTCTGGCGCCCGTGTCCGTCGTCTCTCGCCCGTCCGTCGATGCCGTGAAGCTGGCCTCCCGCGACGCGCCGCTGATGACGTAGGTGCGACGAAAACTGAACGACGGCTCTCGGTGCTCAATGCGAACGACGCCGCTCTCCACTGCGGACACGGGGGGCGGCAGGCTGCTCGCCTGGCGATTCAGCACCCACGTGCCGGAGAAGTTTGGCTTCTGTCGGGCAGCACTGTCGGTGATTCCTGAGACCAGCATCCCGACCGTGATGACGAGTGTCGCCAGTGCGTGGCTCGTGCTCATTCGAAAGATATACTTGCTCTGGATATATCGGTCAATGATATATGGCCTGGGCTCGCCTCTGCGCCTGTGGCGCCGTGGTTCGACCAGCGTGTTCTTCATCAACATGGTGGCGATCAACGGCACGGTCCAATCTCCAACCACACAGAATCCTGTAGGCTCCTCCGTGCGGCACGTCCGTGAGCACCTCCGTGCCGCACCTCCGTGGAGCACCCTCGCGGAGCACCTCCGTGGAGCACCTTCGTGGAGCACCCCCGGTGGAGCACCCCCGTGGAGCACCTCCGTCCCGGGTGTATCCTGATACCTGCCATGTCACCAACTGTCTTTCGTGCCGCGCTGTGCCTGCTGGCCGCCCTGGCCGCGGGCTGTCGAAGTTCGCAGGTCGCCAGCGGCGGCCCGGCCATCATCCAGCCCGGCGCGCCGGGTCAGGACAACCGCGTCGTCAGTGCGGCGCAGGCCACCGACCTCTCGAAGGTCCAGTACACCGAAGCGGACGTGAAGTTCATGCAGGGCATGATCGGCCATCACCAGCAGGCGCTGGAGATGGCGGCGCTGCTGCCCGAGCGCACGAGCCGCGACGACATGAAGCTGCTGGCCAAGCGCATCGAGGTGTCGCAGCTCGACGAGATTCAGATGATGCAGGAGTGGCTGAAGGCGCGCGGCCAGGCGCTGCCCGATCCACATGCGCATCACCAGCACGGCGCGACGCTGATGCCGGGCATGCTGACGCAGGACGAGATGATGAAGCTGTCACTCACCACCGGCGTCGAGTTCGACAAACAGTTCCTGCTCGGCATGATCAAGCACCACGGCGGCGCCCTGGTGATGGTGCGCGAGTTGTTCGGGACGGCGGGCGCCGGGCAGGACGGCGACATCTTCGCGTTTGCCTCGGACGTCGAGGCCGATCAGCAGATGGAGATCGATCGGATGGGCGCTTTGCTGAAGGAGCTGCAGAAATGAGATCCGTATTGCGCTGGGGGATCGGAGTGACGATGGTGGCGGTGGCGCTGACCGGACAGGTTGGCGCGCAGGACCGCCCGGCAACGGCATCGACGGATCCGCGCGTCGGCCTGAAGGGCGGCCTGCACAACGCCGGCGTCGCCGCGAAGAACATGCAGCTCACCTCGACGCTGCCGCGGCCCGAAGGCTTCTTCGATCCGGAAGCGCCGGCCGGTCCGCCGTCGCCGCCCGAGCGGGCGCCTGGCGCACCACCGCCGGCCGCCGCGACTCCACCCGCGCCCGCCGCCGCACCCGCGGCGCCCGCGGCCGGACAGCCGGGCGCGCCCGCCAGGCCGGCGACGCCGCCGCGTCCCGGTGGTCTCGACTTCGCCAATTCCGACATGGCCTTTGCCGGCACCCACATGTGGGTGGGTAACTTCCACGGCTTCAACACCTACGACATCGAAAACGCACGGCGTCCGCGGCTGGTCACCTCGGTGGTCTGCCCGGGCGGCCAGGGCGACGTGTCGGTGTGGGGCCATCTGCTGTTCATGTCCGTGGAGCAGACGCGCGGCCGCGTCGACTGCGGCGTGCAGGGCATTGCCGAGACGGTGAGCAAGGAACGCTTCCGCGGCGTCCGCATCTTCGACATCACCGACATCCGCAAGCCACGCCAGGTCGCCTCGGTGCAGACGTGCCGCGGCTCGCACACGCACACGCTGGTGCCGGTGCCCGGCGATCCGTCGCGCATCTACGTCTACGGCTCGGGCACGAGCACGGTGCGCTCCGGCGAGGAACTCGACGGCTGCGTCAACGCCAAGCCGGAAGAAGACGACAACACCGCGCTCTTCAGCATCGACGTCATCGAAGTGCCGCTGGCGGCGCCGCAGGATGCCAAGGTCGTCAACCGCCCGCGCATCTTCGGCGACGAGAAGTCGATCGCGGCGCTGTGGCGCGGCGGCGACAGCGGTCCCGGCACGCAGCGCACGGCCGAGACCAACCAGTGCCACGACATCACCGTGTATCCGGCCGCCGGCCTGGCTGCCGGCGCCTGCTCGGGCAACGGCATCCTGATGGACATCTCGGATCCGGTGCACCCGAAGCGGCTCGATCACGTGTTCGACAAGAACTTCGCCTACTGGCACTCGGCGACGTTCAACAACGACGGCACCAAGGTGATCTTCACCGACGAGTGGGGCGGTGGCACGCGGCCGCGGTGCCGCGCCACCGATTCGCCCACCTGGGGCGCCGACGCCATCTTCGACGTCGTCGACAAGAAGATGGTGTTCAAGGGCTACTACAAGCTGCCGGCGCCGCAGACCGAGCAGGAGAACTGCGTCGCGCACAACGGCTCGCTGATTCCGGTGCCGGGCCGCGACATCATGGTGCAGGCGTGGTATCAGGGCGGGCTGTCGGTGTTCGACTTCACCGATTCGGCCAAGCCGGTGGAGATTGCGTATTTCGATCGCGGTCCGCTCGACGAGAAGAACCTGATCACCGGCGGCTACTGGTCGACCTACTGGTACAACGGCCAGATCTACGGCGCCGAGATCGCGCGCGGCATCGACATCTTCCGTCTGTTGCCGAGTGAGTACCTGACGCAGAACGAGCTCGATGCGGCGGCGCTGATTCACTACGAAGAGTTCAACGCGCAGCAGCAGCCCGAAGTGGTGTGGCCGGCAACGGCCGTCGTCGCCAAGGCGTACATCGATCAGCTGAACCGCTCGCGCGCCATCCAGCCGGAACGCGCCAAGGCGGTGGCCAGCGCGATGGACCGCGCCGAAGGCATCCGCTCGCCGCGCGATCGCAACGCCGCGCAGTCGGTGGAGCAGTTGACGACGCTGGCAACGCAGCTCGAGTCGGACGCCGCTGGCGCCACGGGCCGCGATCAGGAACGCCTGAAGGCCCTCGCCGAAACGCTCAAGGGACGGGCGGCACGGTTGAAGTAGGTCTCAGGTCCTAGGTCCTAGGTCTTGGGTCTTGGGTCTTGGGCAAGAGCTCTTGCCTAAGACCTAAGACTTAGGACCTAAGACCTTACTCATGTCCCGCATCCTCATCACCACCTTCGGATCGTTCGGCGACGTCAACCCCTACATCGGACTCGGCATCGAACTGCAGCGGCGCGGGCACACGCCGGTGCTGGCGATGCCGGCGATCTTTCGCGAGGCGGTGGAGCGCGAAGGGCTGCGGCTGCATGCCATCCGTCCTGATCTCGACGTCGACGACGCCGGGCTCATTCGGCGCATCATGGATCCGGCGCGCGGCACCGATGCGCTCTTCGGCGAGATCCTGATCCCATCGCTCGCGCAGTCGCACGCGGACCTCTGTGACGCCGCGCGTGACGCGGATCTCCTCGTTACCCATCCGGCGATGCTCGCCGGGCCGATCGTGGCCGAACAACTCGGCCTGCCATGGGCGTCGAGCGTGCTGGCGCCGCTGTCGATGTTCTCGGTGTTCGATCCGATGGTGCCGCCGGCGGCGCCGTGGCTCTATACCTCGCTCAAACGCTGGCCGTCATTGAGCCGCGCCTTCCTGTGGCTGGCGCGCCGCGTGACGGATCGCTGGGCGCGACCCGTGCGGACCTTCCGTGCGTCGCTGGGACTACCGGTTGGCGGCAATCCGTTGATGGAGGCGCAGCACTCGCCGTCGCTCGTGCTGGCGATGTTCTCGAACGTGTTGGCGACTCCGCAACCCGATTGGCCGCGCAACGTGCGCGTCACCGGCGCCGTGCTCTACAACGGCCCCGCGGCGCCGGCGATCTCGGCGGAACTCGACGCGTTCCTGTCCGCGGGACCGCCGCCCGTGATGTTCACTCTCGGCACGTCCGCTGTTGAAGCCGCCGGCGATTTCTTCCGCGTCAGCGCCGACGCCGCGCTGCGCCTCGGCGTGCGTGCCGTGATGCTCGTTGGACGTCATGCGCGGAATCGTCCGGACGTGCGGGACCGCAGCATCCTCGCCGTCGACTACGCGCCGCATGCAGCGCTCTTTCCACGCGCGTCGGTCGTCGTGCACCAGTGCGGCGCCGGCACGCTGCATCAGGCATTGGCGGCCGGCCGTCCCATGCTGGCGGTGCCTTTCGCGCACGATCAACCGGACAACGCGCGTCGACTCGTCGATCTCGGTGTGGCGCGCGTGCTGACGCCGCGCCGCTACATGGTGGATCGCCTGACACACGAACTGCGCGCGTTGCTGACTGGCGACTATGCGCGTCGCGCCGAAGCGGTGGGAGCAACCGTTCGTGACGAGAGCGGCGCTGTGACAGCAGCCGATGCGATCGACGCGTTGCTGGCGGACCGCAACGCAGCGACACCTCAGTCCCGCCGGTTGACGACGTAATCCAGCGTGACGAAGGTCACGATCGCCGTCACGAGGCTCGGCAGCGTGCCGCCAATGCTCGTCGAGACCTGATAGACCACCGCACCGGCGATCCACGCGACGATGCCGGGGAGATACCAGCGAGCGAAGGGCGCCGCGCCGGACTCCGGGTAGAGCGCGTCGATGTTCACGGCGCGCGGGCGCACGACGTAACGCGCGAGCAGGAGTCCACCGACCGGCACCAGTGTCGTCGCCAGCACGATCATGAAACCGGCAAACTGATCGAGCCATCGCGTCGACAGCAGACCGAGCGCCGCGCCGATGCCGCCGATCAGCCACACCGCCGCCGCATCGGTCGTCTGCGGGCGCAGGCTTCTGAGCGCCAGCGCCGACATGTAGATGTTGACGAAGTTGGTGGTGAAGGTCGCCAGCGTCAGCAGCAGCGCCGCCGACCAGCCGAGGCCGAGCGCCTCCACCATGGCGCCGGGCTCGGACGATCCCGCCGCTGCCGCGGCCACCAGGCCGAGCGCCATGAACCACAGCGCCGTGAGCGCCAGGCCGAAGAACACGGCAATGCCCGCGCCGCGCGCCGATCGCACGTAGCGCGGATAGTCCGCGAACATCAGCAGCCACGACACCTGATACCCCATCACCAGGTCCAGACCGCGGGCGAGATCGCCGGGCGCGGTTGTTGCGGCGGACGCCGCCGGCCAGCCGTGGCGGATGCACGCCCAGGTGAATACCGAGCCCGAGGCCAGCATCAGCGGCACGGCGACGCGATCGACGAGCGCGGCGAGTCGTGGTCCACCGAGCACGACGAGCGTGGCCATCAGGCCGAGCACTGCCGCCCACAGCCCCGGCGCACCGAGGCCGGTGACGCGTGCGCCGATCGATCCGGCGATGACGTTGTTCAGCGCGATCCAGGCGAAGTTGGTGAGGAAGAGCAGCAGCGCCAGCACCTGCGCGCCGGAGGTGCCGAGCGCCGCCCGCGCCGCGACGATGGACGGAAGGCGAAGGCGGCTGCCGACGGGCGCCAGCAGCGCGGTGAGCAGCGCGCCGCCGGCCGCGCCGGCGGCAATGACGGCCATCGCCGTCTTCGGCGCGAGCGACGCCGGCAGGCTCGCGCCCACCTGCAGCGTCGTCGCGACGATGTTGGCGCCGGCGAAGATGAGGAAGAGGTCGAAGGGCGACTGCTGCTGTTCGTTGGCGGCAATCGGCCGCAGGTCGACGGCGTTCACCAGTGCCCGGTGGCGCCGCCTCCGTGTGGCGTCGTGTCGTAACCGGCGTCGGTGATCGCCGCGGCAATGGCGCCGGCGTTGGTCACCGACTCGTCGAACGACACGGTCGCCTTTTCGCCGGGACGATCGACGGTGACGCTGGTGACACCGGCGACCTTCTCGGCGGCTTCACGCACGTGCCGTTCGCAGTTGCCGCAGGTCATGCCTTTGACGGTGAAGGATTTGGTCATACTTTGCGATCTCGGCCTTGGAGGGCTTGAGGGCTTGAGAGCTTGAATGGCTTGGGGCTTGAAGGGCTTGGAAGGCTTGAAAGGCTTGAAAGGCTTGGGGCTTGGAAGGCCTGCAACGTTCCGCCTCCCGCCTCCCGCCTCCCGTCTCCCGTCTCCCGACCCTGAGCTTGTCGAAGGGTCGAAGGGCCTCCCGCCAGGTTCTTACTTCCCCGTTCCCCTGTACAGCGACGGCTGGGGAGGCGCGGTGGGCTTCGAGCCAGCCTTCTTCCATGCATCGTAGCGCATCCGCAGCGTCTTCACCGGGTTGCCGCTCTCGCCCTTCACGGTGTTGTCGTCGGTGACGCTGATGAACACCGAGTACTTGCCGTCGTTGTGGGTGACGCCCGGTGCGTCGGTCTTCTCGGCGATGGCGATGTAGGCGACGTGCGAGGTCTTGTTGTCGCACGGCACGAAGTCGAGTGGATTGTTGCCGCAGTTGCAGCGATGATCGCCGCCGTTGGCATCCGCCGCTTCCATCGCCGCCATCACGCGGTCGGCCATCGTCCCCGACGCGCGCGTGAAGGCCAGCGCCGCCTTCACCACGACGTCGTCGCCGAGAAGGGTGTTGCCCTGCACCTGATAGTAGATGTCGCCGACCTGGCCGCCCCAGTAGAGCGACGACTGCGAGTTGCCGGTGCCGTTGAAGCCGGCGCGGTTGTTGCGCTCGGTGACCGTCGTGCCGTTCGGCATGGCGATGATGCCGAACTGCCGGCGCTGCATCTGGTCTTCCGGCTTGCGCGCCGCCTCGTGCGCCTTGAGCTTCTCGATGATCTCCGCCGGCGGCGTGCCCTTCTTCAGTTCCTCGTAGACGAGCATCTGATCTTCGCGTGTGTTGTCGACGCCGGCCTGGCAGGCGGCGACGCCGAGGCCGGGGACGATCACCGCCTGCACGTCCATGAGATCACGCGCGCCGTTCGGCTTGCGCGAGGGGAAGCCGGCCTGCCGGACGCAGGTGGCCGACGAGATGATCACCTGTCCTGTCTTCGCGTCGAGCGCGATCACGGACCAGGTGGCGAATGCCGGTGAGAAGGACGCGAGCACGAGAGCGAGGACCAGCAGAGGTGTGCGCATGGCGCAACATCATACTTGGGGTCAGGTCACGATTCGTGAGCCGCATCCTTGGGGTCAGGTCACGATTCGTGAGCCGAACGGCTGAGATGCGCGGGCCCAGCTTCATCTTGGCGTGAATCTCTCGTTCCACGTCGCAAGACTTGCACCTCTCCATCGCGGAATCTGGCGTGGCGGCTCACGAATCGTGACCTGACCCCAATAGCACGACCCCAATAGCAATATAAGCGATCGTTATATGCAGTAGCCTCTTGCTGCGCGACGGCTTTGATCGTCGGCAGGAGGTCCCTGTGTCTACCCGTCGTCTGACCCTGTTGCTGCTCGCCCTCTTGACATGCGCGCTGCCCGTGCACGGCTTCGCGCAATCGACGACCGGCACCATCACGGGGCGCGCCACCGACAGCAGCGATGCGCTGCTGCCCGGCGTCGCCGTCTCGATCACCAGTCCGGCGATGATCGGCGGCGCGCGTCAGGCGGTGACCGATGCGCTCGGTTCGTATCGCTTCGCGCAGGTGCCGCCGGGCACGTATCAGGTCAGCTTCAGCCTCGACAGCTTCCGCACGCTCACCGTCGAAGGCGTCGTCGTCACCGCCAACGCGACCGCGACGGTGAACGCGCCGCTGCAACTCGACACGCTGTCCGAGTCGGTGACGGTGACCAGCAGCACGCCGACGATCGACCTGCAGGCGACGCAGATCGGCGTCAACTGGAGCGAGCAGCAGATGGAGGACCTGCCGTACGGCCGCGGCATTCGCGGACTGGCGCGGCTCGTCCCCGGCCTGGCGCCGACGCAGTTCGACGTCGGCGGCAACACCGTCGGCGGATCGACCACGACCGGCGCGCGGTCCTACGGCCGCCCCGGCGGCGAGTTGATCAAGTTCGACGGCGTCGTTTGGGATCAGTTCTTCGGCGACTACAACACTTACGACCAGGTTCAGGTGTCGGCGGCGGCGAAGGGCGCCGAAGCGCAGAGCCCGGGCGCGACGCTCAGCTTCGTCATCAAATCCGGCAGCAACCGCTTTGCCGGCCATTACCTGCTGGCGTGGCAGGACGGCGCCTTCCAGGGCAACAACGTCACGCAGTCGCTGCGCGATCAGGGCTTCGATTCCGGCAACAACAAGTTCACGCGCTACAACGACGCCAGCGCCGATCTCGGCGGACCGATCATTCGCGATCGGCTGTGGTTCTACGGCGCCTACGGCTACAACTACTCCGGCCTGCTCATCCCCGGCTTCATCTCCGAGCGCACCGGCGAGCAGGTGGAGTTCTTCACGCGTCTCGACAATCCGACGCTGAAGCTCACGTGGCAGGCGTCGCAGAACAACAAGTTCGAGCTCAGCCAGCAGTTCAACCGCAAGTGGCAGCCGTATCGCACCGCCAGCACGTTCGTGCCGCTCGAGGCGTCGCAGAACCAGATCGCGTGGACGGCGATCGGCCCCGCGCTCAAATGGACGCGCGTCATGAGCCAGAGCATGACCTTCGACGCCAGCTTCAATCGCTCGGGCTACTGGTGGCCCGACAAGGCGTGGACCGACGACGTCCGCCGCACCGATCTGACGACGACGCAGACGCGCGGCGCGTATCTGGAGTTGAATCGTGAACCGGCGCGCTGGGGCTGGAACGGCACGTGGTCGTGGTTCCGCACCATCGGTTCGATGAACCACGAAATCAAGTCCGGCTTCCTCGGCTACCACAGTGAGAACTTCGTCGAAACCTACGGCTATCCGAATCAGCAGGTGTATCGCTACCGCAGCCTTGCGGGCGACACCGACTTCTTCGCGCGGCCCGACTCGGTGCAGGTGTTCGAGTATCCGAACAACACCAACGCCGGCGTCATCTACAACTCGTGGTACGTGAACGACAGCGTCAACCTCACACGTCAGTTGACGCTTAACGCCGGCGTGCGCTTCGATCGCTATTCGTCGTTCCTGCCCGAGCAGGGCAATCCCGGCACCGGTCCCTTCGCGACGCCGCGCATCTATCCCGAGGATCGCAACTTCCCGACCTACAACGCGTGGTCACCGCGCGTGTCGGCGGTGTACGACATCACCGGCTCCGGACGCTACGCCGTGAAGTTCAGCTACGGCCGCTATTCGGCCGCCGGGTCCGGTGTCACGGCCGCCGCGGGTCCCGTGGCGAGTCAGGTGAATCCGGCCGCGACGCTCGTCTACACCTACAACCGCTGGGACGGCAGCATCCCTTACGTGCCCGTGCCGGAGAACCTCGCGTCGGTCACAGGCGCCTCGCGCGACAGCCGGCTCGATCCGAATCTCCGGGGCGAATACATGGACGAGTACACCGCCGGCTTCGACGTCGGCATCGGCTCGGACGTCACCATGCGCTTCAATCTGGTGCGCAAGTACGACTATCGCGGCAACAAGGAACTGAACCTCGCGCAGCCGTACGAAGCCTTCAGCGACATGGTCACCGGCGTCGATCCCGGCCGCGACAACATCGCCGGCACGGCAGACGATGGCGTCATTCAGGTGTGGTCGGTGCCGCGCAGTTATCCGACGTTCGGACAGATCCAGTCGCTCTTCGTCAACACCGAGGGCGATGAAGGCAACGATCACTACACCGCGTTCGAGGCGACGCTGAGCAAGCGCTATTCGAACGGCTGGTCGCTGCTGGCGTCCTACACCGCGGACCGTCGCGTCGTGCGCAACATCAACCCGCGCAATCCCAACGAGGCGCTGTATGGCATCCAGTCGCAGCCCGGCCAGGCGGGCGCGTGGGCGCTGCCCGAGGTGTATCAGGGCGTGCGCCTGAGCGGCACCTACGAGCTGCCGTGGAAGATGCTGCTGGCCTCCACCTTCACGGCGCAGGCGGGTGAGTATTACAACCGCGTCGTGCAGGTGCGCGACGCGCTCAATACGCTGGTGAACGTCACGGTGGAAGGGCAGGCCGGCCGCTACGACTGGGTGAAGCTGATGGACCTGCGCTGGTCGAAGACGATGAGCCTCGGCGGCTCGCATTCGCTCGAAGGCATGGTCGACTGCTTCAACCTGCTCAACTCCAGCGTCGTCCTGCGGCGCGTGACGACGAACGGACCGAACTATTTCAAGCCGTTGTCGACGGGCGGCATCGATGCGGCGTCGGCCAACCCGATCCCCGCCGCGCGCGTGTTCCGCCTCAGCGTGCGCTATCGGTTCTGAGTATGGCTCGCGCGACGGGCGGGGCGGCCCGTCGCGCAGTCCACTTCGGATCGCGCTTTCCCTCCGGCGAACGCTGGGGGTAAGCTGAGCGGATGATGTTCGCCGTGACTCGTCTCGCCGCCGTGCTGGCCGTCGCGCTGGCCCGGCCGGCACGCATCTGTGCCATCTGCGCCATCTGTGGCGCCGGGCTGGCCGGCTGCCGCGCCGACAGCGGCACGGTGGCCGCCGCACCCGCCGCCGCCGAGACGGCCGCCGCCATCGCCGACATCAAGCACCTGCACCCCGCTCCCGACAGCATCGGGCCGCAGCCCTCGCACTTCGCCTGGTCGCCGGTGAAGGAAGCCGACAGCTACACCTTCCGCATCTGGAACGAAGCCGACGTCCGCGTCGTCTCGGAGTCCGGCCTGCTGCAGACGGACATCGAGTTCCCGTCCGACAGTCAGATGCCGGCCGGCACCTACTTCTGGGCCGTCGTCGGCATGCGCGGCGATGTGCCGGTGGCCGAATCCGGACTTGCGGCGTTCGTGGTGAGGCAACCCTGACGACGGCGACGCGGACGATCCTGATCGACGCCGACGACCTGCCGGGTGTGTTGTCGGCGGTGGCCGGCGTCTTCGCCGCACACGGCGTCAACATCGCCGGCATCCAGACGCTGCCGAGTCCGACCGATCGCAGCCGCATCGGTCTGGAAGTGGCGATCGACGCCGAGGTGGCCGCCCTCACCGGCGATCTCTCCGCGCTGGCGCACGTCCACGGCGTGTCGGTGCAGCCGTCGCTGCTCAGCATCTACGGCAAGCGCGTCATCATCATCGGCGGCGGCGCGCAAGTGGGGCAGGTGGCCGTCGGCGCCATCAGCGAAGCCGATCGCCACAACATCCGCGGCGAACGTATCTCGGTGGACACCATCCCGCTCGTCGGCGAACAGGCGCTGGCCGACGCCGTCCGCGCCGTGGCGCGTCTGCCGCGCGCGTCGATCCTCGTACTCGCCGGCGCCATCATGGGCGGTGCCATCACCCAGGCCGTGCGCGATCTGCAGGCGCAGGGCGTCAAGGTGATCGCGCTCAACATGGTCGGCAGCGTTCGCGACGCCGCGGATCTGGTCGTCTCGGATCCCATTCAGGCCGGCGTCATGGCGGTGATGGCGATTGCCGACACCGCCAGGTTCGACATGTCACGGCAACGGGGGAGAAGGTACTGATGGCGAATCTGGTGATCTGGTGAGGTGGTGAGCTGGTGATCGATCGGAAGACGTAGCGATCTGGCGATCTATCTGGTGATCGCGCTGACGATCTCTGTGGCGATCCAGCGGTGCACGGACGCACGTGGCTACGGTTCGGCTGGCGGCGTCTCTCGTCGTTGTCACCGGGACCGGCGTTAACGCTACAATCCTCCCGGCCGTTGACTTAAGCCCCTCAGCTCACTTGGGTGTACTGTCCATCCATCCGCTCATCCGACCGATACCGGCACAACCCGGGGTCGTTCGAGCAGGCGGACACCAAGGCCAAGCGAATTGTGGGGTCAGGAGGGGGATCCGAATGCAGCTCAATCGACTCATCGTGGGCGCGGCGCTCGCGGGCGCGGCGTCGTGGGGAATGCTGGCCGCGGCGCAGCAGCCGGCGCCGGATCCAAAGGATCCGCGCATCGGCCTGAAGGGCGGCCTGCGTGACGCCGCCGTGGCCGCGCGTCACATGGAACTGACGGCCAACCTGCCGAAACCGGAAGGCTTCTTCGATCCCGAAGCGCCCGCCGGTGCGCCGATTCCGCCCGAACGCCCGGCTGGTGCCCCGCCCGAACCTCCGCCGGCCCCCGGCACGCCGGCGCCGCCCGCACCGCGTGGCGGCGGCTTCACCAATTCCGACCTCGCCTTCTTCGGCACCCACGCTGTCGTCGGCAACTATCACGGCTTCAACATCTACGACGTCGAGAACGCGCGCAAGCCGCGGCTGATGACCTCAGTGGTGTGCCCCGGCGGCCAGGGCGACGTGTCGGTGTGGGGCCACCTGCTGTTCATGTCGGTGGAGCAGACGCGCGGCCGTCTCGATTGCGGCCTGCAGGGCATCGACGAGACGGTGAGCAAGGAACGCTTCCGCGGCGTGCGCATCTTCGACATCACCGACATCCAGAAGCCGCGCCAGGTGGCCGCCGTGCAGACGTGCCGCGGTTCGCACACGCACACGCTGGTGCCCGATCCGAAGAACCCGAGCCGCATCTTCGTCTACGGCTCCGGCACCAGCACGGTGCGCCCCGGTGAGGAACTCTCCGGCTGCTCGGGCAAGGACGCCAAGGAAGATCCCAACACGTCGCTCTTCAGCATCGACGTCATCGAAGTGCCGCTGGGCGCGCCGCAGAACGCGAAGATCGTCAACCAGCCGCGCATCTTCATGGACGAGACGACGGGGAACCTCGCCGGGCTGTGGCAGGGCGGCAACCACGGCGAGGGCACGCAGACCTCGCGCATGACCAACCAGTGCCACGACATCACGGTGTATTCGGCGATCGGTCTGGCCGCCGGCGCCTGCTCGGGCAACGGCATCCTGCTCGACATCGCCGATCCCGAGAATCCGAAACGCCTCGATCACGTCGTCGACAAGAGCTTCGCCTACTGGCACTCGGCGACGTTCAACAACGACGGCACCAAGGTGGTGTTCACCGACGAGTGGGGCGGTGGCTCGCGGCCGCGCTGCCGTGCCAGCGATCCGCTGACGTGGGGCGCCGACGCCATCTTCGACATCGTCGACAAGAAGCTGGTATTCAAGGGCTACTACAAGATGCCGGCGGCGCAGAGCGAGCAGGAGAACTGCGTCGCGCACAACGGCTCGCTGATCCCGGTGCCGGGCCGCGACATCATGGTGCAGTCGTGGTATCAGGGCGGCGTGTCGGTGTTCGACTTCACCGACTCGACCAGGCCGGTCGAGATCGCGTTCTTCGATCGCGGTCCCGTGGACGGCGACAAGCTGATCTCCGGCGGCTACTGGTCCAGCTACTACTACAACGGCTTCATCTACGCGGCGGAGATTGCCCGCGGCATCGACATCTTCCGCCTGCTGCCGAGCGACTACCTGACGCAGAACGAACTCGACGCGGCGGCACAGGTGCGCTGGGAAGAGTTCAACTCGCAGCAGCAGCCGAAGGTAGCGTGGCCGGCCACCACGGTCGTCGCCCGAGCGTATCTCGATCAGTTGAAGCGCGGCAACGCCGTGACCGCCGCGCGCGCCGACACGATCAGCGCCACGCTGCAGCGCGCCGATCAGACGACGTCACGCGACAAGGCTGCATCGACCGTGGCCACCGAGTTGACGACGCTGGCGACCGAACTGGAACGTGATGCCGCCGGCGCCGATGCGCGAAATGCCGCCCGCATGCGCGCGATGGCGGAAACCGTCCGCGGACGAGCCGGGCAACTGAGATAGGGCTGGCGGACTGGGGGGCTGGGGGACTGGCTGGAGGGCTTGGAAGGCTTGGAGGGCTTGAAAGGCTTGGAGGGCTGACGCGGTCAACCGCGTCCCTCCAGCCCTCCAGCCTTCCAGTCCCCCAGCCCTCCAGCCCTCCAGCCCTCTATTTCTTCTCCCGCAGGGCTTTGTAGTACGCCTCAATCGGCGCGAAGGGGCCGAAGCGGTGCTGCTCGAGCGGGAAGTCGTCGGCGAAGGGGCCGTAGCCGTTGTCGATCGGCTTCGCTGATCGATCCGGGTAGTCGTTCTCGAGCGCGGCCATCACCGGGCGCGGCTGATCGTTGATGAACGCGGCGACGTCGAACGCCTCGTCGTTCGTCAGCGTCGGTTCGCCGAGCGGCATGCGTGCCTTGATGAAGCGCGCGGCGGTGAGCACGCGGTGCATGCCGGCGCCGGTGTTGAAGCTGTCCGGCCCCCAGAGCGGCGGGAACAAATAGCCCTTTGCCTTGTCGCCGCTCGCCAGCAGACCAAGACCATCGCCGCCATGGCAAATGGCGCAGCGTTTCTCGAACACTTCGCGACCCGCCTGGCGATCGGCGGCGCGCGGCGGCGTCGCAAATGGCGGCGGCTCGTCCGTCTTGCGACTAGACGCGCTCATCGCGTCGTACTGCCCGCCCAGCCCGCGCAGGTAGGCCGCCATCGCCTTCATCTCGACGCTGTCCACCGGCAGCGGCCGGCCGTTCATGCTGCGCTGCATGCACTCGTTGATGCGGTCCTCGATCTCGGTCATGCCGCCGGCACGTCCCGAGAAGCGGGGATAGTGCTCACGCGTCTGCAGCAGCGTCAGCGTGCCAGGCTCCGTGCCGACAGCGAGATGACACGAGGCGCAGTTCAAACGGCTGTCCATGAAGCGGCGATCGGGATCACCTTGATCCGGCCCGAGCAGTTCGGCGGTGTGCGCGATCAGGCGGCGGCCGTACTCTTCAGTGGCTTCGGCGGGAACCGCACTGGGCGCGCTCGCGGCGCCGCTCGCAGATCCGATTGAAGGAGACAGACGCACGCCGGCCACGAGCACCGCCACGCCCACGCCGACGCCGGCGGCCAGCGGCACGGCGTAGCGCCGGAGCATCGAGTCACGAGCGCTCATCGCGGTTCTCCTCGAAGGTACCAAGCGCGTCCTGGAACTCGTACTTCGGACGCTCGATGGTCTGTCGCCAGCGCGGCGACCACGCCCACACCGCGACATACACCGCGGCCAGCACGACGCTCGCCCAGACGATGAGGTCGGCCAGGGCCGTCATCGGCGGATGTCTCCCTGCGGCGCCGGCGCGTACAACTCGCGCACGTAGTGCGCCACCGCCACGAGTTCGGCGTCGGTCAATCGCGCGGTCCACGGCGCCATCGGTGATCCCGCAACGCCCGATCGCAGCACGCGCACGCCTTCGGCCAGGCTCACGCGTTGCCGCACGAAATTCTTCGGCGCCATCAGCAACGACTCCGCCGCCGGTCCTCGACCGTCGCCGCGTTCGCCATGGCACTGCACGCAGTTGGCGGTAAACACCCGCGCGCCCAGCGTGGTCAGATGCTCCGGCACCGGCGGGTCTCCCTGTGCGACGGACAGGTTCTGTACCGCAGTGCTGATCGACGCCAGATCCTCCGGCGCCAGATCTCGCCACGCCGGCATCGCCGTGCCCGACACACCATTCCACAGCGCCGCCGCCACGCGTTCCTCCGCGTACTCGTGCTCCGCGAGATTCGCCGGCTTCGGCAGCAGACCGGCTGCACCAGGACCGTCGCCGAGCCCACGTTCGCCATGACACGTCGCGCAGTGCGCGGCATACAACTGCTGTCCGCGCGGCAGTGTGCCAGCCGGCAGCCGCGGCGCCTCATCGGTCCGTCGCGCTCGCGCCGGGTGCGTGTTCATCGTTCCCGCAAACGCCATCTGCGCCATCTCATCGTCCGGGCAGTTGCAGGCGTCGCGAGCGCGCGCTTCGCCTTCGGGAGCGGCGAGTTCACGCGCGCGACCAAGCGAGTCCAGATAGGCGACGAGATCGCGCGCCTCCTGACGCGGGCGATCCGGTGCGCCATCGAAGAGCGACGGATATGCCGGCATCACCGAGCCCGTGACGACGCTGCGCGGCGCGAAGAGGTGCGTGTACTGCCAGTCGAGGCTGCGCGTGCCGCCGATGCGCGAGAGATCAGGGCCGACGCGTCTCGTGCCCCACAGGTGCGGCGTGTCGAGATGCGTTTCCCACGCCAGCGTCGGTGCGCCGAAGCGCGCCATGTCCTGATGCAGGTAGCGGATCTGCTGCGTGTGACACGAAGCGCAGCCTTCACGCCCGTAGATCACGCGACCGCGCTGCTCGGCCGCCGTCCGCGGCAGCGGATGCTCCGGCGCCATCGCGCGCGTCTGCGCGTCGATCACGCGCGCCGGCCACACGCCGAGCAATCCCACCGACAGTACGAAGAACAACACACCGCCGACGATGGCGACGAGATACGCCGTGCGCACGCTGGAGGATGTGTCGCTCATCGCCAGACTCCGAAGCGCGTCATGACGTCGAGCCTCGCGCGATCTCGTTGGCGGGTACCAGCACGCCATCGCTCGCTGGCGCGTCGGCGGGAACGGCGACGGCATCGCGCTCCGGCACGCGCGCCTCACGACCGCGCGTCGTCAATCCAATCAGCAGCGCGATGAACCCCAGCGTCAGGATGCTCCCCGCATGGACGCGCGCCACCCAGTAGGGCCGCGACGCCGTGACTGATTCCATGAACGGCGCGCTCGACGCCCACAGGTTGCCCTGCTGCACGCCGCCAATCGTCAGGTCCACCACCATCGTCACCAGGCCGATCGTGAGCAGCCAGTAGGCCCAGGCGACGGCGCGCGCATTGAATGCCACGCCCGGAATGCGCTGCCACGCGTGCACCAGGCCGCCGATGGCGGCAAAGCCCGCGAACCCAAGCATGGCAAGGTGCGAATGCGCGACCACCCAGTCGGTGAAGTGCACCGCCTGGTTCACCGACATCTGCGCCTGCATCGATCCCTGCAGGCTGACGACAAGGTAGAACAGCGTCGACGTGCCGATGAACCGCAGGCCGAGATCGCGCGGCAGCCAGCCGCTGCCGCGCATCGACATGAACAGGTTGAAGACGACGATGACGACGACGATGCCGAGGAGTCCCGAGGCGAGGATGGCGCTGAACTGCGCGCTCATCGGAATCACCGAGAACACGTAGTGGTGCGTGCCGTTGAGCGGATAGAGGAAGAACAGCAGCCAGAAGCCGAGCATCGAGAGGAAGTGGCTGTAGACGGGCCGTCCCATCACCGCGGGGATGACGAAGTAGGCGATGGCCAGCGCCATCGGCGTGACGAACAGGCCGACGGCGTCGTGAATCCACAACCCGCTGAATGCCGCGCCACTCGCGCCGGGAACGAACTCCGGCACGACATTCCCCATCGGATACGACAGCAGCGTGAACACCAGGCCGCCGAGGATGTACCAGCTCGACACGTAGAGACTGTCGAAGCCGCGACGGAAGAATCCCGGCAGGAACTGCACCGCCGCCATCAGCAGCGCCAGCACGATCAGCGCATCGACCACGAGCGGGAACTCGGCCCACTCGAGCGGTTGGCTCACGCCGGAGAGCACCAATCCCCAGCCCGCGATCATCACCGCGCCGTTCCACAATCCGAACAGCCACAGTCCAAGGCGCGCGCTGGTCACCGGCCGGCCACTCAGGATCGGCACCGCGTGATAGAGGAACGCGAAGAACGCGTTGGTGAGGAAGCCGAAGAGAATCCCCTGCGTGTGCGCGTAACGCAGGCGGCCCCAACTCATCCAGGCATAGTTGCGCCCGAAGTCCGGCGCGATGAACTGCACCGCGACGACGAGACCGAAAGCGACCGAGACGAGCAGCGTGACGAGCGCGGCCAGACCGTGCGCCCGGACGAGGTCCCGGTGAACGGTGGGGGTGTGAAGACGCGTAGACAGCGCAGCACTCCTTCTTGTCGGCCATCATACCCGGCTGTCGAGCCGGATATTTCTCCGTTCGTCACGACGCCGCGTGCGTGAGGCATCCGCGCAGGTGGGGATGGCCAGGCGCCACCCGCCACCTGTGCCTGAACGATGCCGACCTCCAGCTACTGCCGGTTGTAGCTGATGCCCGCCGCCTGTGCCTGCTCGATGGCGCGGACCATCGCCGGCACGATGGTGACGCCGGACAGCAGGTTCGCGCGCAGGTCCTTGTCGATCGCGGCCGCCGCGCCCTTGCCGCGCGCTTCCAGTTCCAGCGTCCACAGCCCGAGGGCGTTGCCGCAGACCAGGAACTTGGTGCCCATCTTCTGCAGCGCCGGGATGCTCGACCCGACGAAGGCGTCGCCGAGGACGCCGATGCTCGGCGGGATCTGCGCCCGCCGCGCCAGCAGATGCCCATCGGCTCGTGTCGGACTCGCGAACACGTTGCGCGTGTACGGCTTGCCGTCCGCATCCTGCAACTGGAGGATCTCGCCGAGTCCGTACTTCGCCCACATCGCGTCGTTGAACCCGAGGGCGATGCTGGACGCCGGACCGACGCTGTAGAACGAACTGACCGCACCGGCCTGACCGAGCGGATACGCGGAGAGGTAGTTGAGGATGTGCAGCAGACCGAAGCCGTTCATGTGCTGCGGACAATCGAAGAAGCAGCGCCGCGCCCCCGGCACCTCCTTCACCCACGCCGCATCGTCGCCGGCCTGGTCGGCTGCTGCCACCGATGTCCCGAGTGCGGTTGTCGTCCAACCCGCCGCCGCCACCACCGCCAGACCACGCGCCACGAATCCACGCCGATCCGAGTGAGCCAATGTCGACATGCGACCTCCTGTCCAGACCAGTGCAATGGCTGGCCTGGGGGAACCGAGAAACGAAAACGCCACCGAGATACGAGTGTTCGCGGCGCTCGATCCGTTTCAGGCGGCCGAGGTGGCCGCTGTCGTGTGTCGGTCGCCGCTGTTAGCCGACGAAGAGCAGGCTGAAGCCGCGTTCCTGCGCGTGGGTCACGCCGACGACGCCGGCCGAGACGAGCCGTGCATTGGGAAGAAGGTGCGTCACCATCTCCTTCAGCATCGCGTCCGCGTCGCCGCCCTGTCCGGCGAGGCGTCCGGCAATGCCGCGACTGGCGGTGCCGCAGACCATGAAGTGCACGCCGCGCTTGACGAGGCCGGACAGCTGCGGGCGTTCAGTCGTGTTGAAGGGATTCTGCGTCGGCGGCGTGGCGGCTTTGCTGTCGAGCGCCTTGCCGTGTTTGGACCACAAACCGTCGCCGTAGGCATAGGCCGTGGCCGAATGCCGCATGCACATCAGGATCGCGACGTCCGACTCCTCGACGCCGTAGCCCGACTTGTTGCCGTTGAACAGGTTGCCGGCAAAGCGAATCGCATCCGGCACGCCCTCCGGCGACGTCACGTCGAGGACGATGCGGTGCCGGCCCTTCAGCTCCATCCAGTCGTCCTCAGCGTGCAGCAGCGGCTGAAACGGCGTGGCGGACTGCGCGGCGGCGCTGCGCTGACCAAGGGCGGCGGCCGTGGCGGCGGCGCCAAGGCCGGTGAGGATGGTGCGGCGGCCGCGACGGGACGTGGAGCGGGTGGCTGACATGGGCCGCCATTATACGCAAGACCGCCGGGACCGCAGTCCCTATCGCTCCGCTGGCGCGAGACGCCTGGACGCGTGCGTTACACGCGGCGCAGTTGCACGCGCTCGACGTGGTGGTCCGCGCCCTTCTGGAGGATCAGGTGCGCGCGCATGCGCGTCGGCAGGATGTTCTCGCGCAGGTTGACGCCGTTGATGCGCGCCCAGATCTCGCCGGCCGTCTGCCGCGCCTCGCTTTCGCTGAGTGCCGCGTAGCGATGGAAGTAGGACTGCGGATCCTGGAACACCGTATCGCGCAGACGCAGGAAGCGCTCGACGTACCAGGACTGGATGTGCGCTTCGTCGGCGTCGACGTAGATGGAGTAGTCGAAGAAGTCCGACGCGAAGAGCTGCGCCTCCCACTGCGCCACCGGCGGTCCCTGCAGCACGTTCAACCCTTCGACGATGACGACGTCGGGATGGCGGACCAGTTGCGCGGCGCCGGGGACGATGTCGTAGCGCTGGTGTGAATAGACCGGCGCCTGCACTTCCGGATAGCCGGCCTTCACGTCGGCGAGAAAGCGCACGAGCGCGGCGCGATCGTAGCTTTCCGGAAACCCTTTGCGGTGCATCAGGCCGCGTTCCTCGAGCACCGCGTTCGGGAACAGGAACCCGTCGGTGGTAACCAGTGCCACCGACGGATGGCTTGGCCACCGCGCCAGCAGCGCCTGCAGCACACGCGCCGTCGTGCTCTTGCCGACGGCGACGCTACCGGCGAGGCCGATGATGAACGGCACCTTGTCGGTGTGATTGCCGAGAAACGTCTGCTGCGCGCGATACAGCGCCTGCACGGCGCGGACGTGCAGGTTGAGCAGGCGTGACAGCGGCAGATAGATCCGCACCACCTCGTCCAGCGAGAGCTGTTCGTTGAGGCCGCGCAGCGAATCGAGGTCGGCTTCCGAGAGCGTCAGCGGGGTGTTGTCACGCAGCCGCGCCCAGTCGTCGCGCTCGAAGGTGAGGAATCTCGACAGGGGAGCGGTGGCGGTGGCCGTCATCAGGGCTAAGGGGGAAGATAGCAGGAAACGGGAGGCGGGAGGCGGGAGGCGGGAGACGGGAGACGGGAGACGGGAGACGGGAGGCGGGAGACGGGAGGCGGGAGGCGGGAGACGGAGTGCCGACGCCGCCGAACGCGCTCACGGGACAGAGCCGCTTTCGGGACCGGATCCACCTTCGGGACCGGATCCACTTTCGGGACCGCGTCGAACGGCGGATTGAAGTCGCGGGCCGAGAGTCTCGAATGCCGGTGTCGGTCCTTGCCAGCGCAGGGTGTCGACGGATTCGAACAATGGCACGTCGGTGCGCAGCGTGGCCAACTGCCGGAAGAGCAGCGCCTGCTCGCGCTGGGTGGCCAGGGTGTGGGCCAGCGCGCCGGCGCGGGCGACCTTCACGTTCCAGGTCAGCGGATCGTCGGGGATGGCTTCGAGGTGCCCGAAGCGCGCGAGGACGGCCGCCGCGGACTTGGCGCCCCAGCCAGGCAGGCCGGGATATCCATCCGACGAATCGCCAACCAGGGCGAGGTAATCGGGAATCGACGCCGGTGGCACGCCGAACTTCGCCACCACGCCCGCCTCGTCGCGAATCGTCCGCTGTCGGCGGTCCATCTGCACCACGCGCGTGCCGCGCACCATCTGCGCGAGGTCCTTGTCCGGCGTGCAGATCAGCACCCGCTCCACGCGCGGATCCGCCGCCGCAGCCACCGCCGCCGACGCCAGCGCATCGTCCGCTTCCACCTCGATCATCGGCCAGACGACGACGCCGAGCGAGGTCAGCGCGTCTTCGAGGATCGGGAACTGCGAGAGCAGATCGGGTTCGATGCCGGCGCCGGTCTTGTAGCCCGGCCACATCTCGTTGCGGAACGACTCGATCACGTGATCGGTGGCGACGCCGATGAACGTGTCGCCGGCTTTCATCTGCATCAGCAGCGACGTCAGCACGCCGCGCACGGCGCCGACCTCGCGGCCGCTGGCGTCCTTTGCCTTCGGCACCGCGAAGTAGTGCCGGAACAGTTCGTAGGTGCCGTCGATCAGGTAGATGTCCATCGTCGCTCGGTCCACGACGATAGCGCATCCGCGACCGCGGCGGCTGCCAGCAGCCACAGGCACGGCTCGATCTGGAAGCGATAGCGTGACGATTCGAGAAACGTCAGCATCGTGCTGGCGGCGGTGACGTAGGCGATCTGGAAGAGCAGCAGCGCCAGCAGGAGCGCGCGCGCCGTGTCTCTGCCGCCGCGTCGCCACCATGTCACCGTGCGCCACACGCCCCAGAGCAGCAGCAGGGGAACCAGCGCGTAGAGACCGACCGGCGCCAACGGTCCACCGTGCACGACGGCGTTGTAGCGGTCTTCATACGCGCCAAGCACGGCCCGGTGTTGCGCGTGCGGCGAACGCGACGTTCCCGTTGCCGGATGCCACATCGTCGACGGGCTGCTGAACGCGAGCAGGCCGGCCACCACGCTGCGGATGTAATTGAGCGGATAGGCGACCAGCACGCGGGCGGCGTCGCGCCGGCGGGCGTCGTGCACCTTCAGCAGGAACCAGTGATTGAAGTTCGGCGCCTTGACGCGCACCTGATCGAGTCGCGTGATCGATGCCGGCCAGCCGCGCAAGTCGGGCGAGGCGAAGAAAAGCAGATAACGCCGCGGCGGCGCGTAGGCGCTGATGGCCGCAAACGGCGACAACATACCGCGACGGATGGCGGCGTCCCGCTCCGCCTTCGGCAGCCGATCCACGGTGACCAGATGGAAGCTCGCGGGACCGAACGTCGATGCCGCGAACTCGCCGACGAGCCACTCGTTCTTGGCGTAGAGCAGCGTCAGCACGGCGAGCGGAATCAGCGCGGCGTTGCGCACGCGGCGCCGCTGCTGCGCCGGCACCATCGCCGCGGCCATCACGACAATGAGGATCATCCACGCCAGGTGGAAAGTGCTGCGCGTGGCGCCGACGGCGGCCGTCGTGGCAAAGGCGGCGCACCACCACGCCGTGGAGCCGGTGACCACGGCGCGATGCGCGCCGACGAGCGCGAACACCAACAGCGTGGTGACGGGCCATTCGTAGAGATACAGGTGCTCGAAGTAGATCGCCGGCGGCGTCAGCGAGAACGCCAACGCCAGCGCGGCAGACGGCCAGCGAGGCACGCCGAGCGCAGTGGCCAGGTAGGCAATACCGTTCACTTGGGCGACACCGAGCGCCAGGAAGACCAACCAGGCCAGCGTGCCGGCATGCGTCTCGCTGGCTTTGAGCAACAGCCCTGTGAGCACATTCATGCCCGGCGGAAACGCATGGAAGTAGTAGAGCGTCTCGGCCAGCCGATCCTCGAGGTCGCCGGCGTCGGCCATCCACATCCAGTCGAGACTGAACGCGAATCGCAAGCCGGCGTAATGCAGCACCGCCCGCGACGCCAGGTAGGCGACCGTCAAGACGAGGAGGTGTTGCTGCCTCATCTGTGCCATCAGTGCAATCTGTGGCCTCTGCGCCATCTGTGGCTGCGGTCTTTCAATCCCCGTGCCGCGAACCAACGCGGGCGCCAACGAGACCGACAGGTTCGGCCAGCGGCGGCGGCGCATCGGCATCGACCGCCGGCATCGGCGTGTAGCCACGATCGGCGGGCAGCGGCGCCAGCCCGAGCCCGTCGGTGTCGACGAGGTAGTCGTAGCCGATCGCCTGCCACTCGTTGTGTGGATCGAGACGGGCGTAGCGGTCACGTCGGCGCACCCGGTCGGCCTCGCGAATCATCCGCAGGTGATAGACGACGAGGCCCGAGTGGGCGAACCAGTCGCCGGGCAGCCGGCTGTTCTCCGGCGCCCAGTGACCGTGCAGCGCGCGCGGCGGACCGAAGTCGTGATCGGCGCGCCAGCGGAACAGTCGCGCCACCTGCTTGCGTCCCCAGATGCCGTCGACGCGGTATTGATCGGGCCGATCCCAGAGTTCGCGCAGCACCAGCCAATAAGCGAGCGGTCCCTCGGCGCCGTTGTCGCGGATGAGACGTTCGGCGCCATCGCGGAACGTGTCTTCGATGCGTTCGTCGGCGTCCACCGCCAGCACCCACTCGGCACCGTGCCGGCCGGCGGCGTCGATCAGCAGACGACGATTGCGCCGTTCGTCGAGGCGATGCGGTTCGCGACGCGAGCAGCGGATCACTTCAATCACCGCCGGGTGCGCCGCCGCAATCTCCGCCGAGCCGTCGGACGACCCATCGTCAAGCCCGATGATGCCGTCCACCTGCGGCGACAGGTTGTCGAGCAGGCCAGGCAGATAGTGGCGTTCGTTGCGGAAACTCACCACCGCCAGCAGTCGCGTGCGCGCGGCCGCCGGTAACGGCGCGACGCGCGCCGCCGGCACGACGGGCGCCGGATCGGTCAACGGGCGGATCGGCGCGTCCCTCGCAACAGCGCCCCTGGCGGCGCCCCACGCGTACGCCAGCGCACCCGGCAACACCCATGGGAGACCAAGCCACACGTTGAGCCGTTCGCTCGGCGGCGTACTTTCCAGCGCGAGCGCCACGGACGCACGCACGCGCCGCAGGCTGTTGCGGACGACGAGCCGTCGCGACGAGCCGCCGTAGAGTTCATCGCGCGCCTGCACGCTCAACGCGCCGCGGGACTGCTGATCCCGCAGGAACGCACCCAGCGTCGTCGGATTGCGGTGCGCCGTGCGGACGTCGGCGCGATACACCATGCGCAGGCGTCCACCGGCACGTTCACGCAGTTCCGTGTCTTCACCAGTGCGCAAGTCAGATCGATAGACGCCGAGGCGCGTGAAGACGGTTCGCGCCAGCGATACGCCGTAGTGCAGGCGGGCGTGACGCGGCGTCTCGGGCAGCCGCGCCGGATAGAGCAGCGTGTGCATCGCGCTCGCAAACGGGTTGGCCGGTGTCAGGTTCACCACCGGCGACGACACGACATCCGCGCCCGCGGCATGTGCGGCAAGCCGACCGGCGACCCATCCCGGCTGCGCGACGCTGTCGCTGGCGAGGAAGGCGACAAAGGGTGCGCGCGTCGCCGCGATGCCGGCGTTGCGCGCGCCGCCGGGCAGCAACCGCGTCGAGACATGGATCACGGGGACGTCGATCCCCTCGCGCGCCAGCAGGTCGCTGGCATGTCCCGCGCCGGATGTGACCACCACGACCTCGGGTTGCGGCACCTGATCGAGCAGCGATCGCACGGCCGCCGGCAGCGTCGGCTGCGCGTTGATGTCCATGACGACAACGCCAAGCAGCGTGTCCGGCGGGATGGCAGTGGCGCACTCAGCCGGATCATCGACATCCACGGCCGGCCGCGGACGTCCCGGGCGAATCAGCACGCGACCGCCCGGCGAGCGCAGTCGCTTGAACAACGCCAGCCGTCGCGAGCCGTCGGGCAGCAGGGCCAGGCGCCCGCGCCACAGCAGCGGCAGCACGCGGCGGTAGAGGAATCCCCCTTCGATGACACGCAACCGTTCAGCCAGTGCGGCGCCCTGGGCGTGCTCCGCGTCGAGACGCGTCTGAAGATCACGGATCGTCGCGTCCGTGGCCGTCCGCGCCGCCGCATGCGCATCCGATGCCAGCAGCGCCTCACGCGCGCGCGTCTCGGCGGTGTCGAGCGCCGTCGCCTGGTCTGCCGCCGCGGCAATCGTCCGATCCAGCGTGACCTGCAGCGCCGTGCGTTCGGCATCGATCGTCTGCGCGTGCGCATCGAGCGCGGCTCGCTCCTCCGATGCGTGTTGTCGCAGATCCGCCAACTCGCGCTGGTGCGTGGCGATGACGTCGGCGAGCGTTCGCTGCGTCGCCGTCAGGTGATGATGCCCGTCGCGCACCTGTTGTTCGAGACGCGTCAACGTGCCGGCGTACATCTGCCGCTGTTTCAGCGCCGGCACCGGGAACTCGCCGTGCAGCCAGGCGAGATAGTCCACCACGGCGGCACGTCCGGCCGCGTCATCGGTCGGCCGGGCCGCGGCATCCGCCATCGCCTGCTCGTACAACGCCAGCAATCGCGGCGCGACGACGTCGAGAGTCCGGTGTTGGCGCACGGCAGCGGCGACCGCCGTCGTGGCCGCTGGATCGTAGGCGTCGATCTCGGCGACGACATGGTCCACGCGATGCGTCTGCGTCAGGATCTGGATGCCGAAGTTGCCGTCGGCCAGCGCCTCCAGATTGGCGGGCCTCACCATCGGCCCCAGTCCTTCGGCGTCGCACAGAATCACCGCGCAGCCCACCGCCATCGCCTCGAGAGCCGAGCGTCCGCGCGCGAAGACGAGGTCGTAGCCGGGCAGTACCGCGGCGGGATCGTCCAGCGGCCGACCCGATCGCCATCCGGCAATGTCGAGCGGAATGTTGCGATCCGCGCACGCCGCCGCCACCACCGCGCTCCACCCGGTGTCTTCCGCCTGATTGCTGAACAGCAGCGCGCGCGCCGGCCGCGACGGCAGCGGCTCGCGAGGCGTGAACCGCGCCGTGTCGACGAAGTTCGGCAGGCGGTGCACGAGCGACGGCGGGATACCGTGTTCGGCGATCAAGCGCTCGGCGGTGGCCGTGCTCACACCGACATACGCGCGGATCCCCGGATGCCGCAGCGGCGCTTCTTCCCACGGCAGCCAGCCATGACAGACATACACGGCCGGCGTTGACGGAAAGCGCGCCAGCGCGCTGATCGCCGGCAGATGGTGCTGCGCGTGAATGACATCGGGCGGTTCACCGAGGCGCGTCAGATCGTCGATCACCGGAATCGCGTGGCGCCGGAACGTCTCGGCCAGTTCGCCGAGGCGCGCTGAATACACCACAGGCCGGTGCCCGGACGCACGAAGCCACCGGGCGACGTCGAGGACGTACAGTTCGCTGCCGCCCCGCGTCTCGAGGGCGACGTTGGTGAAGAGCACACGCACGGGGGTTGCCGCACATCTTGAAGCGTCCGGGTGCGCTTCGCCAACAGAATTCCGCACGCAGTTTGTCGCGTGCTGTAACGAACGCCGCCGCGCGTTCACTAGAGGCCCGTATGAAAACCATCAAGGTTCTCGGCGTGCACGGTCTCGGTGATCATCGCAACAGCACCTGGAAACACGATTGGCAGGAGGCGCTGAAGCTGGTCGTCCCGGGCCAGGACTCACTGCAACTGGAGTGCGCGTTCCTCAGCTACGACGACATCTTCGAGACCGTCGATCTCTCGGCGTGGGAGACGATGCAGGCCGTCTGGAAGCTGGCGCGCTCGGGCGCCGACACCGCGCTCGGCCGTCGTCGCGACGTCATCGGCGACATCTCCGATCGCGTTCGCTGGACCGCCGGCTACGTCGTCGCCTGGGTGGAAGACGACGCCTTCAAGACGAAGACGCGCGCGCGCGTGCTCGACGCCATCGCCACCGAACAGCCCGACATCGTCGTCGCGCACAGCCTGGGATCGCTCGTCACCTACAACGCCTTCTGTCACGACGATGCGAAGAAGGGCACGGTGGCGGAGGTGTTGGCTGGTGTCCGTTACGTGACGCTCGGTTCACAGATCGGCAACGCCTTCGTCGTCGGCAACCTCACCAACGGACGCATCGAACCGCTGCCGCTGAAGTCGTGGCACCACCTCTACAACAAGGAAGACGACGTCTTCACGGCGCCGATCAAGCTGTGGACGATGCCGAGCTTCCGGCAGGTGGAGACGCCGTTCGACATCGACGGCTTCGCCGATCACTCGGCGGTGGAATACCTGACGCACCTGCAGACCGTCGAGAACGTGTGGCGGCCGATCGCCGAGCAGCGCATCAACGCGCGAGCATTCGGCGCGGCACGGGCGCCGCGACGCGAGAGCGCGGCGGTGCTGGCGAAACAGGGTCGCGATCCCCGGCGCGCGCTCCTCGTCGGCATCAACAACTATCCGAATCCGCAGGATCGTCTCGAGGGCTGCGTCAACGACGTGTTCCTCATGAGCTCGACGCTGCAGGAGTGCGGCTTCCGCCCCGAGAGCATTCGCGTCTGCCTCGACGAACGGGCCACGGCCGCCACCATCACCGAGCGTCTGAAGTGGCTGCTCGACGACCCGCGCGACGGCGACGAGCGGCTCTTCTACTACAGCGGCCACGGCGCCGTGATCCCCGAGTACGGCGAGGATCTCGAACCCGATCGCAAGACCGAAACGCTGGTGCCCTACGACTTCGACTGGTCGCCGGAAACCGGCATCATCGACGACCAGATCTTCGCGCTCTACAGCCAGCTTCCCTATGCCGTGCGCTTCGGGATGATCATGGACTGCTGCCACTCGGGCGGCATGCACCGTCAGGGCGGCGCGCGCGTGCGCGGGATCAACCCGCCGGACGACATCCGTCACCGCGAGATCAAGTGGGACGCGAAGACGGACATGTGGGTGGCGCGCGACTTCAAGCCGCTGAACCGCCGCTTCTCGTCGCAGCCGGACGTCAACGCCGCGTTCTTCGGCGAAGACGGTGCGATGACGCGCCTCGGCCGCGCCTCGCTCGTCCGCCAGCAGAGCGAAGAGGAATACAAGCGCCGCAAGCGCCGCGCCGGCTCGACGAAGATCGGTCCTTACCTGCCGCTCATCATCGAAGCGTGTCAGGAAAACGAGTTCTCGTACGAATACCGGCACGGCGTCACCAGCTACGGTGCGTTCACGTTTGCCTTGTGTCAGGAACTGCGGCGCCGCAAGCGCATCACATTCGAGCGGCTCGTCGAAGTGACGCGCGACACGCTGGCCGACCTGGGCTATGCTCAGCAGCCGCAAATCCTCGGGCCCGGCGCGATTGTCGGGGCCCGCGTGCCGTGGAGTGACTGATGGATCGCGATGCCGGCGGGACACAGGACGCGCGCGGACCCGTTGCCAACTGGCTGGCTCGGCAGTGGTGGATCGCGGCCATCGGCGTCGTCGCCCTAGCCATGGCGGGCTTCACCGCCTACGGCCAGTGGTGCGACTCCGCGATCCTGCGTGTGCCCACCGATACGGTCGGCGCGCCGCTCGCCCGTCACGGCATCGTCAGCCTTCAGATTCCGTTCAGCGTCACGCACGCGCAGGACATCGTCGACGCCTGGCGGACGACGGTGGACGTGTCTCGCGTGCCCGCGATCCAGACCGCGATTGGCCTGGTCCACGCCGATAACCGATTGATCCTGCTCTACGGCATCGGGCTCACGCTGTTGATTTCGTGGGGCGGCGCGGCCAGCCGTTTGCGGCCGAGGTTCTTCGTGCCGCTGCTCGTGCTGCCGTTGGCGGCGGTTGCCTTCGACCTTGGCGAGAATCATCATCTGTTGCGCCTGCTGTCGTCGACGTCCGTCGATCCGGATGACGTGCAGCGCGTGCGGCTGTACGCGCAATTCAAGTTCTTCTTCCTGCTCGGCGCCGCGGCGGCGGCGGTGGTCCTCAGCGGCGGCGGACTGCGGACGCGGCGCAACATCGCCGTGATGCCGGCACGTCCGACGACCTTCGATCGGTTGATGGCGATCGAGACCGACGCCATCTTCAACGCGCGATCGACCAAGGGCAGCGGCTCGCAGACGGAGTTCCGCACCACCACGCATCCGTCGGAAGAGCCGCGCGTCTCGTTCCGCTCCGCCGACATCGTCGGACTCGCGCTGTCGGGCGGCGGAATCAGATCGGCGACGTTCAATCTCGGCCTGCTGCAGGAACTGCACGCGCGACGCATCCTGCCGGTGATCGACTACATCTCGACGGTCTCCGGCGGCGGCTACGTCGGCGGCTTCCTGTCGGCGTGGTTGTCGAGCCAGGCCGACAAACGCGACGCCGCAACCCTTCCCGCCGTCGTGGCCTCCGACGTCCCACCGGATGCCGTGCCGGTCCGTCCGCGCGCGGTGCCTGATGACGAACTGTTTCCCGTCAACGAGGAGGGCCGCGCCCGTCAGCACGCCGAAGCCGGCGAGGTCCGTCACCTGCGCGAGTTCTCGGAGTTCCTCGTGCCGCGCCGCGGTCTCTTCGAAGTGGAGATGTGGCGCGCCGTCGTGGCGTTGCTCGCGGGACTGCTGCCGGCGCTGCTGATGGCGCTGTCGATGATCGGCCTGGCGCTGATCACCTGGCTGGTCCTGACGTTCGTCTACGCCTACGACCACTGGGTGGCCAGCGTCGTTGTCGCGGTGGTGTTCACGGCCGGGACGCTGGCGGTCCTGGAGTATTCGTGGCGGCAGCAGGAAGGCCTGCCGGGTCTGGCTTCGGCGCCGGTGCCGGGACGCACGCCGCCGTGGTGGGCCGATCGCGGCACGGCGGTGCTCGCGCTCGTGCTCGTCGCCCTGATTCAGGCGTGGGTGCCGTCGCTCATCGAGTGGCGCTTCCAGCATCGCTGGACGGTGTACGAAGCCGAGGTCGGGCCGCCAATGCCGGGCGACACCGGCCTTTCGCATCGCTTCATCGACCTCGCCGGCGACGCGCCGTACGATCGCTGGTGGCACCTGGTCGGGACGCGGCGCGCCGTCGATCGCGTGCGTGGCGAGCAGGAAGGCGAGCTGCCGCGCACGTGGTTCTTCAGCCCGCGCCTGTTCGAGTTCGCGTTCACGTGGATCGCGGCGGGCCTGGCGCTGCTCGTCGTGCGACTCTGGCATGCGGTGAACCCGCGGCCGTGGTCGCTCGTCAGCGTCTCGGCGTTCGACCGCGTGACGATGCGCCTGTTCGGCCTCGGGCTGGTGTGGCTGGCCCTCGGCGCGGTGTGGCATCTCTGCGCCAATGTCGGCTTCGTCTGGGAACTCCTCGCGCCGACGCTGCTCTCCGGCGCCGGTTTCGCCGCGACCCGCCGCTGGATGCTGCAGGTCGTGCGTCCGCCGGCGGGGGCGTCCTCGATCTGGGCGCGCGTGCAGGAGTTCGCGCCGCAGGGGCTGGCGTACCTGACGCTGCTGCTGACGATCGGCGCCGTCGGCAGCGCGCTCCTCGACTGGAACCAGGACGACTGGATGTCGTGGTATCGCGCCGCGTCGGTGATGACCGGTGTGCTTGCCGTCGGCCTGCTGATCGATCCGGCGCATGTCGGCCTGCATGCGTTCTATCGCGAGCGAATCGGCCGCGCTTATCTCGGTGCGCGTCTGGAATCCGAAGCCGCGAAGAATCGCTCCGCCGAGTCGAGGCCCACGGTGCCCGACGGTGCACCCGGCGACGACGTGCCGCTGGCCGCGCTTGTCGATCGGCCGCTGCACCTGGTGTGCTGCGCCGCCAACGATCTGAAGGGTGATCCTGTCGAAACGCTCACCCGCGGCGCGCGCAGCGCGACGCTATCGAGACACGGCTTCACGATCGCGGGCGATCATCAGGGTCCGGGGGATCTCACGCTCGGCGCTGCCGTCACCGCCTCGGCGGCGGCGTTCAACTCGGCGATGGGCGCGCATTCGATCCGCTTCGGGCCGGTGGTCGGGTTTCTCGTCACCGCGCTCAACCTGCGCCTCGGGCTGTGGGTGCGTCACCCCTGCGCGGCCGCAGTGTCGGGCCGGCGCTGGCCCGGCGTGCTGCTCTATCGCGAGTTCTTCGGCATGACGGCGGCAAGCGCCTACAAGGTCGGCGTCGACGGCGTGATCACACCCGGCGTGCTGCAGCGCGACGTGCACTTGTCCGACGGCGGCCACTTCGAAAACCTCGGGCTCTATGAACTGGTGCGCCGGCACTGCCGCTACATCATCGTCTCGGACTGCGGCGCCGACCCCGATGTGGCGTTCGACGATCTCGGCAACGCGCTCCGGCGCATCCGCGAGGACTTCGGCGTCGAGATCCAGCTCGATGTCGCGCCGCTGCGTCCGGACGACAAGGGCTGCTCGCTGCAGCACGTCGTCGTCGGCTCGATCGACTATTCGGATGTCGATCACGGCGTGCTCATCTACCTCAAGCCGACCTTGACCGGTGACGAGCCGCCGGACGTGCGGCAGTACAAGACGCGCAACCATGCCTTCCCGCACGAGGGCACGACCGATCAGTTCTACGACGAGGCGCAGTGGGAGTCCTATCGACGCCTCGGCCATCACGTCGGTGAGCGCGCCTTCGGCTTCATGCGCGAAGTCGGCGAACCGGCGATCATCACCGGCGACTGGCTGTTCACCAGCGCGCGGCATGCGTGGTATCCGACGCCGCCGGGATTGCAGGACCAGGTGCTGGCGATGACGGCGCGCTTCGGCGAACTCGAGCGCGAACTGCGGCACGAGAAGGACAGTCACCTGATCGCCGAAGTGTTCCCCGAGGTCAGCGCCATGGTACGAGACATCGGGCCGCCGTCGCCGCACCGCGCCGCCACGGTCACCGCCGCCGACCTCGCGTTCATGCTGCGCGTGACCCAGGCGATGGAAGACGTGTGGACGGCCTGCGCGCTCGACCGGCATTGGGGACATCCGCTCAACACCGGCTGGGTCAATCTGTTCGCCCGCTGGACCACGGCGCCGACCTTCAGGCTCTGGTGGCCGATTCTGGCGCCGCTCTACAGCCCGGGCTTCCAGCGCTTCCTGCGTCACCGGCTTGGCATCGGCATCGATCAGTCGCGCATGGCCAAAGAAGCCGCGCACGCCAACGGCGAGGACGCGTCGCAGGCGCAGGCGGCGTTCCAGCGCGTGATGGTGAATCGCCTGAGCGTGGCGCCGGTGGGACTGGCGTCGTACTGGTGGCAGGAGCGCATGCCCGGCCGGCCGCGCTGGGTGAACGATCCGTCGGCCTTCACCTACTTCGTCCTGCGGCTGCGCGACGAAGAGGATCGCCTGCCGCTCGATCTCGGCCTGCACGCCGTCACCGTTCACGGCGACATCGCCGGCTGGCGATCGGACGACTTCTTCGTGCCGCCGTCACTGTGGGGCGCGGGACTGGGCCGCCTCCTCCTCGAAGGCGCGCTCTGCGAACTCGCGCGCACGTGCCACACCTGCTACGTCGTCGTCGGCAAGCCGGACAAGGCCGGGAGTCACCGCATCGCCCGGGAGGACGAACGCAACTTCGTCGCCCAGTATCGCGCGCAGCACTTCCAGCAGATTGCCGCCGGTGCCGAAGACACCGTGCCGGCCGCGATGCTCGAGGCGCTGGACTTCCGCACCACGCCGCACGACACCGTGATGGTGCTCGATCTCGAGAAATGGAAGGTGCTGCACGACCAATGTGATACCTAATGGCATGCCTGATCCGTCCCTGCAAGTCAGCCGCGCCGCGGCCGAGATGTATCCCGATGTGTTCACCGACGCGGCGCTGGCCGCGCTGAACGACCTGGCGCCGCTCGACGCCGCCCGTCAGGCCGTGATGGCGTCGCGTCTCGACCGCCGCCGCCGTCGTGCCGACAGCCGCCAACCGCTCGACTTCCTTGCCGCCGACGGCGTGATTCCACGTACCGGCATTGTCGTCCGCGATGCCCGCGCCGGACGATTCACTGGCAGCACCATTCCCGCCGACCTGCAGCGACAGTGGATCCAGGGCACCGGCCCCGCGGCGAAACCGCGCGAGCCGCTCGAGCGCAGCATTCGCAACGTCGCCTACGCGCTGCTCTCCGGCGCCGACGGCTGGATGTTCGACGGCGAAGATGCGCTCGGCCAGTTGGGGACGATGTCGCTCGACAACCAGCGCAACCTGCGGCTGGCGATCGCGCGTGACGCCGCGTTCATGAGTGTCGCCGAACAGGTGGCCGGCGAGATGAATCGCTGGTCCGATGGCTTCTTCGGCCGCGACATCGTCAGCGACTGGCGCACGCAGCTCGATGTGACGACGGTGATCTTCCGCGCCCGTGGTCTGCACCTCGACGATCGTCACGTGCGCTGGCTGCACGGCGGCGGCTTCTCCGCTTCCATCGTCGATGCCGCGCTCTACGTGGTGCACAACCACGAGGCGCTGCGCGCGCGTGGCGCCTCGATCGTGCTCTATCTGCCGAAGATTCAGACCGCGGAAGAAGCGGCACTGTGGCACGAGATCCTGACGGCGCTCGAGCGGCATGTCGGCCTCTTCATCGGCACCATCAAGACCTACGTGCTCGTCGAGCAGGTCGAGGCGTGCTTCCAGTTGATGGAGATCCGCGCCGCGCTGGGGCCGCGCTTCGTCGGCTTCAACACCGGCCGCTGGGACTACATCAACAGCGTCTCCGACGCGCTGGCATGGAACCCGTCGTTCATCAATCCCAACATCGACGCCGTGACGATGACCTACGGCTACATGCGCGCCTACGAGGACCGCGTCCGGCGTGCGGTGAACACACCGGACGAGGCAGGGCAGTGCGCGTTGTGGCAAGGCGGCATGGAGCCGAACATCCCCGTGGGTTCGGCGGCAGGCGTGGCCGCCGGCATGACGCGCGCGGTTGCGGGTGCCACGCGTGAACAAGCCGCCGGCGCCAGTGGCAAGTGGGTGGCGCACTGGAAGATGGTGCACATCGTCCGGCCCGTGTGGGAGAAGGTGGGCGACGCGAATCAGTTGGGGCGCGCCTTCACGCCGCTCGAGTACGACGCCGCCGCTGCGGCCGGCCTGACCGCGCTCGAACCGGCCCCGCGGACGATTCGCGGGGCGCGCGACTTGATCAGCGTCGGCGTGCAGTACGGCAACGCCTTCCTCCAGGGCATGCAGGCGGCGGCGCTCAAGCCCGCCGACTTCTTCGGCAACGACGACGTGCTGTATCTGATGGAAGATATGGCGACGGGCGAGATTCGCCTGAGCATCCTGTGGGAATGGCTGCACAAGGGCGCGACGCTCACCGAAGACGACGCGGCGACGGGCGTGAAGACCGGTGACGTGTTCACGCAGGCGCTCTTCGCGCGATTGCTCGACGAGGAATATCGGAAGCTCCTGGCCGCCTCGAACCGCGATGTGCACGACGACTCGAAGCGCACCACCGTGCCGATTGCACGGGCGATAGTGGACGCCTACGTCAACGATCCCGTCAAGCTGCCGTGGTACATCGACCTGCTGAACGCCACGCTGAGCGTCACCGACCTCGCCGAGGCCGAGCGGCGCATCGGTCATCTGGCGACGACGTTCAGCAGCGGTAACGCGCGTGTGACAGAGAACCTCGATTTCGTCGTGTAGGCGTCGCGTGCGACCGCATGGCCGGCTGGTCCCCGGGCGATCGCAAAGCCAACCGCGGTAAATGCCGCCGGCGCGGTTACAGTATTGGCAACTGTGACCGCCCCGGCCGACCGTCCCGATTCGTTGATGAGCCGCCTGGTATCGATGAAGCCCGGTGAAGGCCGCCTCGTGGCCTGGGCGTTCCTGTATCTGTTCGCGGTCTTCAGCGCTTATTCCGTCATCCGTCCCATTCGCGACGAAGCCGGCGTCGCCGGCGGCGTCAACAACCTGTCGTGGCTGTTCACCGGCACGCTGCTGGCGATGATGGCGGTCAACGCGCCGTTCGCGGCGCTTGTCAAGGAACTGCCGCGGCGCAAGTTCATCGGCATCACCTACCGCTTCTTCATCCTCAACCTGCTGCTGTTCCTCGTGCTGTTCCGCTCGGTGAGCGGCGAGGCCAACGTCTGGGTGGGCCGCGCGTTCTTCATCTGGACGTCGGTGTTCAACCTGTTCGTCGTCTCGGTGTTCTGGGCGTTCATGGTGGACGTCTTCAGCAGCGAGCAGGGCAAGCGGCTGTTCGGCTTCATCGCCGCGGCGGCGACGCTCGGCGGCATTCTCGGCTCGGGGATCACCGCCACCACGGTGCAGAGCGTCGGCGTGCCGATGCTGCTGCTGGTGTCGGCCGGTCTGCTCGAGTTCGGCGTGCAGGCGTCGAAGCGGCTTGGCGCGCTGACCGAGGCGTTCAATCGCCCGGCGGGTGGGGCAGCGGTGTCAAGCGACGCGGCGCCGATTGGCGGCGGCGTGATGGCGGGCCTGACGCACGCGTTGTCGTCGCCGTATCTGCTCGGCATCGCCACCTACATGCTGCTCTACACGGTGCTGTCGACGTTCCTGTATTTCCAGCAGGCCGAGATCGTCGATCGCACCTTCGCCGATCGCGGCGCGCGCACGGCGTTTTTCGCGCGCATCGATCTGCTGGTGAACGCCCTCACGCTCGGCGGCCAGTTGTTCCTCACCGGACGCATCATGAAGTCGGCCGGTATCACGTTCACGCTGACCGTCGTGCCGGTCGTCACCGCCGTCGGCTTCCTGCTGCTCGGCCTGATGCCCACCGCCGCCATCGTCGTCGGCTTCACGGTGCTGCGGCGCGCCGGTAATTTCGTCTTCGCGCGACCGAGCCGTGAAGTGCTGTTCACATCGGTGAGCCGCGAGGACAAGTACAAAGCGAAGAGCTTCATCGACACCGTGGTCTACAGGTTTGGCGACCAGGTCGGCGCGTGGGCCTCCAGCGGCATTGCCATGCTGGGCCTTGGCGCCGGGGCCATCGCCTGGGCGGCCGTGCCGCTCGGGATGGCCTGGGTGGCCACGGCGCTGTGGCTCGGGCGTCGACAGGAAGAGACCGGCACGCGCGGCACCGTGGTCCCCGCCACGGCGTCGTAACCCCGCCGGCCGCCAGTCCGTTCGACTCTACAGGAGGTTCTTATCGTGTTCACCATCACGCGCCGCGACATGCTGTCCATGACTCTCGGCACTACCGCCGCTCTGGCCCTTGGCGGTCGCGACCTGTTCGCGCAGGGCAAGATCATCACGCGCGCCATTCCGTCCACCGGCGAACAGCTTCCCGTCATCGGCCTCGGCAGTTCGGCGACGTTCTCGCAGGTGGCGCGGCAGGAAGACGTCACCGCGCTCCGCGACGTCTTCAAGACGATGCTCGATGGCGGCGCGACGCTGTTCGACACGGCGCCGAGCTACGGCGCGTCCGAAGAAGTCGCCGGCCGCATCATCAGGGAACAGAAGTGGGGCGACCGCGTGTTCTGGGCGACGAAGCTGAACGTCGCCGGCCGCGGCGGGTCGTCAGCGGATCCGGCGGCGGCGAAGGCGCAGGTGGAAGCCTCGTTCCAGCGCGTCGGCAAGGCGAAGATCGATCTGATCCAGGTGCACAACCTCGGCGATCCGGCGACGCAGTTGCCGATCCTGCGCGAGTTCAAGAAGCAGGGCCGCATCCGCTACATGGGCATCACCACGACCTTCGATCAGCAGTATCCGGAGCTGATCAAGATCATGCGCAACGAGCCGCTCGACTTCATCGGCATCGACTACGCCATCGACGGCCGCGACGTCGAGAGCGAGATCCTGCCGCTGGCGCAGGAGAAGAAGATCGCGGTGCTGGCCTACGCGCCGTTCGGCCGCACGCGGCTGTTCAAGCGCGTCGGCAACACGCCGCTGCCCGACTGGGCGGCCGAGATCGACGCGAAGAGCTGGGCGCAGGTCTTCCTGAAGTGGGTGGTTGGCCACCCGGCGATCACCGCCGTCACGCCGGCGACGAGCCAGCCGAAGAACATGCTCGACAACCTTGGCGGCGGCATCGGCCGTCTGCCCAGCCAGGAGCTGAGGAAGCGCATGGCTGCGTTCGTCGATGCCCTTCCTGGCGCATAGGTTCGGGATCAAACCGAAGGAAGCCACGGCCGTCGCCTGGTCGTGGCTGTTCTTCTTTTCCGTCCTGTCCGCGTATTACGTCCTCCGGCCGATCCGCGACGACATCGGGGTGGCCGGGGGCGTCCAGAACCTGCCGTGGATGTTCACGGCGTCCCTCGTCGGGATGCTGCTGGCCAACCCGCCGTTCGCGTTCCTGGCGGCGCGCCTGCCCCGGCGCGTGTTCGTCTCCACCGCCTACCGCTTCTTCAGTCTCAACCTGATCGGCTTCTTCGTCGCGCTGCACCTGGTGGCGCCGGAGCAGCAGATCTGGGTGGCCCGCGTGTTCTTCGTGTGGCTCTCCGTCTTCAACATGTTCGTCGTCTCGATCTTCTGGTCGGTGATGGCGGACGCGTTCACCGCCGAGCAGGGACAGCGGCTGTTCGGCCTCGTCGGAGCGGCCGGCACCATTGGCGCCGTCACTGGCGCGGCCACCACCTCGCTGCTGATCGCGCCGCTCGGGCGCATGAACCTGATGCTGGTGTCGGTCGTGCTGCTCGAAGTCGCGGCGTTGTCGGCGCGCCGTCTGCTGCGTTTCGCGGCGGTGGGCGAGGCGGGCGCGGCGCCGCGCCTCACCGAGGAAGAGCAGGCGGCCGGCATGGGCGGCAGCGTCTGGGAAGGGATGCGGCGCACGCTGACCAGCGCCTACTTCGTCAACATCACGCTGCACATGCTGCTGTTCACCATCCTCACGACGTTCCTGTATTTCCAGCAGGCGGCGCTGGTCGACGTGGCGATGACCGACAGCGCCGAGCGCACGCGCTTCTTCGCCAACATCGATCTCCTGGTCAACCTCATCACCCTGACGACGCAGATGTTCGCGACCGGCTGGTTCATGCGCGCGTTCGGGATCGTGGCGGCGTTGGCCTTCCTGCCGGCGCTGAGCGTGCTCGGCTTCAGCACGCTGGGGCTGGCGCCGTCGATTGGCGTGCTGATGGCGTTCCAGGTGCTGCGGCGGGCCGGCAACTTCGCCATCAACCGCCCGGCGCGCGAGGTGCTGTTCACCGTGGTGTCGTCGGAAGACCGCTACAAGACGAAGGGCTTCATCGACACGTTCGTCTACCGTGCCGGCGATCAGCTGGGCGCCTGGGCCTACGCGCCGATGGCGGCCATTGGCTTGGGCATTCCGGGGATCTCCGCCGTCGGCGTCGTGCTGGCGGTGCTGTCGGTGGTGAACGCCGTGTGGCTCGGCACCCGCTGGCGCCGCGCCGTCTCCTGAACAGCTCGGGCCTCCCGCCTCCCGTCTCCCGCCTCCCGTCTCCCGCCTCCCGTCTCCCGCCTCCCGTCCCTGTCTCGACCGTTACCATCAAAGACAATATCCGACTTGACGGGTCGGCGATTGCGCTCCTACCATCGAAACATTGTTGAGATTCGGTCTCAAGATTGTTCAAGGAGCGTTTGGTCGTGTCTTCCTACCTCGTCCGCGCAATCATCCTCATTCGCTCAATCGCCGTTCTGCTCATCGCCCTTGCTGCGCCTGCCGTTGCGGCGGCGCAACCCGCCGCCTGCACCGGCTCGACCGGTGGGGAAGCGGTGGCCATGCGTGGCCGCGTCCTCGACCCGACGCAGGCCGCCGTTACTGACGCTGTCGTGCTGGCCGAGTGCGCCGGCACCGTGTTCGAGACCGCGACCGACGGCGAGGGCCGCTTCGTCCTCGAGATCGATCCCGGCTCCTACAACCTGCACGTGCAGAAGCCGGGCTTCTCGCCCGGCTACCAGGTGGTGCGCGTCGGCGCCGCGCCGGCCAACCTCGCCGACATCCAGCTCGACGTTGCGACGTTCACCGACGTGGTGACGGTAACCGCCGGCGGCTTCGAGCAGGCGGTCCGCCACGCGCCGGCCAGCGTCAGCGTGCTGCCGGCCGAGGAACTGGCGACCAAGCGGTTCGCCAGCCTGGCGCAGGCGCTCGTCGACGTCGAAGGCGTCGACGTCGGCCAGGACGTCGGCAAGACCGGCGGCCTCACCATCAGCATGCGCGGCATGCCGGCCGACTACACGCTGATGCTGATCGACGGGCGTCGACAGAATCCCGCCGGCAGCGTGACGCCGAACGGCTTCGGCGAGACGGCCACCAGCTTCATGCCGCCGATGGGCGCCATCGAGCGCATCGAAGTGGTGCGCGGACCGATGTCGACGCTCTACGGCTCGGACGCCATGGGCGGTGTCGTCAACGTCATCACCCGCAAGGTGGGCACGCGCTGGACGGGATCGCTGGCCACCGACGGCACGCTGCAGGGCAACAGCGACTACGGCAACACCGGCCAGGTCAACGCGTATCTCACCGGACCGGTCGTCGCCAACATGCTCGGCGTGGCGGTGCGCGGCAGTGTGTTTCGCCGCGAAGCGGCGGCGCTGCGCTACGAGACGGTCAACGGCGAACAGGTGCCGATCACCGCGTTCGGCCTCAGCCCGACGCGCGGCGACATCCGCACCGCCGGCGGCCGCGTCACCTATCTGCCGCGGCGCAATCACGAGATCTACGCCGATGTCGACATGGCGTGGCAGGCCTACGACAACAGCGAACGGCAGCTCGGCACCGTCGGCGTCCAGGGGGGCTACGCCGAAGAGCTGAAATTCAACCGCCAGCAGTTCCTCGTCGCGCACGCCGGGCGCTTCTCCTTCGGTCTGCTCGACTCCAGCATCACGCGCAACACCACCGAGACGATCGGCCGCACGATTCCGCCGGGGACGCCGGGGCGTGTCGCCGGTGATCCGCGCACGCTGGAAGCGACCAACACCATCATCGACTCCAAGCTCGTCACCGCGCTCGGCCGGCACACGCTGTCGGTCGGTGGCCAGTGGTGGGACGCGCACATGGTGGACGCGGTAGCGCCGCTGCCGTACGACCACGGCCAGGGCGCGCTGTACGCGGAAGACGAGTGGCGCCTGGCACGCCTGCTGTCGATGACGCTGGGCGCGCGCTACGACCGCCACAGCACGTTCGGCGGTCACCTCAGCCCGCGCGCGTATCTGGTGTTCAACCCGTCGCGCATCTTCACCATCAAGGGCGGCATCAGCCGCGGCTTCCGGACGCCGCAGCTCAATCAGCTGGCGGAAGGCATCACCGGGTTCGGTGGCCAGGGCACCATCCCGCTGATCGGCAGCCCGGGCCTGAAGCCGGAAACCAGCACCAGCACCGAGCTGAGCGCGTGGATGAACCACGGTCCCGTGCAGGCCAACGTCACGGTGTTCAACAACGAGTTCCAGGACAAGATCGCGTCGGGCCCCGGCCTCGAGAACTGCTCGTTCCGTCTCTCGCCGGATCGTCCCGGCTGCGCCGACTACGGCAACTGGCCCAACGTCGATCTCTTCGGCCAGCAGATCAACGTCGACGAGGCGGTGACGCGCGGCGTCGAGGCGTCGCTGCGGCTGTCGTTCCTGAACCGCTGGAACCTGATGCACAACTACACCTACACCGAGAGCGAACAGCGCAGCGGCACGCAGGCCGGTCAGCCGCTGGTCAACACGCCGAAGCACATGTTCAACGCGAATCTCCGCTACGCGGCGACCAGCCGCTTGAACACGTGGGTGCGTGTCGAGGCGCGCAGCAGCCGCACGCGCGGCACCAGCGCCGCCGCCGTCGCGGCGACGCAGCAGATCGGTTCGTTCAAGGCCTACGGCCTGGCGCACCTCGGCGCCGGCTATAAGGTCACCGAAGGTCTGACGCTGAACGCCACCGTCTACAACCTGCTCGACACCGACTTTCTCTCCTACGAGCCGTACGTCCTCAACAACGTGACGTCGTACGCGAGCCGCTACAACAACCTCCAGGAACCGCGCCGCCTCTGGCTGTCGGCCGCCTACTCGTTCTAGCCGCGGCTTGAAGGGCTTGGAGGGCTTGGGGCATTGACGGATTGACGAATCGGCGCCCGATCTCTCGATTCGTCAATCACCCAATGCCTCTCCGTCTCCCGTCTCCCGCCTCCCGCAGCCGATCCCTTCCCGGTACAGTTCAGCGTTCGCGATACCCTGTCAGCGTGAACGTCCCCGAGCTCCCTCCATCCGGTACGACGCTCGTCTGGCTCGATCGCGGCGGACATCCCGCCACGCTCCGAGGCGCGCTCGCCGGTGTCGCGCAGCCCGACGCTCCGGCGATGGTCGTCGTATCGAGTGAGGTGGCGCGCGACCGCCAGTTGTTTGCGCCGCAGCTTGGCATTGCCGTCGTTCAGACGGAGCAGGCGCTGTCGCTCGGCACCGCGCGCAACATCGGTCTTGCCGCGGCATCGACCGATCGCGTGCGGTTCGTGCAGGCCGTCCCCGATGGTTCACCTCGCGTGATTGGTGAGTCCGATCGCGCCGACGTCGCCGCGGTCGGCGCGTTCGAAGAGGCCAGCACGATCGCCGACGGCCGCATGCGCGTGTTCGCGATGGTGACGTTTCGCAACGAAGCGCGCCACCTGCCCGACTACCTCACCAACGTCGCCGCACAGGTCGATGGCATCGTCGCGCTGGACGATGGGTCGTCGGATGGGTCGGGGGCGATCGTCGCCGCGCACCCGGCGGTGCGTGAGGTGCTGCGCCTGGCGCCGCGGCAGCCGCACCACTGGAATGGCGTGATGCATCGTCGATTGCTCGTCAACGCCGCCGCGCGTCACGGCGCGACGTGGGCGCTGGCGCTGGACGCCGACGAGCGCATCGAACGCGGGTTTCGTGCGCGTGCCGAACGGATCATCGAGGACGCTGGCCCCGACGGCCCGCTGGCGTACGGCGTGACGCTGCGCGAACTCTGGGACCGGCCCGACCAGTACCGCATGGACGGTGTGTGGGCGAAGAAGCGCATCGCGAGGTTCTTTCGTCTGCGGCGCGACCACGACTTCGGCGCCGGCGCGCTGCACGGCCACTGGGCGCCCGAAAACAGTCGCGGCGCGCACGGCGGTTTCTTCCTCGCCGATCTCGTCATCTACCACTTGAAGATGATCCACGCCACCGATCGTGATCGTCGCCTGCGCCGCTACCAGTCGCTCGATCCGGAGCGGCAGTGGCAGAAGGCCGGCTACGACTATCTCACCGATGCCACCGGCCTCGCACTCGAACGCCTCCCCGACGGTCGCGAGTACGAACCACTCCGCGCCGAAGTCCCCCCCACGCCCGACGTCGCTCGGCGTCCGGTCGTCCTCGGCGGCAAGCTGCGGCAAGTCGAAATCTGATCGATCCCAAGCCCTCCAAGCCCTCCAAGCCCTCCAAGCCGTTCAAGCCGTCGAGCCTCCAGCCCACCAGCCCACCAGCCCTCCAGTCCCCCAGTCCTCGTATACTCCCGCCATGCGCATTTCATTCCGTTCCTTGCTTGCATTTACCTTTGTCGGCGCGGCCGTCACCGTTGGAGCCCAGGCGCCGGCGCAACCGCCGCGTGGCGCGTCGGGTCCACCGGAGCAAGCCAAAGTCGCGCCGATCAACAACCTGCCCAACCCGTACGAGACCGTGCGCAACTTCGGCACGCTGCCCGACGGCCGCAAATGGGGATCGGTGAGTGCCGTCGCCGTGGACATCGACGGCAAGTCCATCTGGGCGGGTGACCGCTGCGGCACAAATTCGTGCGCCGGATCGAAAGTCGATCCGATCGTCAAGCTCGATCCGAACGGCAAGGTGGTCAGAAGCTTTGGCGCCGGACAGATCCTGTGGCCGCACGGCATCGACGTCGATCGCCAGGGCAACGTGTGGATCGTCGACGCGCGCTCGGCCACCGATGCCGAACTGAAGCAGTTCCCCGACGCGGCGGGGAAGGGCCACACCGTGACGAAGTTCAGTCCGGACGGCAAGGTGCTGCTGGTGCTCGGCACGCCGGGCAAGACGGGCAATCCGCCCGAGGCGTTCACCGAACCGAACGACGTCGCCATCGCGGCCGACGGCAGCATCTTCGTCGCCGAGGCGCACAACGCGCAGTACCTCGATCAGAATCCGCCGAACGGCATCGGCCGCATCTCGAAGTTCTCGGCCGACGGCAAGTTCATCAAGACCTTTGGCGCCTACGGCTACGGCCCGTCCGAGTTCCGCGGCCCGCACGCGCTGGCGTTCGACTCGAAGGGACGGCTGTTTGTCGCCGACCGCGGCAATCGGCGGCTGATGATCTTCGATCAGGAAGGCAAGCTGCTCGATACGTGGTATCAGTTCAGCCGCATCAGCGGGCTGGCGATCACCGCCGACGACACGCTCTACGCGATCGATTCGGAAAGTGACGACAACTACAACGCCGGCTGGCGCAAGGGCCTGCGCGTCGGCAGCGCGCGCACGGGCGAGGTGTGGTTCTTCGTCCCCGAGCACGTGTCGAAGCAGGCGTCGGGTATGGGCGGGTATGGATCGATGGGCGAGGGCGTCACGGTGGACGCGGCCGGCAACGTCTACGCCGGCGAAGTCGGTCCCGTGCAGGGCGTCACGAAATACGTGCCGAGGCTGAAGCGGTAGGAAGGACCGCCGCCTTCGGCGTCGGTGGGATTCAGGGACCGCGCTTGCGCGCGGTAGGAAGATGGGCGGAGAGTGTTCCGCCCATCGATCTTCGTTTTTGGTGGCGAGCAAAGCTGAGGGCCAGACACTCCCGGCAAGCGAAAGCTGTCCCGAGCGTTCTTCCGTCCCTCCCGCGATCCCCCTCCCGGCGCGCGCCTTCGCGTTCGCCTCCCACCTCCCGCTTGCCCTGAGCGAAGTCGAAGGGCCTCCCGTCTCCCGCCTCCCGTCTCCCGATCTCTACTTGGTTTCATACTCCTTCAGAAACCCTTCGAACTCGCGCAGGTGGTCCTGTTCATCGGTGAGGATCGTGATCACCATGTCCTGCGTGACGTAGTCGATGCCGTCGCATTCCTTGATGACCGTGTTGTAGTGCGCGATGGCCGATTCCTCGGCGGCAATCACGCCCTTGATGATCGAGACGACATCGGTGGTGCGCTTCGGCGGCTGCAGGAAGCTCTGCTCGGCCTCGAAGCCCTGGCTGCCCGGGACGATGCCCGACAGCGTCTTGATCCGTTTGGCGAACAGCTGCGCGTGTCCGAGTTCGGCGGTGACGTCGGCGGCCAGGCTCTTCTTGATCTCCTCGGCCCGCACGCCGTCGAGGTTGGTGGACGCGGCGATGTAGTTCATCACCGTCTCCATTTCCATCCAGTACGCCTTCTCGAGCAGAGCGATGATGCGTTCGCGCTTCTTCTTGTCAGCGATGATCGGCATGGCGGCATGCTACCCCAAGCCGCGACACGCGGCGCGGCGTCGATCAGCCGGCGGCCGGCACCGGCGATGCTTCGCCGGCGTGGTTATCGTCTTCGACGCCTTCAGGCGCGATCGGATGGCCGGCGGCATACACCGCCATGTCGGTCTGTCCGAGCAGGCGGCTCGTGACGGTCCCGGCGGTCATCGAACCACTGACGTTCACCGCCGTGCGGCCCATGTCGATCAGCGGCTCGACCGAAATGAGCAGTCCCGCCAGCGCCACCGGCAGGTTCATCGCCGACAGTACGACAAGTGCCGCGAACGTCGCGCCGCCGCCGACGCCGGCGATGCCGACCGAACCAATCGTCGCGATGCCGACCACCGAACCGATGAACGACCACGACGAGGGATCGACGCCCGCCGACGGCGCAATCATCACCGCCAGCATGGCGGGGTAGAGACCCGCGCAGGCGTTCTGCCCGATGGTGGCGCCAAAACTGGCCGCGAAGTTGGCCACGGCCGGCGCGACGCCGAGTCGCGTCACCTGCGTCTCGACACTGAGCGGAATCGTCGCGGCGCTCGATCGTGACGTGAACGCAAAGGTCAGCACCGGCCAGATCTTCTGATAGAAGCGCACCGGGCTGAGCCCCGCCAGCGTGATGATGCCGGCGTGCACCAGCAGGATCAGCGCCATACCGATGTACGACGCGACGACGAAGCCGCCCAGATTGACGATGTCGTTGACGTTCGACGTCGCCACGACGCGCGTCATCAGCGCCAGCACGCCGTACGGCGTCAGGCGAATGACGATGCGGACGAGGCGCATGATGAGCGCCTGGAAGGTCTCGATGCCCTTGACGAGGCGATCACCGAGTTCGGCATTCTCGCGCCGCAGGCTGAGCACGGCGATGCCGAGCAGCACGGCAAAGATGACGACGCCGATGACCGAGGTGGAGCGCGTGCCGGCGAGGTCCGCGAAGATGTTGCTCGGGATGAACGACTGCAGCAGCGCCGGGATGGTGAGGCGCGCTGCCTCGGCCACCTGTGCCTCCATCGCGTTGCCGCGCTCGAGTTCACGCGCGCCCTGCACGAGCGCGTCGGCGCGCAGGCCGAACAGTTCGGTCATGCCGACGCCGATCAACGCGGAGATCGCCGTGGTGACCATCAGCAGGCCAATCACGCCGGCGCTGATGCCGCCCAGCGCGCGCGCGTTGTCGAGCTTGGTCATCGCCGCCAGGATCGAGATGAGCACGAGGGGTGCGATGACCATCTGCAGCAGACGGACATAGCCGCTGCCCACCACCCCGATCCAGGTGAGCGTCCCGGTGAGCGTCGGTGTCCCAAGTCCGTAGACGGCCTGAAGCGCCGCGCCGAGGCCGACGCCGAGCACGACGGCCAGCAGGACGTTGGTCGAGACGGCGCCGCCCCGCTGCCGCCGCCGGGCCAGCCAGGCGATGACAAGGGCGAACACCAGAACGTTGGCAAACACCGGCAGACTCATACGTGTCCTCTTGGATGCCGGACTCGCGAAGAAGCGTCCCGCGCGACAGGCCAAATCAAGTCCTAAGTCCTCTAGGTCCTAAGTCCTAGGTCCCAAGTCCTAGGCACAAGCGCTTGCCCTAAGACCACCTAAGACCTAAGACCTAGGACCTAGGACGTCCTGAGACCCAGGCCGCCGAGGGTATCGCCGCGACGTGCCGGGCGTCAACGGATGAGCGCGATCGACTGTGCAGGCCAGTCGCCACACGGGTCGGCACGGCGGCCGTCGCGCCTACTTGCCGACGGCTGGTCGAGCCGCGCATCCCCCTTCGGGCATCGGGTGCGCCCACAGCGTGTCGATCTCCATGATGTGGTCGAGGCAGATGGGATCGCCCGCCTTGAGGTCCTCACGCGTCAGCGCAAAGGCCAGCCGCGGGCTGTCGGCCGTCGGCCAGTCGACGCGCACGAGCTCGACATCCTCGAGCCCGGCATACGGCTGCACCGAGACGATGCGCCATTGCCGGTGCGCCGACAGGCTGAGATGCTCGACGTGCGGCTGCTTGTCGGCAGGAGCGCCGCCTCCCGCGCAGCCGGCGGTGAACGACGCAAACAACACGACGCTGGCGGCGAGCGCCAGGTCGCGGCGTGATGACGGAATCATCCGGACCTCCCTGGGGACGTTGGCGGTCGGCGCCGATGAACCCCCTCAATCCACTTGCGGAGTCAAGTGAGCCGGAGGCCGATCAGCGCTTCTTGCGCGGGCCGACGCGCTCGGAAATGCCATCGACGACCCGTTCCCACACGCTCAGCGCATGCGTGTAGCGCTCGGCGGCGGGACTGTCGTTGGGAGTCTTGGCATCGAGACCGAAATCCTTGGGCTGAGGCATCGGCGGCAGATGGACGACAACGCGATCGCTCATGCTCCTTATCCTAGCGCCAGCCGGTGCCGGTGGAACCGCTCGCGCGTAGTGCCGAGCTGGCCTCGCCCCCGGTGCTAAGATCCCCGCGTTCAGAGGAATCTCACCATGCGATTCGCAGCTCTCTCCGTTGCACTCTGTTTCGCGCTCGTCACCGCGCCGACCATCGGCGCGCAAACCGTGCCCGCGCCCGACAAGTTTTTCGGTTTCACGATCGGCGCCGATGGCGAGCTCGCCGCCTATCCGAAGATCCTCGAGTACTTCGCGCTGCTCGCCAAGCAGACCGACCGCGTCAAGTTCGAGGTCCTCGGCAAGACGACGATGGGGCACGACTACGCGCTGCTCAGGATCAGTTCGCCGCAGAACCTCGCCCGGTTCGATCGCCTCGTCACGATCAATCGGCGTCTGGCGGATCCGCGCGGGTTGTCGGACGGCGAAGCGCAGAAGCTGGCCGCCGAAGGCAAGCCGTTCTATCTGCTCTACGCCACCATTCACTCCACTGAAGTCTCGAACGGCCAGGCGATCATCAACATCGTCCATCGGCTGGCGACCGAGAACTCGCCGTTCATCCGCGAGATCCTCGACAACTCGGTGGTGCTGCTGGTGCCGTCGGTCAATCCCGACGGTCAGCACCTGGTGATCGATCATTGGTACAAGACCAAGGGCACGCCGTACAACCGCGTCTACCCGGACCTGTATCACAAGTACGTCGGCCACGACGACAACCGCGACTGGTTCATGCTGACGCAGAAAGAGACGCGCATGAACATCGAGCTGGTGCAGAACAAGTACCGGCCGATCATCTCGCACGACATGCACCAGCAGGGTGCCACCGGCTCGCGCATCTTCGTGCCGCCGTTCACCGATCCGTTCGACGTCAACATCCATCCCGTGCTGGCGCTGGGGCAGGCGACGGTCGGTCAGGCGATGGCGTCGGCGCTGATCGCCGAAGGCAAGGAAGGCGTGGCGTGGAACGAGGGCTACGACATGTGGACGCCGGCGCGTCAGTACATGGTCTACCACGGGCAGCCGCGCATCCTCACCGAGATTGCCAGCTCGGGACCGAACCTCGCCGATCCGTTCGTCAATCCGCAGAAGGGACAGCCGCTCGGACCGCAGGAGCCGCGCTGGAGTTTCCCCGTGCCGTACAGCAAGGACACGTGGACGCTGGGGCAGCAGGTGGACTACGGCGTTACCGCGGCGCTCGCCGGCATCTCGCACGTCGCGAAGTACGGCCGCGAGTGGCTCTACAACTTCTACACGGTGCACCGCGACTGGGTGAACTACGACAAGGGCCCGTTCGCGTTCGTCATTCCGTCGACGCAGCGTGATCAGTTCGCCACCTACGAGATGCTCGAGATCCTCGAACTCGGTGACGTCGAGATCCATCGCGCGACGGCGGCGTTCTCGGCCAACGGCAGGCAGTATCCGGCGGGGTCGTATGTGGTGAAGACGGCGCAGCCCTACGGCGCGTTTGCCAAGACGCTGCTCGAGAAACAGATCTATCCGGACCTGCGCGTGTTCCCCGGTGGACCGCCGGAGCCGCCGTACGACGTTACTGGTCACACGCTGTGGATGCTGATGGGCGTCACCGTCGATTCGGTGGACAAGGCGTTCGAGGCGCCGCTCGAACTGGTGAAGGCCGTCGCGCCGATCATCACGCCGGCGCCGGCGCGTCCGAAGGCGGCGTATCTGATTGGTCCAGAGTCCTACGGCGTGTTCAAGCTTGTCGCCGAACTGCAGAAGGCGAACATCCCGACCTTCCGCGCCAGCGCGGCCTTCGACGGCCACGCGCCAGGCACGTTCATCATTCCGTCGACCGCGGCCTCGCAGCCGATCGTGGAGAAGGCGGCGGCGAGCCTTGGCCTGGTCGTGAAGGGCGCCGACCAGATGCCGTCGGTGGATGGCTTCCGCTTGAAGCCGGGGACGAAGGTTGGTTTGTGGAAGGGCGCCAACAACATGCCGGGCGGCTGGCTGATGTGGCTGCTCGAGCAGTACGGCATCTCGCACGAGATCGTGAAGTCGCAGGACTTCACCGGCGACCTCAATCAGAAGTACGACGTCATCCTCCTCCCCACCAACACCACCCGTGCGCGCATCGTCAATGGACTGAACCCGAAGCAGCATGACGCGGCGGAGTGGTCGTGGGCGTTCGGTGTCGGCGAGGCGGGGTGGACGAAGCTGAAGTCGTTTGTCGAGAACGGCGGCACGCTACTCGCCATCGGATCGTCGGTGGAGACGGCGCGCGAACTCCTCGATCTGCCGATCGAGAAGGCGCTGCCCGAAGCGCCGCCGCGGTTTGGTGCGCCGGCATCCGGCGCCGGCGCGCAGGTGCCGGCCAGCACGGTGGACCGCACGCTGCGTGACGCCTTCTCGAGCCCGGCGCGGCTGATGCAGACGCTGCGCGATCGCGTCGCGGATCCGACGTCGCTGTTCTATTGCCCGGGCTCGCTGCTGTTGAACGAGTTCGACACCACGAACCCGGTGGCGTGGGGCATGCCGGAGCAGTGGCCGATCTTCTTCGAGAGCGATCAGGCGTATCGCCTGCGCCCCGGCTTCGGCATCGAGACCAAGGTGGTCTCGCGCTACCCGCGCGAGAACATCCTGCAGAGCGGCTGGCTGCTCGGTGAGGAATACCTGAAGGACCAGGCGAACGTGTTGTCCTTCCGCGTCGGCAAGGGCTACGTCGTCGCTTACGGATCGCAGGTCGACTTCCGCACGCAACCGCGCGCGACGTTCCGCCTCATCTTCAACGGGATGTTCCATGGCCCGTCGACGCCGGTCTCGGCCGCCGAGATGGCGCGCGCGATGACCAACGAGTGAGTGATCAGCCGCCGGCTTTGTTGTCCGTGCGGTTCGCGGCCAACCCCGGCCGTTGACGTCCCTTCGGTTCCTCGCTGCCGCCGGTCCCGGCGGTGGCGAGCGGATCGTCCTTCAGCTTCGCAAACGACGGCCGCTCGGTGCGCACCTCGCCCGGGCCGGTCGTCGGCTGCGGCCCGCCCGAGACTCGTTCTTCCTGTGTAGCCGTGTTCCCACTCTCGACCGCATCGGGGTCTGGACGACGATGTTGTTCAGCCATGGCGGGGCAGGCAGCAACACGTATGCCGACACGGAGGACTGGGGGACTGGAGGCCTGAAGGGCTTGAACGACTTGGAGGGCTTGAACGACTTGGAGGGCTTGAACGGCTTGAAGGGCTTGGGGCTTGAAGGGCTAAGCCTGTTGATTTCCCACCGCGCGCAAGCGCGGTCCTGATGCCCCCAACGCCGCGAAGCGGCGGTCCTTCTCCGCCGTCGTAAGATGAGCCGTGGCGCCCGCGGCTGAAGCAGAGTTGGTGAACGTCGCGGGACGCGAGGTGTCGATCAGCAACCCCGACAAGGTGTTGTTCCCCGACGCCGGCGTGACCAAACGCGACCTCGTGTATTACTACCTGGCCGTGGCGGATGGCGCCTTGCGCGCCGCTGGCGATCGACCGAACGTGCTGGTGCGTTATCCCAACGGCATCGGTGCCGAGTTCTTCTATCAGAAACGCGCGCCTGCGTCGCGGCCGGAGTGGGTGGACGTGGTGGCGCTGCAGTTTCCATCCGGACGCACCGCCGAAGAAGTTGTTCCTCGAGACGCCGCCACGCTTGCGTGGATGGCCAACCTCGCGTGCCTCGAACTGCACCCGCATCCGGTGCGCGCTGATGACCTCGATCATCCAGACGAACTTCGCATCGATCTCGATCCGGTGCCCGGCGTGGCATGGACGCAGATCCAGGATGTCGCGCGCGTGGTGCAGGCAACGTTCGACGATCTGGGGCTGGTCGGCTGGCCGAAGACGTCCGGTTCGCGCGGCATCCATGTGAACGTGCGCATCGAACGACGATGGGGCTTCGACGAGGTGCGCCGAGCCGCGCTGGCGATCGCGCGGGACGTGGAGCGTCGTGCACCGACACTCGCCACCAGCAAGTGGTGGAAGGAGGAACGTCATGGCGTGTTCCTCGACTACAACCAGAACGCCAAGGATCGCACCGTCGCCGCGGCGTATTCCGTGCGGCCCAAGCCCGACGCGCGCGTGTCGGCACCGCTCACGTGGGACGAAGTGAACGACGCTGACCCCGCGGACTTCACGCTGAAGACGATGCCGGCGCGGTTTGCAGCGGTGGGCGATCGTCACGCCGGCATCGATGCGCACGCCGGTTCGCTCGAACGCGCGCTGGAACTGTCGGCGCGGCAGGAACGCGAAGGTCAAGGCGACGCACCGTGGCCGCTGCACTATCGCAAGCAGTCCGGTGAGCCACCGCGCGTGCAGCCGTCGAAACGGCGCGCATCGACGAAGCGGCGCGTGCCGACGAAGCCGCTCATCGAGATCGCGCGGTCCGCGTCGAAGGACGCGGCACTGGCCGGTGTCGATCGCTGGAAGGCGCGGCACCCCGAGGCTGCCGCGCACCTGCAAGAGGCCGACGTGCTGGTCGATGCCATGCGCGGCCGATTCACCACGTGGACGCGCGTGCGGATCAACCTCGAACACGTGCCGGACGATCTGCGTCCCCCGCAGGAAGCGCTCGATCCCGACGACACGCCCAACGAATGGGCGGACGTCAATCCGGAGACTGGCCGGCGCCGAAGACCTTCGAAAGCTCGTACGGCGTCGTGACCTCGAGCTGATCGTAGCCGCAGGCCGACGGCGGCTTGTCCGGCCGCCAGCGCTGGAAGACGGCCGCATGCCGGAAGCGATCACCCTGCATGTGGTCGTACTTCACCTCGCACACGCGCTCGATGCGCAGCGGTTCCCACGACAAGTCCTTGCCGCTGCTCCAGCGGCTCTGTCCGCCCGGCATGCGCGAGGTCACCTCACTCGACGCCCAGGCCCGCCACGGATGATCCTTCAGCGCGTCCTTACGCAACGGCTCGAGCTCACGCGCGAGTTCACGCCGCACCACGGTGGTGAACGCCGAGGTGACGCCGACGTGCTGCAGCACGCCTTGCGCGTCGTACAGCCCGAGCAGCAGCGATCCCACCAGTTCGTTCGGCCCCTTCACATGCCAGCGGAATCCGGCGACGACGCAGTCGGCGGTGCGGGCGTGCTTGATCTTGAACATGGCGCGTTTGCCGGGCTGATACGTGCCATCCTCCGGCTTCGCGATCACGCCGTCGAGTCCTGCGCCTTCGAAACGATTGAGCCAGTCGGTGGCCAGCGCGGCATCGCGTGTCATCGGCGTCAGGTGCACGGGGCGCTGCACATCGCGCAGTAACTGTTCGAGCCGAGCCCGCCGCTCGCGCTGCGGCGACTCACGGATGTCGGTGTCGTTCACCGCCAGCAGGTCGAACGCCACGAACGAGGTCGGGATCGCCGCCGCCAGTTTCGCGACGCGCGACGCCGCCGGATGCAGGCGCATCTGCAGCGCATCGAAGTCCAGGCCGTCCGGCGTGGCGATGACGATTTCGCCGTCGACCACAGCGCCGGAGGGCAGGGCAGCAATCAGCGCGGCGCAGAGTTCAGGGAAGTAGCGATTCAGCGGCTTCGAGTCGCGGCTCTGGATGTAGACCTCGTCGCCGTGACGAAACACGATCGCGCGAAAGCCATCCCACTTCGGTTCGTACAGGAAGGGGCCGCCGGGAATCGTCTCGCTGATTTTCGCCAGCATCGGTTCGATCGGTGGCGGCAGGACGAAGCCGGCGAACGGCGTGTCGCTCATGACAGGACCCCTCGTCGTGGCAGCGGCGGCAGCTTGGCGGGTCGCGTGCCACGGCGCGGCGCGGTGGCGTCGAGCGGCACGTAGCTGAGCGCGTCGCCGCTGGCGGCGCTTCGCAGCAGCAGGCCGCCGCGGCTCATGTCGCCGCGGCCGATGAAGTCGATGGGGTAGTGCAGCCGCGGACCCAGCGCCGGCGCCAGCACGTCGACGTACTTGCCGGTGGCGATGCTGCCGAGGAGCACGAAGCGCGCGCTGCTTCCGGCGCGCTCGAGCAGCGCCTCTACGTCGCGGCGTAGCGGCGCGCTGAAGCGATTGCCGCCGTCGGCGATGTCCACCGTCGCGAACTCCTGAATCACGGCGATGTCGACGAGCGTGTCCGGCGGCAATAGTCCGCGCGTGGGCGTGATCACCAGCGTGCGATCGGGCGCGAAGGCGCGCGCGTAGGCCAGCTTGCCGCGGAAGTAGAGGCCGCTCATGAAGCTGAACGCTTCGCCGAGCGTCAGCGTGCCCTCGCGGAGACGCACGGCGAGGGAAGAAGTGGCGCCAGGCCTGAGCAGCATGCCGGCGCGGCGTCCGCCGCAGTGCGCGGGAGAAAGCAGAAACACGTCGCGGGAGGGCTCGGCGTCGAGCATCTTTCGCGATCGTAGCAGCCTTGGGGTCAGGTCACGATTCGTGAGTTCGGAGAGGGGTCGGCAGAGAGGGGTCAGGTCACGATTCGTGAGTTCACGGTTCATCGGGTGCCACACCTGGGGGTGACCATCGAGTCATCCCCAACATATTGCCGGTGGCTCACGAATCGTGACCTGACCCCAAGCACTTCTATTGCGGGACGAAGTTGGTCGTCACCTTCATCTGCACCTCGATCGGTTCGCAGTTCAGGTAGGTGGCGCTGAACTGCCACTGCCGCACGGCGTCGGCGGCGGCGGCTTCCAACTCGGGATGCGGACCCTCCAGCGCCTGGATGTCGCGCACCGTGCCGTCGGTGCCGATCACCGCCTTCATCGTCACGATGCCGCCCGTCGCCGTGTTACGTAGGCTTTCGGGATAGACCGCCGTCACGTGCAACAGCTTGCGCGGCGCGAAGATGTTGCCGCCGACCGCCGGCGGTTGGGCGGCGCGGCACGGCGCGCCGGCGCGTTCAGCCAGTTCCTCGAACTTGACGAGGGCCTCGGCGCGACGCTGCGCCAGGGGAGGCTGATTGCCGGCGTCAGGCGGCGCGTTCTTCACCGTGATCGTCTCCTCCAGCGTGCCCACTTCCATGCGGAGGTCCCTGGTCGTCTGACCCTCGACACGGATGGCCTGCGTCGACGGCGCGAAGCCTGGCGTGCGGGCTTCCAGCGTGTAGTCGGCCACCGGCACGCCGGCGAAGGTGTAGCGGCCGGAACTGTCGGTGCGCACTTCATAGCGCGCCTGACTGGCACGGTCCGCCAGCGACACCTGCACGTTCGGCAAGACACGATTGGTCGGGTCGATGATGGTGCCGGTGACCGGATAGAACTGCGCCTGCGCGCGGGCGCCGGCGACGAGCAGCGTGAGCGCGAGGCCGCCAACGATGATGGCCTGGCGCAATGACGAGGACAACGGACGGCGGTTGCGGCGGTGATTCAGCATGGCGCGAACTCTCCCTTCAAGGCTGGTGGGACGGGCCATGGCCGGCGCAGGCAAAGCCGGATGGCGATGAGCGTGCAGGGTGCGGGCGATATCGAGCAGATGCGTGGCGTAGTCCGGCGCGGAAATCCCTTCGGCGAGCACGTGGTCGTCGCACGCGCACTCGCTCTCGAGGCGCAGCCAGCGGCAGGCGATCCACGTCAACGGGTTGAACCAGTAGAGCGTGCGCAGCACTTCGCCCGCCAGTTGCGCGCTCCAGTCGCCACGGGCAAGATGCGCGAGTTCATGTGCCAGGACGACGCGACGACGATCGTCGTGCCAGTGCTCGGCGCCCGACGGCAGCAGGATGGTGGGCGTCCGCCAGCCCCACGCAATGAGCAGCGCCGGGTGTGAGCCGTGCAGCACGCGCACTGGATGTCGCAAGCCGAGACGCTCGCCTAGGATCTGCGCGTCACGCCTCCACTCGTTACTGTCTTCTCGCGCTCCCGCACGAACTCGGCGTAAGCGCCGCAGACCCAGCATCAACCACACGATGCCGATCACGGTGCCGGCCAGCCATACGGCGGCGATCGCGGTGGAGGGCGACAAGCGCGACGCCACCGCAGCGGGCGAACCCGCGGCGATCGTGAATTCCTCGACGGTGCTGGTGGAAGGTGTGACATTGCCGCTGGCGTTGGACGGCGAGTCGGGGGCGGCGACGTC